>NZ_CP027792.1:2694445-3026436 GCF_003013695.1 Pulveribacter suum | reverse complement strand
GCCGGGTTGCCAAAGCTTTCGTTGGCCGTGGCGCGCCCACGGCGCAGGGTGGATTCGTCCACCACGTCATCGTGCAGCAAGGTGGCGGTATGGATGAATTCGACCACCGCCGCCAGATTGAAGCGTTGCACACCCTGATAGCCGAGCGCGCCGCTGACCAGCAGCAGCAGGGCGGGGCGCAGGCGCTTGCCGCCCGCGGAGATGATGTACCGGGCCACTTGGCCCACCAGCGGCACGCTGGACTGCAGACGGGTAGCGATGACCTTGTCCACCTCCTGCATGTCCTGGGCGATCAAGGCAAGGGCGGCGGCGGTGCTGGGAGAATGGACTGCCAAGGTGGGTGGCCGGTTGGTGGCAAACCCGCGATTATAGGAACGCCTGTGTGGTCGGCCGCTGCGCGCGTCGTCCCATGGGGGAGTGCAAGTGGGCGCGGGCATTGGTGTTTTTGGCGAGGCGTAGTAGAATCGCAGGTTCCGCAAAAATTTGTTTGCGGAACTCCAACTGAACGAGGTTTACATGTACGCGGTCATAAAAACCGGTGGCAAGCAGTATCGCGTTGCCGCTGGCGAAAAAATTAAGATAGAACAGATTGCTGCGGAAGTAGGCCAGGAGATCGTGATTGACCAGGTTCTGGCTGTCGGCAACGGCACCGAACTCAAGGTCGGTACGCCCCTGGTATCCGGCGCAAGCGTGAAGGCCACCGTCGTGGCTCACGGCAAGCACGACAAGGTTCGCATCTTCAAGATGCGCCGTCGCAAGCACTATCAGAAACGTCAAGGCCATCGCCAGCAGTTCACTGAGCTGCAGATCGAGGCGATTGCCGCTTAACTACCAGGAGCAGATCTCATGGCACAGAAAAAAGGCGGCGGCTCTACGCGAAACGGGCGCGATTCCAAGCCCAAGATGCTCGGCGTGAAGGCCTATGGTGGTGAGCTGATCAGCGCAGGCTCCATCATCGTGCGCCAGCGCGGCACGCGCATGCACCCCGGCGTGAATGTCGGCCTCGGCAAGGACCACACGCTGTTCGCCCTGGTGGACGGCCACGTGTCCTTCAGCACGAAGGGTGCCCTGTCCAAGCACACCGTGAGCGTGACTCCGGTCTGACCGCAGTCGCCCCGGCGTGATCCGCAAAGCCCCGCATCGCCGGGGCTTTGTCGTTTGCGCGCCCTGCAGGCGCGCTTTTGTAAACTGCACAACCATGAAATTTGTCGACGAAGCCTTTATCGACATTGCCGCCGGCGATGGGGGCAATGGCTGCGTGTCGTTCCGCCACGAAAAATACAAGGAATTTGGCGGGCCCAACGGCGGCGACGGCGGGCGGGGAGGGCATGTGTTCGCCGTGGCCGATCCGAACCTGAACACGCTCGTTGACTACCGCTACTCGCGCCGCCATGAGGCCAGGCGCGGAGAGCACGGCATGGGCTCGGACATGTTCGGTGCGGCCGGCAGCGACATCACGCTGAAGATGCCCGTGGGCACCATCCTGAGCGACGCCGAGACGGGCGAGGTGCTGTACGAACTGCTGCAGCCGGGCGAGGTCATCATGATCGCCAAGGGCGGCGACGGTGGTTTTGGCAACATGCGCTTCAAGAGCGCCATCAACCGCGCGCCACGGCAAAAGACGCCTGGTTGGCCGGGCGAGCGCAAGAACCTCAAGCTGGAGCTGAAGGTGCTGGCCGACGTGGGGCTGCTGGGCATGCCCAACGCCGGCAAATCCACCTTCATCGCCGCCGTCTCCAACGCGCGCCCGAAGATCGCCGACTACCCCTTCACCACGCTGCACCCCAATCTGGGCGTGGTGCGGGTCGGGCCGGAGCAGAGCTTCGTCGTCGCCGACATCCCCGGCCTGATTGAGGGCGCCTCCGAGGGCGCGGGCCTGGGCCACCTGTTTCTGCGCCACCTGCAGCGCACCCGGCTGCTGCTGCATGTGGTTGACTTGGCGCCCTTCGACGATGCGGTGGACCCGGTCGCGCAGGCCAAGGCCATCGTGGGCGAGCTGAAGAAGTACGACGCCCAGCTGCACGCCAAGCCGCGCTGGCTGGTGCTCAACAAGCTGGACATGGTGCCGGCCGAGGAGCGCGCCGCACGCGTGCAGGATTTCGTCAAGCGCTTCAAATGGAAGGGGCCGGTGTTCGAGATCTCTGCCCTGACGCGCGAGGGCTGCGAGCTGCTGATCCGCACCATCTACCAGCACGTGCATGCCGAGCAGAAGGCAGCCAACGCAGAGCCGGTCGAGGTGGATCCTCGCTTTGCCGGCGACCAGGACCAGCCAGCCTGACCCGCTCCTTCGAGTTGCTATCATTAAAATAGCTGCCAGCGCTTGCCAGGCAAGGGCTGGAGCCCGATTTCATTCAAACATGAACTCCAGTGTGTTGCGTGATGCCCGGCGCATCGTGGTCAAGGTCGGCTCCAGCCTCGTCACCAACGAGGGGCGCGGGCTGGACGAGGTCGCCATCGGCGAATGGAGCCGCCAGCTGGCGGCCCTGGTGCGCGGCGAGGCGGGCGCGCCGCGCGAGGTCATCATGGTCTCCAGCGGCGCCATTGCCGAAGGCATGAAGCGGCTGGGCTGGGGCAAGCGTCCGCGCGAGATCCACGAGCTGCAGGCCGCTGCCGCCGTGGGCCAGATGGGCCTGGCGCAGATGTACGAGACCAAACTGCGCGAGCAGGGCATGGGCAGCGCCCAGGTGCTGCTGACCCACGCCGACCTGGCCGACCGCGAGCGCTATCTGAACGCGCGCTCCACGCTGCTGACGCTGCTGCGCCTGGGCGTGGTGCCGGTTATCAACGAGAACGACACGGTAGTCACCGACGAGATCAAGTTCGGCGACAACGACACCCTGGGCGCCCTGGTGGCCAACCTGGTGGAGGCCGATGCGCTGGTCATCCTGACGGACCAGAAAGGCCTGTACACGGCCGACCCCCGGCGCGACCCCGCCGCGCAGTTCGTGCATGAGGCGCAGGCCGGCGACCCGGCGCTGGAGGCCATGGCTGGCGGCGCGGGCTCCAGCATCGGCAAGGGCGGCATGCTGACCAAGATCATCGCCGCCAAGCGCGCGGCGGGCTCGGGCGCATCCACCGTGATCGCCTGGGGGCGCGAGAGCGACGTGCTGCTGCGCCTGGCGCGTGGCGAAGCCATCGGCACGCTGCTGGTGGCGCAGACCGCCAAATACCACGCACGCAAGCAGTGGATGGTGGACCACCTGCAGCTGCGCGGCGCGGTGACGGTGGATGCCGGCGCGGCCGCCAAGCTGCGCGGCGAAGGCAAGAGCCTGCTGCCTATCGGTATGGTGGCGGTGGAAGGCGACTTCGACCGGGGCGACGTGATTGCCGTGCGCGACGCGGCCGGCAGCGAGATTGCCCGGGGCTTGGCCAACTATGCCAGTGCCGAGGCGCGGCTTTTGTGCCGCAAGCCGTCGTCGCAGTTCGAGCAGCTGCTGGGCTACGCCGCCGAGCCGGAGATGGTGCACCGCGACAACATGGTGTTGTCGCCGCAGCACTGAGCGGTCAGCCCTTGTCGCCCGGCTGCAGGCTGCGTGTGACCGGTGCCAGGGGCTCCAACGGGGCCGGCATACTGTTTTGCGGGTCCGGGTCGAAGCTGGCGCCCGGCGGCAGCTCCACTCCCGGCCGTACCAGCATGCTGCCGCCGCTGCGGTGCGAAGGCATCTGCAGGCCGTCGTGCTCGCGCGAGCGCATGCCGCTGCGCAGGTAGCGGTTGCGCTGTTCGTACCGGGGGACGAAACGGGCCAGTTCGGTCAATGCCATCTCATAGACGCCGCGCTTGAACTCGACCACCACGTCCAGCGGCACCCAGTACTCGTTCCAACGCCAGGCGTCGAACTCCGGATGATTGGTGGCACGCAGGTTCAAGTCCCAGTCGTGGCCTATCAGCTGCAGCAGATACCAGATCTGCTTTTGGCCGCGGTAGTGTCCACGCGCGTCGCGGCGGATGAACCGGTCTGGCACCTCGTAGCGCAACCAGTCGCGGGTGCGGGCAATGACACGTACCTGGGTAGGCTGCAGTCCGACTTCTTCGTGAAGCTCCCGGAACATGGCCTGTTCCGGACTTTCTCCGCGGTCGATGCCGCCCTGCGGAAACTGCCAGCTGTGGGTGCGTATACGCTTGCCCCAGAACACCTGATTCTTCTGGTTGAGCAGGATGATGCCGACGTTTGGGCGGAAACCGTCCCGGTCGAGCATAATCTGACCCCAAATTTTTCAAACTGTAGTCATTATGCACGCACCCCCGCGTGCAGCAAGCACACCCGCAGCGGTGGCCAGGTTCCCCCATGAAAGCTTCCCGATTCTTTGTCTCCACCCTCAAAGAGGCGCCCGCCGACGCCGAGGTGGTCAGCCACCAGCTCATGACCCGCGCTGGCATGATCAAGAAGCTGGGCGCCGGCATCTACACCTACATGCCCATGGGCCTGCGCGTGATCCGCAAGGTCGAAGCGATCGTGCGCGAGGAAATGAACCGCGCCGGTGCCGTGGAGTGCGCCATGCCCGTGGTGCAGCCTTCCGAGCTGTGGCAGGAAACGGGGCGTTTCGAGAAGATGGGGCCGGAGCTGCTGCGCATTCAAGACCGCCACGCGCGCGACTTCGTCATCCAGCCCACCAGCGAGGAAGTGGTCACTGACATCGCCCGCCAGGAGCTGCGCAGCTACAAGCAGCTGCCCAAGAATCTCTACCAGATCCAGACCAAGTTCCGCGACGAGCGCCGGCCGCGCTTCGGGCTGATGCGCGGGCGCGAGTTCACCATGAAGGACGCCTACTCCTTCGACCGCGATCAGGCCGGCGCCAAGGCCAGCTACCAGGCCATGGCCGAGGCCTATCGCCGCATCTTCGATCGCTTCGGCCTGACGTATCGCGCCGTGGCGGCTGACTCGGGCGCCATCGGCGGCGATCTGAGCGAAGAATTCCAGGTCATCGCCGCCACCGGCGAGGACGCCATCGTCTATTGCCCCACCAGCGACTACGCGGCCAACATGGAAAAGGCCGAGAGCGCGCCACCTGCCGGTCCGCGCCCTGCCGCCAGCCAGCCGCGCACGCTCACCCCCACGCCCGGCAAGGCCACCTGCGCCGACGTGGCCGGGCTGCTGGGCGTGCCGTTGGCCCGCACCGTGAAGTCGCTGGTGCTGGCTACCGACGAGCTGAACGAGGCAGGCGAGGCCGTCGGCGTGCGGGTCTGGCTACTGCTGCTGCGCGGCGACCACGACATGAACGAGATCAAGGTCTCCAAGGTGCCCGGGCTGGACAACGGCTTTCGCTTTGCCACCGTGCCCGAGATCGAGGAGCACTTCGGTGCCAAGCCCGGCTACCTGGGCCCCTTGGACCTGAAGAAGCCCGTGCGCATCGTTGCCGACCGCGAGGTGGCCGTGATGGCCGACTGGATCTGCGGCGCCAACCAGGAGGGCCACCACATCACCGGCGTGAACTGGGGCCGCGACCTGCCCGAACCCGAAGCCGTGGCCGACCTGCGCAACGTCGTGGCCGGCGACCCCTCGCCCGACGGCCGGGGGGAACTTACCATCGAGCGCGGCATCGAAGTCGGCCACGTGTTCTACCTGGGCACCAAATACTCCAAGGCCATGAACGCCACCTTCCTGGGTGAAGACGGCAAGCCGGCGCACTTCGAGATGGGCTGCTACGGCATCGGCGTGACGCGCCTGCCGGCCGCCGCCATCGAGCAAAACCACGACGAGCGCGGCATCATCTGGCCCGACGCCATCGCGCCGTTTACCGTGGTGCTGTGCCCCATCGGCATGGACCGCAGTCAGGAAGTGAAGGCCGCTGCCGAAAAGCTCTATGAGGAGCTGCTGGCCGCTGGCGTCGATGTGCTGCTGGACGACCGCGGCGAGCGCCCGGGCGCCATGTTCGCGGACTGGGAGCTGATCGGCGTGCCGCACCGCGTGGTGCTGTCCGATCGGGGCTTGAAGGAAGGCCAGGTGGAATACCAGCACCGCCGCGACAGCAGCGCCACCAAGGTGGGCGCGGGCGACATACTTGCGTACGTGAAGGAACGTTTGACAGCATGACATTTGAGGCAACTGGGGCGGCAGCAGCGCCCGTGCTGCGCGGCGCGCTGTCGCGCCGCGCCTGCCTGCTGGCATCGCTGGCGGCAGGGCCGGCTGCATGGCTGGGCCTGCCTGCTGCGGCGCACGCCAGCAGCCAGCTGGAAGAACCGCTCATCGACTCCGTACGCTCGGCGCTCAGCTCCGCCGTGGCCGACCTGGCTCCGCCCGAGCCGCTGTTCGTCAGCACCGAGGCGCGCCTGCTGTACCTGCGCTGGCTGGGCACCATGAGCGAGCGCCTGCGCAGCCGCAAGCCCGCCTGGGAGGTGCGCCGCGACTTCCTGCAGACCGTCTGGTACGAGGCCAAGCGCGCCGGGCTGGATGTGTCCCTGGTGATGGGCCTGATCCAGGTGGAGAGCGCTTTTCGCAAGTTCGCCGTGTCCTCCGTGGGCGCGCGCGGCTACATGCAGGTCATGCCGTTTTGGACGCGCGCGATCGGTGACGGCGACCCGGCCAAGCTGTTTCACATGCAGACCAACCTGCGCTTTGGCTGCGTCATCCTGCGCCATTACCTGGATCGCGAGCGGGGCGACCTGTACCTGGCCCTGGGCCGCTACAACGGCAGCCGCGGCCGCGCGCCTTATCCCAGCGCGGTGTTTGCCGCGCAGCGCAACTGGTTCTTTCAGGAGCGCACGTCTGCCGCCTGAGGCTCGTGCCCGGGCGGCGGTGAATCCCCGGCGCTGGTGCGCAGCGGGCTCAGCCGCGACACCAGCACCTGGTCAACGCGGTAGCTGTCCACGTCGATCACCTCGAACTTGTAGCCGCTGAGCGTGACGCTGTCGGTGCGCCGCGGCACGCGGCGCAGCATCACCGTCAGAAAGCCGGCCAGCGTCTCGTACTCGTCCGCGTGCGGCAGCTCGTCGATGGCCAGGGCGTGCAGCACGTCGTTGATGGGCGTGATGCCGTCCACCAGCCAGGAGTTCTCGTCGCGCCGCACGATCTGCTCTTCCTCGTCCGAGCTCGGCCCCACCAGGTCGCCCATCACGGTGCTCATCACGTCGTTGAGCGTCACCACCCCCACCACCAGGCTGTACTCGTTGACGATGACCGCAAAGTCCTCGTGCACCTGGCGAAACTGCTCCAGCACCTCGGCCAGCGACAGCCGGTCGGGCACGATCAGGGCCTTGTGTACCAGGCCTTCCTCGGCCAGGGAGATGGGCTGGTTGTTCAGCGCCCGCTGGAACAAGTCCTTGGCGTCCACGTAGCCCACCACGTGGTCGATGTCGTCCACACACACCGGGTAGGTGGAAAACGGCTCGTTGGCGATGCGCGCCCGGATCACGTGGTCCGGGTCGTCGCGCAGGAAGTAGGCCACGCGGTCGCGCGTGGACATGGCGCTGACCACGCTGCGCGTGTCCAGCTCGAACAGGTTTTCGATGACTTGCTGCTCGCGCGCCGCCAGCACGCCCGAGCGCGCGCCCGCTTCCATCATGGCCAGGATGTCGTCCGAGGTGACGCGCTCGTCGCGCTGCGAGGGCAGGCCCGACAGGCGCAGCAGCGCATCGGCAGCGCGGCTGTACAGCCAGATCAGCGGCTTGAACAGCCGCATGCACCACTGCATGGGCCCCACGACGAGCACCGCCATGCGCTCGGAGTTCGCCATGCCCAGCCGCTTGGGCAGCAGGTCCGCGAACAGGATGAACAGCGAGGTCACCACCAGGAAAGAGGCCCAAAAGCCCATCGTCTGCGCCTGCGGCTGCGCCAGCCACAGCGCCAGCACGTCGGAGAAATAGGGGCTCAGGGCGCCTTCGCCGACGATGCCGCCCAGGATGGCCACCGCGTTCAGGCCCACCTGCACCACCGTGAAATAGTCGCCCGGCTGCTCCTGCATCAGTAGCACCCGCGCGGCGCGCCCGTCGCCCTCGTCGGCCATCTGGCGCAGGCGCAGGCGGCGCGAGGCGGCCAGCGACAGTTCGGCCACCGAGAAGAACGCGCTCGCGGCGATGAGCAGGGCGATGACGAGCAGGCTTTGGGTCAGGGTCATAAAGGGGTGGCCGGCCGGCGACGGGCGCGGCCACGGTGGTGGCACTGCGGGGAGTGTAGCGGCCGGCCGCGGGCGCGCCCGCCCCTGCGGCGGGCGCAAAAAAACCGCCTCGCAAGGCGGTTGTCGGTGCCGGGCGCGGCGGGTCAGCCGGCCTGCTGGCCGCTCACTACCTGCTGCAGCTCGCCGGACTCGTACATCTCCATCATGATGTCCGAGCCGCCGACGAACTCGCCGCGCACGTACAGCTGCGGGATGGTGGGCCAGTGACTGAAGTCCTTGATGCCCTGGCGGATTTCCTGGTCGTCCAGCACGTTCACGGTGGCGATGTCCTTGGCGTCCACGCCGCAGGCCTTGAGGATCTGGATGGCGCGGCCGGAAAAACCGCACATGGGGAAGCTGGCGCTGCCCTTCATGAACAGCAGGATGTCGTTGGTCTTGACGAGTTGCTCGATGCGTTGCTGGACGTCGCTCATGGGTGATGCTCCTGGTGGGTGGGGTGCCCCGGCGCGGGGCGATGGAGGGGATTATTTCATCGGGCCTGGATGTTTCGCAGGCATTGTCCCGCCGCTGCATCGGGCTATGCCGGCCAGGTCGTGCCGGCTTTGTACCTGATCGAAGCCGGCCGCGCGCAACAGGGCCTGCACGGCGTCCGCCTGGTCCCAGCCATGCTCCAGCAGCAGCCAGCCGCCACGGGCCAGGCGCGAGGGAGCCTGGGCGACGATGGCGCGGATGTCGTCCAGCCCGTCGGCGCCGCTGGCCAGCGCCGACAGCGGTTCGTGCCCGAGGGCGGCCAGGTGCGGGTCGCCGGCCGGGATGTAGGGTGGGTTGCTCACGATCACATCGAACGGGCCGGCGATGCCCTGCAGCCAGCTGCCCTGCGCGAACTGCACGGGCAGGCCCAGCCGCCGGGCGTTGGCCTGGGCGACGGCCAGGGCGGCGGCGCTGGCGTCCACGGCCAGCACTTGGGCCAGCGGGCGCCGGCTCTGCAGGGCCAGGGCGATGGCACCGCTGCCGGTGCCCAGGTCGGCCATGCGCGCCGTGGGCGCAGCCAGCGCCAAAGCCCAGTCCACCAGTGTCTCGGTGTCCGGGCGCGGGTCGAGCACCCGGGCATCCACCTCCAGCGCCAGGCCGTAGAACTCCTTGCTGCCCGTGAGATAGGCCACCGGCTCGCCCGCCGCACGGCGCGCGCACAGGGCCTGATAGCGGGCCAGGGCATCGCCTGGCAGGGCGTCGCCGTCGTGCGTCAGCAGCCAGGCGCGTTCGTGCAAGGGGCGCTGCAGCAGGTGCAGCAGCAGCATCTGCGCGTCGATGCGGGCCAGGCCGCCGGCCTGCGCGCGGGCCAGGGCCTGGGCGATGGTTGCTTCTATATTCATAGCTGCTCGCGCTTGTCTGGCAAGGGCTGGAGGCTGTTTTGGCTCAAATCGCCGTTTCCAGCTCGGCCAGCAGCTCGGCCTCGCGGGCGTGCTGCAGGGCGTCCAGCACTTCCTGCAGATCGCCCTCCATGACGGCCAGCAGCTTGTACAGCGTCAGGTTGATGCGGTGGTCGGTGAGCCGCCCCTGCGGAAAGTTGTAGGTGCGGATGCGGTCGCTGCGGTCGCCGCTGCCCACCAGACCCTTGCGCATCGCGGCTTCCTTGGCGGCGCGCTCGCTGCGTTCCTTTTCCTGGATGCGCGCCTGCAGCACGGCCAGCGCCTTGGCCTTGTTGCTGTGCTGGCTGCGCCCGTCCTGGCACTCGGCGACGATGCCGGTGGGCAGGTGCACCACGCGCACGGCCGAGTCGGTCTTGTTGATGTGCTGGCCGCCAGCGCCGCTGGCGCGGAAGGTGTCGATGCGCAGGTCGGCCGGGTTCAGCGTGATGGCCTGGCTTGCGTCGGGCTCGGGCATCACGGCCACGGTGCAGGCGCTGGTGTGGATGCGGCCTTGCGTCTCGGTGGCGGGCACGCGCTGCACGCGGTGGCCGCCGGACTCGAAGCGCAGGCGGCCGTAGGCACCGCTACCGGAGGGGCCGTCACCAGCGCGGCCCTCGACGCGCAGCACCACCTCCTTGTAGCCGCCCAGCTCGGCCTCGTGCGCGCTCATGACCTCCACGCGCCAGCCGGCTGCGGCCGCGTAGCGAGTGTACATGCGCGCCAAGTCGCCGGCGAACAGGGCGGATTCGTCGCCGCCCGTGCCGGCGCGGATTTCGAGGAACGCGTTGCGCTCGTCATCCGGGTCCTTGGGCAGCAGCAGGCGCTGCAGCTCGTCCGCCAGCTCCGCCAGGTCATGGGTGGCGGCGGCGATCTCGTCCTGCGCCAGCTCGGCCATGTCGGGGTCTTCCAGCATGTCCTGGGCGCCGGCCAGATCGGCCTCGCGCTGCTGCCAGCGGGCCCAGCGGCCGGCCACGGCCGTCACCTCGGCGTGCTCGCGTGACAGCACGCGGTACTGCTGCATGTCGGCCATGATGTCTTCGCGCGAGAGCAGGAAGTCCAGTTCGGCCAGGCGCTGCGCGTAGCGCTCCAACTGGGTGCGGAGAAAGGGTTGCATGGGCGGGGAGGGAGAGGGGTTGGGTTGCTACTGTTTCGGTAGCTGCCCGCGCTTGACTGGCGGGCGTTTCAGGCCGATTTGACCTGAAACTGGTCTGCAGGGCGCGGCGAGCGCCGCTACAGCGCGCTCTTGCTGTGCGAGCGCAGGAACAGGCGCGAGACGGTCTGCGCCGTCTGCTCGCGCGCATCGGCGTCGCCGGCGCGCAGCTCGGCCATGGTGCCGTGCAGCATCTTTTGCGCGAGGCCCCGCGAGAGGGCCTCCAGCACCGTGTCCACGTCCTCGCCGCGGGCCAGCAGCCGCTTGGCGCGGGCGATCTCCAGCTGGCGCCATTCGTCCGTCTGGCGGTGCAGCTGCTGGATCAGCGGCACCACGGCCGCGCCCTGGGCCGCGGGGCGGCGCAGGTCCATCCAGTGCATGAAGCTTTGCACGCCGGCGTCAATGATGGCCTCGGCCTGGGCCACGGCCGCCTGGCGGTTGGCCTGGGCAGTCTGCACCACGCCGGCCAGGTCGTCCACGGTGTACAGGTACACGTCTTCCAGGCCCTTGACCTCGGGCTCGATGTCGCGCGGCACGGCCAGGTCCACCATGAAGAGGGGGCGGTGGCGGCGTTTCTTCAAAGCCCGCTCCACGGCGCCCAGGCCGATGATGGGCAGCTGGCTGGCAGTGCAGCTGACGATGGCGTCGAACTCGTGCAGGTGATCGGGCAGGTCGGCCAGGCGCATGACGGAGCCGCCAAAGCGCGTGGCCAGCGCCTCGCCGCGCTCCAGCGTGCGGTTGGCGATGGCGATTTGTTTCGGGCTCCTGGCCGCGAAGTGCGTGGCGCACAGCTCGATCATCTCGCCCGCGCCCACGAACAGCACGCGGATCTGCGACAGGTCTTCGAACAGCTGGCCGGCCAGGCGCACGGCGGCGGCGGCCATGCTGATGCTGTGCGCGCCGATGTCGGTGCTGGAGCGCACCTCCTTGGCCACGGCAAAGCTGCGCTGGAACAGCTGGTTGAGCGTGCTGCCCAGGGCACCGGCGCCTTCGGCGGCGCGCACGGCGTTCTTCATCTGGCCCAGGATCTGCGCCTCGCCCAGCACCATGGAGTCGAGCCCGCTGGCCACGCGGAAGGCGTGGCGCGCGGCCAGGCCGTTTTCCAGCGTGTAGGAGTGCGAGCGCAGCAGCTGGGCGCTGACGCCGCCGCTGTGGGCCAGCCAGTCCAGCGTGTGCTCCATGGCCGAGGCGGGGGCGGCGCAGTAGATCTCGGTGCGGTTGCAGGTGGACAGCAGGGCGGTTTCGACCTGCGGATGCTGGCCGCCGCCGGCCAGCGACTGGCGCAGGCCCTGCAGCGTGGGCGCGATCTGGTCCAGCGCAAACGCGAAGCGGCCCCGCAGGTCGAGCGGAGCGGTCGTGTGGTTGATGCCGAGAGCCCAGACTGCCATGGGGCGGGATTATAAAATTCGCGGCGCAGACAGCCAGCCCCGGGGGCATAGGCCTTGATCTGCGTCATGTCCGCATGAACCCCCTCGCCTTCGCCATCCATCTGCTGAACCTGTTCGCACCCGCCCTGGGCGTGGCGCTGCTGCTTGTGCTGGCCAGCCATGTTTTCATGCGGAAAGCGGCGCAAGGGCGCGGCTGGCTTGCGCCAGCAGCTATCAATTTCGTAGTCGGCAGCGCCGTGCTGGCGGGCGGGCTGGCGCTATCGGGGCGCGACGGCCGCATGCTGACCTACGGCGCCCTGGCTGTGGCCTGCGCCACCAGCCAGTGGCTGTGGCTGCGCGCTTGGCGCGCCTGAAGCACCGGGCGCAACTGGCGCGCCGGCCGCTTGCTGCAGCAGCCAGTCGCGCAGGCTGGGCAGCGCCGGGTGCGCCGGCCGGCCGCTGGCGTGGCACAGGTGGTAGCCGCGCGCGGTGGGCACGGGCAGGTCCGGGGCGATGGCGATGCGCCCGGCGGCCAGCTCGGCCTCCACCAGGCAGCGCTGCACCACGGCCACGCCCAGCCCGGCGATCACCGCCTGCGTGAGCAGCGCCACCTGGTCGAAGTCCGCTGCCGGCGCCAGGGGCCCGTGCGCGCAGCCCACGCCGGCCAGCCAGTGCGCCCAGTTGCCGGGGTAGTGGGTGTGAAACAGCAGCGGGCGCGCCAGCAGGTCGGCCGGGCGGCGGATGGCCTGCGGGCCCTGCAGGTCCTGCGGGCGGCAGATGGGCACCAGCTCGCGCCCGACCAGATAGTGCGCGGCGATGCCCGCCGGCCAGGCCTGGCCGCCCACGCGGATCCAGGCGTCGATCTCCGGCGCCGTGAGCGGGTCGTCGCGCTGGTAGGGCGCAAACGACAGCGCCACGCCGGGGTGGCGGTCGCTGAACTGCGGCAGGCGAGGGATGAGCCACTGGCTGAACAGCGTGGGCGCCACCGACAGGCGCAGCGGCCGCGCGCTGCGCCCGGTGCGCAGTGCCTGCGAGGCCGACTCGATGCTGGCGATCGGCGGGCCCACCACGTCCAGGTATTGCAGGCCCACGGGCGTGAGCACGCTGCGCCGGCCCTCGCGCGTGAACAGCAGCACGCCCAGGTGCTCCTCCAGCCGGGCGATGGCGCGGCTGATGGCGCCCTGGGTCACGGCCAGCTCTGCGGCCGCGCGCGAGAAGCTGCCCAGGCGCGCCGCGGCGGCAAAGGCGTGGAGCTCGGGCAGGGACGGTGAATGCATGCGCATGGGCGCTCCGGTCGAAGGTATGAGCAGCGGTAATGGGTCGGGGCCATTGTGTCGCTATTCAAAGGCGGCGGTGCTGGCCAAGAATCGCGGCGCCCCAGAGCAACCGCTTTTCCCATACCGATTCCAACGAGGAGACCCCCATGGCGCTGCGCCGTACCCTGCTGTCCACCCTGGCCGCCTGCGCTGCGGCCGCGGCCTTCGCCCCGCTGGCCAACGCCCAGGCGGGCGACTACCCCAGCCGGCCCATCAAGCTGATCGTGCCCTTTGCGCCTGGCGGCTCCACCGACATGGTCGCGCGCATGCTGGCCGACAAGATGACGCAGGTGCTGGGCCAGCCCGTGGTGGTGGACAACAGGGGCGGCGCCGGCGGCTCCATCGGCGCGGATGCCATCGCCAAGTCCGCGCCCGACGGCTACACCATCGGCATGGCCACGGTGAGCACGCACGGCGCCAACCCCGCCATCTATGCCAGGCTGCCCTACGACGCGGTGAAGGACTTCGCCCCCATCACCAACGTGATGAGCGTGCCCAGCGTGTTCGTGGTGCACCCCGGCGTGCCGGCCAAGACCATGGCGGAGTTCATCGCCCTGGCCAAGGCCAGGCCGGGCAAGTACACCTTCGCCTCGCCGGGCGCCGGCTCGCTGGGGCACGCCAACATCGAGAACTTCATGAACCTGGCGGGCATCGACCTGCTGCACATCCCCTACAAGGGCGCCGGCCAGGCCATCACCGACGCGCTGGGCGGCCAGGTGGACGCGATGACCGACAACCTGCCCTCCACGCTGTCCAACATCCAGTCAGGCAAGCTGCGCCCGCTGGCCGTGCTGGCCCTCAAGCGCAGCCCCGTGCTGCCCGACGTGCCCACCTACAGCGAGCTGGGCTACCCCGGCATGGGCGACGGCGGCTGGTTCGGCCTAGTGGCGCCCGCCGGCACGCCCAGGCCCATCATCGACAAGCTCAACGCCGCGGCGCACCAAGTCATGGCCATGTCCGACTACCTGGAAAAGCAAAAGGGCATCTCCGGCGAGTCCATAGCCAACACGCCCGAGCAGTTCGCCCGGCAGATCCAGGCGGCCATCGAGCGCTACACGGCGGTGGCCAGGCGCGCCAACATCCGTCTGAACTGATGGCGGCGCTGCAGCAGGCGCCCGGACCGGTGCAGGTGTGGCGCCCCGAGAGGCAGGCGCTGGCCCTGGTGTGCGACTCGCCCCACAGCGGCACGCACTACCCCGATGACTTCGGCCACGCCGTGCCCCTGGCACTGCTGCGCCGCGGCGAGGACACGCACGTGCACACGCTGTGGCAGTGCGCGCCGGCCCACGGCGCCACGCTGATCGCCGCGACCTTTCCGCGCACCTACATCGACCCCAACCGCGCCGAGACCGACCTGGACCCGGCGCAGATGGACGGCGCGTGGGACGGCCCGCCCCTGGCCCCCGGCCCCAAGACCCGCCAGGGCCTGGGCCTGGTGTGGCAGCAGCTGGTGCAGGCCGGCGTGGCCACGCCGCTGTATGCACGCCGCCTGGGCGTGGCCGAGGTGCGCGCGCGCATCGAGCGCTGCTGGCGCCCCTACCACGCGCAGCTGCAGCGCGCCATCGACGAGAGCGTGGCCCGCTTTGGCGGCGTGTGGCACCTGAACCTGCACTCCATGCCCGGCGACGTGTACCAGCGCCTGGGCCGCCAGGATGCGCCGCCGCTGGCGGACTTCGTGCTGGGCGACCGCGACGGCACCACCTGCGCGCCCGAGTTCATCCACCTGATCGGCGACACGCTGCACGGCTTTGGCTACAGCGTCGCCTACAACGAGCCCTACAAGGGCGCGGAGCTGATCGGGCGCATCGGCCAGCCGCGGCTGCGCCGCCACAGCCTGCAGATCGAGATCCGCCGGCCCGTCTATATGGACGAGGACACGCGCGAGCCCCACGCCGGCTTCGCGCCGCTGCAGCGCCACCTGGATGCGCTGCTGGCCGTGGTGGCGGCCTACGTGCGCGAGCGCACTCGTCATTTGGCATGAAATATGCCTCTGGCGCTTGCTGGGAAAGCGCTGGCAGCTATTGAAATAATAGCAATCAGCTGCCGAAGGGCGGCGTGGGCGCGCGCTCTGGCGGCTCGCCCGCGGGGCCGTCCTGCCCGCCGGGCGTGACGAAGGTCGTGGCCGGTGGCGACAGGTGCAGGCCTTCGGCGCGCAGCGCGTCCAGCAGGGCGAACAGTACGTCGCTGCGCGTGCCGCCGGCGTTGCGCGGATTGACCACCCAGCCGGTGGCCACAAAGATCAGGGTGCCGCCCTGGATGCCGTCCAGCGTGACCGCGGGCGCCGGCTCGTCCAGGATGGCCGGGTGCTCGCGAAAGGCCGTGAGGATCAGCTCGCGCATGCGCCGGGCGTCGGTATCGAGCGGCGCGGGCAGGCTCAGCTGCACCCGGCCCTGCGAGCCGGCCAGCGTCATGTTGCGCACCGTCTTGGTGATGAACTCCGAGTTGGGCACGATGACGGTGGAGCGGTCGCCCACCTGGATTTCGGTGGCGCGCACGTTCACCCGGCGCACATCGCCCTCGGTGTCACCCAGCTTGACCCAGTCGCCCACCCGCACCGGCCGCTCGGCCAGCAAGATCAGGCCGGAGATGAAGTTCTGCACGATGGCCTGCAGCCCGAAGCCAATGCCCACCGACAGGGCGCTGGCCACCCAGGCGATGCGCTCCACGCTGATGCCCAAGCCGGCCAGGGCGATGGCGATCACCACCACCCCGCCCACATAGCCCAGCAGCGTGGTGATGGAGCTGCGCATGCCCGGGTCCAGCGCCGTGCTGGGAAAGTACGCATCGCTCAGCCAGCGCTTGAACATGCGGATGGCCACGAAGCCGGCCACCAGCACCAGCGCCGCCGTGGCGAGCGCCTGCGGGGCGAGGGTGAATTCGCCGATCTTCAGGGCGCCGTCAAAGCGGCTGCCGCGGCGAAACAGCTCGTCCGGCCCGGTGCCGAAGGGCGCCATCAGCGCGATGACCATGTAGAAGAACAGCAGCACGCGCAGCGCGCCCGAGGCCAGCACGGCCAGCTGGTCCAGCAGCCGCGCCTCCAGCCCCAGCGCGCTGTGCAGGTGGCGGCCCACCGCGCCGCGCGACGACAGCAGCGCCTCGCTCAGGTCCTCGGCCAGCATGAACAGCAGGTAGGCCGTGGCAAACACCACGCCGAACCACACCGTCTGGCGCGCCAGCATGCTGGCCAGTGCCACAAAGCCCAGCAGCAGCGCGACCATGGCCGCCAGCACCGCCACGGCGGCGGCCGCCAGCAGCGCGCCCAGCCACAGCGGGCGCACGTTGACCAGCGGCGTGGGCGTGCCTTCGGCGGCGGGTTCTTCGGCGGCGCTGGGCACGACGCGCCGGCGCGCCTGCACCAGCAGCAACCCCGTGGCGCAGGCCAGCAGCAGCGCCAGCAGGGCGTGCGTGAAGACTTCGGCCGCCAGGCTGGCGCCGATGATGGCGTTGACCTCCACTGCCAGCGTGCCGACGCCCGACAGCAGCGCGATCCACCAGGGGTAGGGCGCCAGGCGGCGCGCCTGCGCGTCGCTCAGCGGCAGCAGCCGCCAGCTGGGGCGCCGGCGCGCCAGCAGGGCGTGGCCCAGCGTGATGACGAAGGCCGCATAGGCCGCCGCGCGCACGCTGGCGCGCTCCAGCGCCTTGAGCGGGTCGGTCAGGTCTTCGGCAGCCGTCAGCGCGCCCCAGGCCAGCTGCATGGCCGCGCCCACCAGCAGCACGTTGGCCGTGATGGCGGCGGCGGCCAGCAGGCTGCGCCGCAGCCGGGTGGTGGGCAGATGGACGGGCAGCAGGCGCACCAGGATGCGCTCGGCCGTCCAGGTGCCGGCCACAATCAGCAGCAGCGCGGCCAGCAGCGAGCTGAAGGAGGCAGTGCGCCGCGGCGGCTGCAGGGCGCTTTCCATGGAGCTGCGCAGGTCCAGGGCCAGCGACTGCAGCCGGGCCTGGTCGCCCGGCGCGGCGTTGCGCAGGTTGCGCCAAAAGCGGGCGCTCAGGGGCGAGTCGGCCCGCGAGGCCAGCGCAGCCTGGAACTGCGCGTGCCGCTGGCGCGTCAGGTCGCCGGCGCGCTGCTCGGCGTCCACGCTGATCAGGCGGGCCAGCTTGAGTTCGCCGTCGATGGTGGCGCGCTGCTTGTTCAGGGCCGTGCGCTGCTGGGCCACGTCGGGGGCGTCGGCCTGCGCGCCCTTTTCCGGGGCCGGGCCCAGGCCCTGCAGGCGCAGGTCGATGTCGGCCAGGTCGGCGGCGCGCTGGGCCGCCAGGCGTTCTGCGGCGGTGCCGATGGCGTTGGCTTCGCCCACCAGCTTGCGCCCGTCGCCTTCTTCGTCCAGCTTGGCGGGAACGGCGTCCAGGCGGCGGCGCAGCTCGTCCACGGAGGGCAGGGGCTGGCCGTCGCTGGCCGACACCGAGGCCGCCGGGGCGCTGGCGGCGGCCTGCGGCCGCGCAGCGGGTGCGGCGGGCGCGGCGGCGGCCGGGGCGGCCAGCGTGCAGGCCAGCAGCAGGGCCGTCAGCAGGCGCAGCAGGGTGTCAAGGGCAGGGCGGCAGGGGGCGTGGCGCGGCATGGCGGCCATTGTCTGCGAGCCCCGGGCGCGGCCAGGAGTGGCCCTGCAGGGATTTGTGAACGGCGGCAACCAGATGCTGGCAAGCCCGCCGCTGCCGGCGCGGCTGATGCTCAGCCGGGGCTGAACAGGTCCACGCGGTCGCTGATGATGCCGTCGGTGCCCAGCGCGATCAGCCGCTCGGCCGCCCACTCGTCGTTGACGGTGTAGCTGAGCGCGCGCAGGCCCGCCTGGTGCACGGCCTGCACCTGCGCGGCAGTCCACAGTGCATGGTTGCAGACGATGGCCACGCAGCCCAGCTGCAGGGCGGTGTCCAGCCAGCCGTCCTGCAACTGGTCCAGCAGCAGGCCGCGCGGCAGCTGCGGCGCCACCTCGCGCGCGCCCGACAGCGCCAGCGGCTTGAACGAGGTCAGCAGCGGCGGCACGTCCTGGCCGTGCCACAGCCGTGCGGCCAGGGCGGCGACGGCGCGCCCGGTGGCCTCGTCCGTGCCCGGCGTGGGCTTGATCTCGATGTTCAGGTGGTGCCGGTTGGCCAGGCACCAGCGTGCCAGGGCCTGCAGCGTGGGGATGGCCTCGCCGGCGTACTGGCGCGAATGCCAGCTGCCGGCGTCCAGCTGCGCCAGCTCGCTCCAGGCCAGCTCGCCGGCCGTGCCGCGGCCATTGGTGGTGCGCGGAAGCGTCGCGTCGTGCAGCAAGAAGACCACGCCGTCGGCGCTGAGCTTGGCGTCGCACTCGAACATGCGCCAGCCGTGCGCGGCGCCCAGGCGAAAGGCGGCCAGGGTGTTTTCGGGCGCCAGGCGGCCGGCGCCGCGGTGGGCGATCCAGCGCGGGTAGGGCCAGTGGGGCAGGGCGGTCATGGGGCGGCTCCTCGCGTCAGATACGTCGGGCGCGTCAGATGCGCTTGCCGCTCGTGGCGTCGAAGGCGTGCAGGCGATCGGCGCGCGGCTTCACATGGAGGGTGGAGCCCAGGGCCGGGCACAGCGTGCCTTCTTCCACGCGCACGACGAGCTGCTCGCCGTTGAGGCGGCCGTAGATCAGGCGCTCGGCGCCCAGCATTTCCACGGTCTCCACCAGCACCGGCCAGCCGTCCTCGCCCACATCCAGGTGCTCGGGGCGGATGCCCAGCAGCTGGCCGGGCTGCGCGCCGGGGGCGTTTTGCAGCAGGTTCATCGGCGGCGAGCCGATGAAGCTGGCCACGAAGGTGGAGGCGGGCGTGTGATAGACCTCCTCGGGCGTGCCGAACTGCTCCATGTTGCCGGCGTTCATGACAATGATGCGCTCGGCCAGCGTCATCGCCTCGACCTGGTCGTGCGTGACGAACAGGCTGGTGATGCCCAGCTCGCGGTGCAGCTTCTGGATCTCCAGGCGCGTTTGCACGCGCAGCTTGGCGTCCAGGTTGGACAGCGGCTCGTCGAATAGGAACACCTGCGGCTGGCGCACGATGGCGCGGCCCATGGCCACGCGCTGGCGCTGGCCGCCCGAGAGCTGGCGCGGCTTCCTCTCCAGCAGGTGACCCAGCTCCAGGATCTTGGCGGCCTTGTCCACGCGCGTACGGATCTCGTCCTTGGGAACGCTGGCGATCTTCAGGCCGTAGGCCATGTTGTCGAACACGCTCATGTGCGGGTACAGGGCGTAGTTCTGGAACACCATGGCGATGTCGCGCTTGGCCGGCTCCAGGTTGTTGACCACGCGCGAGCCGATGTGCAGCTCGCCGCCGGTGATCTCCTCCAGGCCCGCGACCATGCGCAAGAGCGTGGATTTGCCGCAGCCCGAAGGCCCGACGATGACGATGAATTCGCCGTCACGGATCTCGGCGTTGACGCCGTGGATGACGGGCACGGCCGCCTTGCCGATGCCGTAGCGCTTGACGATGTTCTTGAGGGAAATAGAAGCCATGGTTGCTATTAAATCAGTAGCTTTCAGCGCTTGCTGGACAAGCGCTAGAGCGGTATTTGATGCTTACTTCTCGGTGTCCACCAGGCCCTTGACGAACCACTTTTGCATCAGCATCACCACCAGCGTGGGCGGCAGCATGGCGATGATGGCGGTGGCCATGACGATGTTCCAGTCCACGGCCGCCTCGCCGCCGGCCAGCATGCGCTTGATGCCGATGACCACCGGGTACATGTCCTCGCTGGTCGTCATGAGCAGCGGCCACAGGTACTGGTTCCAGCCGTAGATGAACTGGATCACGAACAGCGCCGCGATCGAGGTGCGCGACAGCGGCACCAGCACGTCCACGAAAAAGCGCATGGGCCCGGCGCCATCAATGCGCGCGGCCTCCACCAGCTCGTCGGGCACCGTCAGGAAGAACTGGCGGAACAGGAACGTGGCCGTGGCCGAGGCGATCAGCGGCAGCGTCAGGCCGCCGTAGGTGTTGAGCAGCCCCAGGTCGGCCACCACCTTGTAGGTGGGCAGGATGCGCACTTCCACGGGCAGCATCAGCGTCAGGAAGATGGCCCAGAAGCACAGCATCTTGAAGGGAAAGCGGAAGTACACGATGGCGAACGCCGACAGCAGCGAAATCGCGATCTTGCCCACCGTGATGACCATGGCCATCACGAAGCTGACCCACAGCATGCGCACCACGGTGGTGTTGGAGCCCAGCTTGCCCGAGCCGAACAGGGCGGCCTGGTAGTTCTCCCACAGGTGGGCGCCGGGCAGCAGCGGCATGGGCGACTGCACGATGGCGTCCGCCGTGTGCGTGGAGGCGACGAGCGCCAAGTAGAGCGGAAAGGCGACGATGGCCACGCCGAGGATCAGCACGGCGTGCGAGACGAAGGTCAGCCAGGGATTGCGATCAATCATTTATTTTCTTCACAGGAATGCCAGAGCCCGCGACCCAAAACACTGGCGCGACCCGTGCCAGAGCCGCCGTGCAAGGGCCGCCCCGCAGCACCGGCGGCGTCCCCCTGCCCGCAACGCGCAGCGTTGCGAGAGCGGGTGGATGGAGCGAAGCGACATAGGGGGGTGTTCCTAATACTGGACTTTCTTCTCGACATAGCGGAACTGCACCACGGTGAGCGCCACCACGATCAGCATCAGGATCACCGACTGCGCGGCCGAGCCGCCCAGGTCCAGCGCCTTGAAGCCGTCCTGATAGACCTTGTAGACCAGGATGGAGGTGGACTGGCCAGGGCCTCCTTGCGTGGCCGCGTCGATGATGCCGAAGGTGTCGAAGAACGCGTACACGATGTTGATGACCAGCAGGAAGAAGGTGGTGGGCGACAACAGCGGCAGCTGGATGTTCCAAAAGCGCCGCCAGGCGCCTGCGCCGTCGATGGAGGCAGCTTCGATCAGCGCCTTCGGGATCGACTGCAGCCCGGCCAGGAAGAACAGGAAGTTGTAGGAGATCTGCTTCCACACCGAGGCGATGACGATCAGCGCCATGGCCTGGCCGTCGTTCATCATGTGGTTCCAGCCGTAGCCCAGCTCACCCAGGTAATAGGTGATGACGCCGATGGAGGGTGAGAACAGGAACACCCACAGCACGCCCGCGATCACCGGCGCCACGGCGTAGGGCACGATGAGCAGCGTCTTGTAGACCATGGCAAAGCGCACGATGCGGTCGGCAAAGATCGCCAGCACCAGCGCCAGCGCAATGCCGCTGCCGGCCACCAGGATCGAAAACAGCGCCGTGCGCTTGAAGGAATTCAGGTACGACGGGTCATCGAGCAGCTGCTGGAAGTTCTGCAGGCCCACCCACTCCTTGCTCATGCCGAAGGCGTCTTCCATCTGGAAGGACTGCAGCACCGCCTGCCAGGCCGGCCAGAAGAAGAACACGATGATGATGGCCAGCTGCGGTGCGATCAGCACCCACGGCAGCCAGGCGGAGCGGAAAAGTACGCGTTTTTCCATGACGGTCCAAAAACAAAAAACCGCCGGCGCACGGGGTGCCGCCGTCGGGAAAGGAAGCGGCCCGCGCGGGGGGGCGGGCCGCGGCCGCGGCGGGCGCCACTCACGGCGCGCGCCGGGCAGGGATTACTTCTTGTAGGACTTTTCGAAACGCGTCAGCAGTTCGTTGCCGCGGTTGACGATGGAATCCAGCGCTTCCTTGGCCGTCTTCTTGCCGGCCCACACCTGCTCGAGCTCTTCGTCCTCGATGGTGCGGATCTGCACGTAGTTGCCCAGGCGGATGCCGCGCGAGTTGTCGGTCACCTTGCGCACCATCTGGTTCACGGCGACGTCGGTGCCGGGGTTCTTTTGGTAGAAGCCGGACTTGTCGGTCAGCTCATACGCGGCCATGGTGATGGGCAGATAGCCCGTGCGCTGGTGGCTGGCGGCCTGCACCTTGGTCTGCGACAGGAACTCGAAGAACTTGGCAACGCCCTTGTACTCCTCGGCCTTCTTGCCGGCCATGACCCACAGCGAGGCGCCACCGATCACGGTGTTTTGCGGCGCACCCTTCACGTCCGGGTAGTAGGGCAGGGGAGCGATGGCGTAGGCGAACTTGGCGTTCTTGGCCACGTCGCCATAAAAGCCCGAGGACGTCTGGATCATGGCGCACTCGCCCGACGTGAACGACGCCTGCGCGGCCGAGCCGCGGCCCTTGTAGACGAATTCGCCGTTCTTGGCGGCCTGCGCCAGGTTGTCGATGTGCTTGACGTGCAGGGGCGAATTGAGCTTCAGGCGTGCCTTGTAGCCGTTGGCGGACAGGCCGTTCTTCTCGGTGGCGAACTCCACGTTGTGCCAGGCCGAGAAGGATTCGAGCTGCGTCCAGCCCATCCAGGCCAGCGTCATCGGGCAGCTGTGGCCGCTGGCCTTGAGCTTCTTGGCGGCATCGAACACTTCGGGCCAGGTGGCGGGCGCCTTGTCCGGGTTCAGGCCGGCCTTCTTGAAGGCGTCCTTGTTGATGTAGAAGACGGTGGTCGAGCTGTTGAACGGCATGCTCAGCATCTCGCCGCTGGGCGCGGTGTAGTAGCCGGCGACGGCAGGGATGTAGCCGGCGGGGTTGAAGTCCGCGCCAGCGTCCTTCATGACCTTGCCCACGGGCACGGTGGCGCCCTTGCTGGCCATCATGGTGGCCGTGCCCACTTCGAACACCTGCAGGATGTGCGGCGCATTGCCCGAGCGGAAGGCGGCGATGGCGGCTGTCATGCTTTCGTCATACACGCCCTTGAAGGTGGGCACGACGCGGTAGTCCTTCTGGCTTTCGTTGAACTGCTTGGCCAGGTCATTGACCCACTCGTTGTTGACCGCTGTCATCGAGTGCCACCACTGGATCTCGGTCTGCGCCTGAGCGGCAAAGCTGACGGCGAGCATGGAGGCGGCCAGTGCCAGATGTTTGACTTGCATGGGGTGAAAGCTCCTTTTTAGGGAAATGACGGATGGCGAAAACGCACGATGGTGGCGCCGCCTTGTGACGGGAACATGTCGTTGTGGCACAGCAAAAAGCGCTCATCAACGGGGATTACCCGCCGCCCGGGAGGTGCAAATTGTGACACTTCCATTACGCAAAGCTGACAAGTAGGGGACTTATGTCCCTGTGCGGCGCGGGCCCGGCCGGCCAATCGCCTGACGTCAGTAAGGATTTGTGCACTGCACAATGATGGCCTCCCTGCAACTCCACCGGTGTTTCTCCATGCCCAAGACCTCCCTGGACAAAAGCAAGATCAAGTTTTTGCTGCTCGAAGGCGTGCACGCCTGCGCCGTCGAGGCCCTGGCTGCTGCCGGCTACACCAACGTGCAGCGGCTGCCCGGGGCGCTGGAGGGCCAGGAGCTCAAGGACAAGCTGGCGGACGCGCACTTCGTGGGCATCCGCTCGCGCACCCAGCTGACCGCCGAGGTGCTGGCCGCCGCGCCCAAGCTGGTGGCCATCGGGGCGTTTTGCATCGGCACCAACCAGATCGACCTGGCGGCGGCACGCGAGCGCGGCATTGCCGTGTTCAACGCGCCGTACTCCAACACCCGCTCGGTGGCCGAGCTGGTGCTGGCCGAGGCCATCCTGCTGCTGCGCGGCATTGCCGAGAAGAACGCCGTGGCGCACCGCGGCGGCTGGCTGAAAAGCGCGGAGGGCGCGTTCGAGGCGCGCGGCAAGACGCTGGGCATCGTCGGCTACGGCGCCATCGGCTCGCAGCTGTCGGTGCTGGCCGAAAGCCTGGGCATGCACGTGATCTTTCATGACGTGGTGGCCAAGCTGCCGCTGGGCAATGCGCGCCAGGCGCCGTCGCTGGCGGCGCTGCTGGCCGAGGCCGACATCGTCAGCCTGCACGTGCCCGAGCTGCCTTCCACGCAGTGGATGATGGGCGCCGCCGAGATCGCCGCCATGAAGCCCGGCGCCATCCTGATCAACGCTTCGCGTGGCACGGTGGTGGAGATCGATCCGCTGGCCGAAGCCATCAGGAGCGGCCGCCTGGCGGGCGCGGCCATCGACGTCTTCCCCAAGGAACCCAAGAGCAACAAGGACGAGTTCGTCTCGCCCCTGCGCGGGCTGGACAACGTCATCCTCACGCCGCACATCGGCGGCTCCACCGTGGAGGCGCAGGCCAACATCGGCCTGGAGGTGGCGCACAAGCTCATCCGCTACAGCGACAACGGCACCAGCACTTCGTCGGTCAACTTTCCCGAGGTGGCGCTGCCCGCCCACGAGGGCAAGCACCGCCTGCTGCACATCCACCAGAACGTGCCGGGCGTGCTGTCGCAGATCAACCGCATCCTGTCGGACAACCACATCAACATCGCCGCGCAGTACCTGCAGACGCGCGAGGACATCGGCTACGTGGTGATTGACCTGGATGCGCGCTCCTCCGACCTGGCGCTGGAAAAGCTCGCCCAGGTGCCGGGCACGCTGCGCACACGGGTGCTGTTTTGATCTATTGCTATTGAAGTGATAGCTGCCAGCGCTTGTCCATCAAGCGTTTGGGCCGTTTTTCAGTGCAAACGCTGGCCCGGCTGCGGTGCGCCGGGATCTTTGGAGGGGGTCGCTTAAAATCGCCAGCCCCCGAGCCACGAGGGTGCATGCCGCGCCCGTCCCCAGGTTGATTCCCATGAACGTTCCGATTGCGCTGGCGGCCCTGCAGGGCGCGCAGGGCGGGCAGACCGCCCGGCTGCGCGAGATCCCGTACAACTACACCTCGTTTTCCGATCGCGAGATCGTCATCCGCCTGCTGGGCGAGCCGGCCTGGGCCGTGCTGGACGAGCTGCGCCGCGAGCGCCGCACGGGCCGCTCCGCGCGCATGCTGTATGAGGTGCTGGGCGACATCTGGGTCGTGCAGCGCAACCCCTACCTGCAGGACGACCTGCTGCACAACCCGGATCGGCGCCGGCTGCTGGTGGACGCCCTGCGCCACCGCATGGCCGAGATCGAAAAGCGCCGCCTGCCGCACGAGGACGCCGAGCGCGACCGCCGCGTGGGCCAGCTGGTGGATGCCGCG
This sequence comes from Pulveribacter suum, assembly GCF_003013695.1. Lineage (GTDB taxonomy): Bacteria > Pseudomonadota > Gammaproteobacteria > Burkholderiales > Burkholderiaceae_C > Melaminivora > Melaminivora suum. Next base: position 3,001,219 of record NZ_CP027792.1, on the reverse strand, counting down.
CAGCGCGCCATCGCCGAGTTCGACAGCACGCTGGCCGAGGTGGCGCGCATGCGCCGCGAAGCGCAAAAGCGCTTTGCCCGCCTGACGGCCAAGGACAACATCAAGTTCGACGGCCTGTCGCGCGTGTCGCACGTGACGGACGCCACCGACTGGCGCGTGGAATACCCCTTCGTGGTGCTCACGCCCGACACCGAGGCCGAGATGGCGCAGCTGGTCAAGGCCTGCATCGAGCTGGAGCTGACCATCATCCCGCGCGGCGGCGGCACCGGCTACACGGGCGGCGCCATTCCGCTGACCTGGCGCAGCGCCGTCATCAACACCGAAAAGCTCGAAGCCATGACGGCGGTGGAGATGCGCCGCCTGCCCGGGCTGGAGCAGGAGGTGGCCACCGTCTGGACCGAGGCCGGCGTGGTCACCCAGCGTGTGGCTGATGCGGCCGAAGCCGCCGGCTTCGTCTTCGCGGTGGACCCGACCAGCGCCGAGGCCTCGTGCATCGGCGGCAACATCGCTATGAACGCCGGCGGCAAGAAGGCCGTGCTGTGGGGCACGGCGCTGGACAACCTGGCCAGCTGGCGCATGGTGACGCCCCAGGGGCAGTGGCTGGAGGTCACGCGCATCGCGCACAACCTGGGCAAGATCCACGACGCGGAGGTTGCCAGCTTCGAGCTGGCGTACTACGAGGCCGACGGTCGCACTCCCATTCGCACCGAGCGGCTGGACATCCCCGGCAAGACCTTTCGCAAGGAAGGCCTGGGCAAGGACGTGACGGACAAGTTCCTGTCGGGCCTGCCGGGCGTGCAAAAGGAAGGCACGGACGGCCTGATCACCAGCGCGCGCTGGATCGTGCACCGCATGCCCGAGCACACGCGCACCGTCTGCCTGGAGTTCTTCGGCAACGCCCGCGACGCCGTGCCCAGCATCGTGGAGATCAAGGACTTCATGTTTGCCGAGCAGCGGCAAAGCGGCGTGCTGCTGGCCGGCCTGGAGCACCTGGACGACCGCTACCTCAAGGCCGTGGGCTACGCCACCAAGTCCAAGAAGGGCAACGGCCGGCTGCCCAAGATGGTGCTGATCGGCGACATCGTGGGCGACGACCAGGACGCCGTGGCGCGCGCCGCCGCCGAGGTGGTGCGCATCGCCAACTCGCGCTCGGGCGAGGGCTTCACGGCGGTGAGCGCCGAGGCGCGCAAGAAGTTCTGGCTCGACCGCAAGCGCACGGCGGCCATCTCGCGCCATACCAACGCCTTCAAGATCAACGAGGACGTGGTCATCCCGCTGCCGCGCATGTGGGAGTACACGGACGGCATCGAGCGCATCAACATCGAGCTCAGCTTGCGCAACAAGCTGAAGCTGTGCGCGCAGCTGCAGGACTTCCTGGCGCAGGGCAAGCTGCCGCTGGGTAAACAGGACGACGCCGCCGGCATCCCCGCCGCCGAGCTGCTGGGTGACCGCGTGGCCCAGGCCCGCGCCCTGGTCGAAGAGGTGCGCCAGACTTGGGCAGAGTGGCTGGACAACGTGGAGGTGCTGTTCCCGCAATTGCAGGACCACACGCTGCGCGCCAGCTGGAAGGCGCAGATCAGGAAGCCCCTGGCGACCCTCTTCGCCGGCGCCCCCTTCCAGCCGATCCTGGAGCAGCTGGATGCCATCCACCAGCGCGTGCTCAAGGGCCGTGTGTGGGTGGCCCTGCACATGCACGCCGGCGACGGCAATGTGCACACCAACATCCCCGTCAACAGCGATGACTACGAGATGCTGCAGACGGCGCACGAGGCGGTGGCGCGCATCATGGTGCTGGCGCGCAGCCTGGACGGGGTGATTTCGGGCGAGCACGGCATCGGCATCACCAAGCTGGAATTTCTGACCGACGAGGAGCTGGCGCCCTTTGCCGAATACAAGCGCCGGGTGGACCCGCACGGGCACTTCAACCGCGGCAAGCTGCTACGCAATCAGGAGCTGCTGGCGCAGTCTGCACAAGGGCTACAGACCGATTCGGCCCATAAAGGCTCGCGCACCTCGCTGATGTTCGCCGACCTGACCAATGCCTACACGCCCAGCTTCGGGCTGATGGGGCATGAGTCGCTGATCATGCAGCAGAGCGACATCGGCGACATCGTCGCCAGCGTCAAGGACTGCCTGCGCTGCGGCAAGTGCAAGCCGGTGTGCGCCACCCACGTGCCGCGCGCCAACCTGTTGTACAGCCCGCGCAACAAGATCCTGGCCACCTCGCTGCTGGCCGAGGCCTTCTTGTACGAGGAGCAGACGCGCCGGGGCATCTCCAGCCACCACTGGCAGGAGTTCGAGGATGTGGCCGACCACTGCACCGTGTGCCACAAGTGCTTCAATCCCTGCCCGGTGAAGATCGACTTCGGCGACGTGACCATGAACATGCGCAACCTGCTGCGCAAGATGGGCAAGAAGAGCTGGCGGCCGGGCAACGCCCTGGCCATGACCATGCTGAACGCCACCGACCCGCGCACCATTGGCGCGCTGCGTGCCGGCATGGTGGGCGTGGGCTACAAGGCCCAGCGCCTGGCGGTGGACGTGCTGGCCGCCGTGGCCCGCAAGCAGACCGCGCACCCGCCCGCCACTGTGGGGCCGGCGCCCCTCAAGGAGCAGGTCATCCACTTCGTGAACAAGAAGCTGCCCGGCGGGCTGCCCACGAAGACGGCGCGCGCGCTGCTGGACATCCAGGACAAGGACTACGTGCCCATCATCCGCAACCCCGAAACGCGGGCGGACAGCGAGGCGGTGTTCTACTTTCCGGGCTGCGGCTCCGAGCGGCTGTTTTCCCAGGTGGGCCTGGCCACGCAGGCCATGCTGTGGCATGCCGGCGTGCAGACGGTGCTGCCGCCGGGCTATCTGTGCTGCGGCTACCCGCAGCGCGGCAGCGGCCAGTTCGACCGCGCCGAGAAGATGATCACCGACAACCGGGTGCTGTTCCACCGCGTGGCCACCACGCTGAACTACCTGGACATCAAGACGGTGGTGGTCTCGTGCGGCACCTGCTACGACCAGCTGCAGGGCTACCAGTTCGACAAGATCTTCCCCGGCAGCCGCATCATCGACATCCACGAATACCTGCTGGAAAAGGGCATCACGCTGCCCGCGGGCCAGGGCGGCTACCTGTACCACGAGCCCTGCCACAACCCCATGAAGCAGGGCGACTCGATGCAGACCGTGCGCGCGCTGGTGGGCGACAAGGTCTTGAAGAGCGAGCGCTGCTGCGGCGAGTCGGGCACGCTGGGCGTGACGCGGCCCGACGTGGCCACGCAGGTGCGCTTTCGCAAGGAAGAAGAGATCAGGAAGGGCGAGGCCCAGCTGCGCGCCAGCGGCGCCGTGGGGGCGCAGGACAACATCAAGATCCTGACCAGCTGCCCCAGCTGCCTGCAGGGCATCTCGCGCTACCAGGGCGACCTGCAAAACGGCTTGCTCGAAGCCGACTACATCGTCATCGAGATGGCGCGGCAGATCCTGGGCGAGAACTGGCTGCCCGAGTACGTGCAGCGCGCCAACGCCGGCGGCATCGAGCGGGTGCTGGTATGACTGCGGCCCCCACGCTCGGCACTGGCGTGTCCTTGCAGGCCCCCGAGGGGGCGCTCGCCGCCTTGGGGCGGCCCGGCGGCGGCTCGAACTGCCCCTTGTGCGCGGCTGAAGGCGGCACGGTGCTGTGGCGCGGCGAGCAGCTGCGCGTCATCCACGTGGACGAGCCGGGCTTCCCGGCGTTCTACCGCGTGGTCTGGAACGCGCACGTGGCCGAGTTCTCCGACCTCGCCGAGGGCCAGCGCCAGCACTGCATGCAGGCCGTGGCGCTGGTCGAGCAGGCCCTGCGCGAACATGCGCAGCCGGACAAGGTCAACCTGGCCAGCCTGGGCAACGTGGTGCCGCACCTGCACTGGCACGTGATCGCCCGCCACGCCTGGGACAGCCACTGGCCCGCCCCCCTGTGGGCCGCGCCCCAGCGCGCGCGCGAGCCCGAACGCGAGGCCGAGCTGGCCGCGCGGCTGCCCGCGCTGCACGAGGCGCTGCGCGAGCGGCTGGCCGCCTGGGGTGGCGCCCCGGCGCAATCATTTTGATAGCTGCTGACGCTTGCCAGTTAAGCGCTGGCGGCATTTTTTGCCCTGAACCAGGCACGAGGTGAATCCATGGCACAACACGATCACAACCCCACGCCCCAGGCCATCACCGTGCACGAACAGTCGCGCGTGCTGGAGGTGGCGTTCGATGACGGCGCCGTGTTCCGCATCCCCTTCGAGCTGCTGCGCGTGTATTCGCCCTCGGCCGAGGTGCAGGGCCACGGGCCGGGCCAGGAGGTGCTGCAGACCGGCAAGCGCCAGGTCACCCTGGTGCACCTGGAGCCGGTGGGCCACTACGGCGTGCGCCCGGCGTTTTCCGACGGGCACGACAGCGGCATCTACACCTGGGCCTATCTTTATGAGCTCGGCCGCGACCAGGAGGCGCTCATGCGCGAGTACGAGCGCCGCCTGGCCGAGGCCGGTGCCGACCGCGACACGCCCATGCAGGCCCGCGCCAAGGCGGGTGGCGGCTGCGGCGGGCACTGACGCCGCCGCGCCGTGACCTGATAGCGACACAAGCCCCACGCCGGTGCGGGGTTGTCCCTGTACGCACCGCCAACCCCTCGCCTAGCATGACGCCATGAACACCACCCATTTCGGCTTTCAGTCGGTCGATGAGCACGACAAGGCGCGCCGCGTGCGCGGCGTGTTCGACTCCGTCGCACCCAGGTACGACCTGATGAACGACCTGATGTCCGCCGGCATGCACCGCGTCTGGAAGGCCTACACGGTGATGGTGGCCAACCTGCGCGAGGGCGACCAGGTGCTGGACATCGCCGGGGGCACGGGCGACCTGGCGCTGGCGTTCTCCAAAAAGGTCGGCACCACCGGCCGCGTGGTGCACACCGACATCAACGAGGCCATGCTGCGCACCGGGCGCGACCGCCTGATCAACGCCGGCGTGGTGCTGCCCACGGCGGTGTGCGACGCCGAGCACCTGCCGTTTGCCGACAACCACTTCGATCTGGTCAGCGTCGCCTTCGGCCTGCGCAACATGACGCACAAGGACGCCGCCCTGCGCGAGATGTGCCGGGTGCTCAAGCCCCGCGGGCGGCTGCTGGTGCTGGAGTTCTCCAAGGTCGCCAAGCCCCTGTCCAAGGCCTACGACTGGTACTCCTTCAAGGTGCTGCCACGCCTGGGCTCGATGGTGGCCGGCGACGCCGCCAGCTACCAGTACCTGGCCGAGTCCATCCGCATGCACCCGGGCCAGGAGGAGCTCAAATCCCTCATGAAACAAAGTGGCTTTGGGCATGTGGACTATCACAACATGACAGGCGGAGTGGTCGCGCTGCATGTTGGAATCAAGTGCTGAACGAATACAACGGGCGGGCGAAATCCGCTTTCAAGGGCGCTCGCCGCTCACTCATTCCTCGGGAGATGACATGAACAGCAAACTGTGGTCCGTGGCGCTGGTGGCCATGCTGGCGCTGGTGCACCTGGACGCCGACGCGCGCCGCATGGGCGGCGGCAAGTCCTTCGGGCGCCAGTCCTCCAACGTCACGCAGCGCGAGGCCACGCCGCCGCGCGCTCCGGGCGCACCGGCCCAGAACGCTTCGCCGCAGACCCCCGCAGCGCCTGCCGCCGCGGGCGCTGCGGCCGCTGCCGCCCCCAAGAAGCCCTGGGGCGCCATGCTTGGCGGCCTGGCTGCGGGCCTGGGCCTGGCCTGGCTGGCCAACTCGCTGGGCCTGGGTGCGGGTTTTGCCCAGTTCCTGATGTTTGCGCTGCTGGGGCTGGTGGTGCTGGCGGCAGTGCGCATGTTCATGCGCTCGCGCCAGCCGGCCGCGGCCGCCAGCGCGTCGCCCTTTGCCTTCCAGGGCGCGGGCGCCGGCACGCCGCCCGCGGACGTGCAGATGCCGCGCCAGTACAACCCCGAGAAGGTGGGCAACGACGCTTCGGCCCGCCCCTGGGAGCGCGCCGGCACGGCCTTTCAGGGCCACAGTGGCGCGGCGGCGGGTGGCTCCATGATCGGCGCCGCCCTGGCCGGCTCGCAAAATTGGGGTGTGCCCGAGGGGTTTGACACCGAGGGCTTCCTGACGGCCGCCAAGCGCAACTTCACTACGCTGCAGGCTGCCTGGGACCGCTCGGACATCGCCACACTGCGCTCCATGATGACCGACGCCATGCTGGGCGAGATCCGCACCCAGCTGGCCGAGCGCGAGCAGCACCGCGGCGGCGCCGAGCCCAACCACACCGACGTGGTCATGCTGGAGGCGCAGCTGCTGGGCATCGAGGACCTGGGTGACGGCTACATGGCCAGCGTGGAGTTCTCCGGCATGATCCGCGAAGAGGCTTCCGCCGGCCCCAGCCCCTTCCGCGAGGTCTGGAACATGACCAAGCCCAAGAGCGGCACGAGCGGCTGGCTGGTGGCCGGTCTGCAGGCACTGCAGTAGTCCACCACGCTCAGTCAGCGAAGAGGGCGCTGCACGCTCGGCCAAAAAGCCGACAGTGCAGCCACCACTTCGGGGAATAATCGGGGGCTATGTCTAAGCAGTCCCCTTTTTCGTTTCTGGACGGCCTCATGGAACGCGTCGTTTCCGGCCCGCAACCGCCGGCCTGGCTGGTGCACGAGGTGCAGCACCGCGCGGTGCTGTTCCTGAACCACGTGCTGATGCAGGAGCGTGAAGCGATGGACCGCCTGGCACGCCAGGCCGGCCGCACGGCCCATGTGCAATGGCGCAACTTCTCCATGACGCTGCAGCTCACCCCGGCCGGTCTGCTGGACCTGGCCCCCGAGGGCGCCGCGCCCGACCTGCGGCTGCAGGTGGCTGACGCCTCGCCGCTGTCGCTGGCACGCAGCGCCCTGGCCGGCGAGCGGCCCGCCATCCGCATCGAGGGCGACGTGCAGCTGGCCGCCGACATCAACTGGGTGGTGGACAACGTGCGCTGGGACGTGGAGGACGACCTGGCCCGCATCATCGGCGATGCGCCTGCGCGCACCGTGGCAGGCGTGGCCGAACGCGTGGCCGCAGCGCTGCGCCGCTTCGTCGGCGCACGCATGGGCGCCGCTGCATCGGAGCGCGACGTCGGCGCCCACGGCGCCGGCGACAGCGGCATCTCCTCTTACCGCTCGCCGCCATGAGGCGCTTTGCCCGCGGCTTCACCATCGTGCGGGTGGTGCTGCGCCATGGCCTGGACGAGGTCGTCCTGTCCAGCTTTCGCCATCCCTGGCTGCATTCGTTCACCCGCGTGATCACGTTCGGGCGCCGGCTGGATGCGCCCCGCGGCGTGCGGCTGCGCCTGGCGCTGGAAAGCCTGGGCCCCATCTTCGTGAAGTTCGGCCAGGTGCTGTCCACCCGGCGCGACCTGATGCCGCCGGACATCGCCGACGAGCTGGCGCTGCTGCAGGACCGCGTGCCGCCGTTCGACCCGGCGATCTCGGTGGCGACCATCGAGCGGGCTTTTCGCCGGCCCATCGATCAGGTGTTCGTCTCGTTCGAGCGCACGCCCGTGGCCAGCGCGTCGATCGCCCAGGTGCACTTTGCCGTCATCCGCGACCGCCACGGCCGCGAGCGCGACGTAGCCGTCAAGGTGCTGCGCCCGGGCATGCTGCCGGTGATCGACCGCGATCTGGAGCTGATGGGCATGACGGCCGGCTGGGTCGAGCGGCTGTCGGCCGACGGCAAGCGCCTAAAGCCCCGCCAGGTGGTGGCCGAGTTCGACAACTACCTGCACGACGAGCTCGACCTGATCCGCGAGGCCGCCAATGCCGCGCAGCTGCGGCGCAACATGAAGGACGTCGGCCTGGTGCTGATCCCCGAGATCTTCTGGGATTACTGCCATCCCGACGTGCTGGTGATGGAGCGCATGAACGGTGTGCCCATCAGCCAGATCGCGCGCCTGCGCGAGGCCGGCGTGGACATCCCCAAGCTGGCGCGCGACGGCGTGACCATCTTCTTCACCCAGGTGTTCCGCGATGGCTTCTTCCACGCCGACATGCACCCGGGCAACATCCAGGTCAGCCTGGACCCCGATACGTTCGGGCGCTACATCTCGCTGGACTTCGGCATCGTCGGCACGCTCACCGAGTCCGACAAGGAGTACCTGGCGCAAAACTTTGTGGCGTTCTTCCGTCGCGACTACAAGCGCGTGGCCCAGCTGCATATCGAAAGCGGCTGGGTGCCGGCCAACACCCGCGTGAACGAGCTCGAGTCGGCCATCCGCGCCGTGTGCGAGCCGTACTTCGACCGGCCGCTCAAGGAAATTTCGCTGGGCATGGTGCTCTTGCGCCTGTTCCAGACCTCGCGGCGCTTCCAGGTGGAGATCCAGCCGCAACTGGTGCTGTTGCAAAAGACGCTGCTCAACATCGAAGGCCTGGGCCGCCAGCTCGACCCGGACCTGGACCTGTGGAGCACGGCCAAGCCGTTCCTGGAAAAGTGGATGCTCGACCAGCTCGGCCCCAAGCGCCTGTGGCGCGAGCTGCAGCTGGAGGCGCCGCGCTACGCCAAGGTCCTGCCGGAACTGCCGCGCCTGATGCACGAGTACCTCAGCCGCCGCGGCCAGGGCGAGGGCCGCGCCGAGCTGCTGGCGCTGCTGGCCGAGCAAAAGCGCACCAACCGCCTGCTGCAGGCCCTGATCTATGGCGGCGTCGGCTTCCTGCTGGGGCTGATCGTGATGCAGCTCATCGCGCGCCTGCGGGTGTTCTAAGCGCACCCTCCGCGCTTTCCCCTTTCCTTTCCCTCTCTCGTCCACCCCTCTTCTTCCTTCAGGAGTTGCCACGTGTTGCTCTTCATGGTGATCGCCTACCTGTTTGTCACCATCGGCATCGGCCTGTGGGCCGCCAGGCGTGTGCAGAACACAGCCGATTTCGCCATCGCCGGCCGGCACCTGCCCATGTACATGATCATCACCACCACGTTCGCCACGTGGTTCGGCTCGGAGATCGTGCTGGGCGTGCCGGCCAAGTTCATCAAGGGAGGCTTGAACGCGGTGGTGGAAGACCCGTTCGGCGCTGGCATGTGCCTGATCCTGGTGGGCGCGTTCTTCGCCGCCAAGCTGTACCGCATGTCGCTGCTCACCATCAGCGACTACTACCGCGAGCGCTACGGGCGCAGCATCGAGGTGGTCTGCTCGCTGATCATCATGCTGAGCTACCTGGGGTGGGTGTCGGCGCAGGTCACGGCCCTGGGCTTGGTGTTCAACCTGCTGTCGGGCGGGACGATCTCCATCGCCTGGGGCATGGCCATCGGCGTGGCTTCCATCCTGGTCTACACCCTGTGGGGCGGCATGTGGTCGGTGGCGGTGACGGACTTCATCCAGATGATCATCCTGGTGGTGGGCCTCCTGGCGCTGTCGTTCTTCGCCGCCGACATGGCCGGCGGCGCCGGCAAGGTCATCGACCTGGCGACCAGCCGCGACATGTTCCGCTTCTGGCCCGAGCCGACCTGGCACGAAGTCATCTTCTTCTTCGGCGCGGCCATCACCATGATGCTGGGCTCCATTCCGCAGCAGGACGTGTTCCAGCGCGTGATGTCGGCCAAGACCGAAAAGGCCGCCACGCACGGCACGGTGATCGGCGGCACGGCCTACATTCTGTTCGCCTTCGTGCCCATGTTCCTGGTGGCCAGCGCCTTGATCATCATGCCCGAGCAGACCGCGGCGCTGCTGGAGGACGACCCGCAGAAGGTGCTGCCCACGCTGGTCATGGAGCGCATGCCGGTCCTCATGCAGGTGCTGTTCTTCGGCGCGCTGCTGTCGGCCATCAAGTCCTGCGCCTCGGCCACGCTGCTGGCGCCGGCCGTCACCTTCACCGAAAACATCTGGCGCCAGTTCCGCCCCACCTATATCAGCGACGACGAGAACCTGCGCATCATGCGCATCAGCGTCTTCGTGTTCGCCGTTTGCGTGCTGATTTACTCCATCAAGATGGAAGGCACGCCGATTTTCGAGCTGGTCTCCGGCGCCTACCAGGTGCCGCTGGTGGGCGCCTTCGTGCCGCTGGTGTTCGGCCTGTACTGGAAGCGCGCCAACACCCAGGGCGCGCTGTGCGCCGTGGTGCTGGGCATCGGCACCTGGGTGCTGTTCATGGTGACCCCGGCACTGGGCGACGCCTTCCCGCAGCAGCTGGCCGGCGTGCTGGCGGCCTTGGGCGGCATGGTCGGCGGGTCGCTGGCGCCGCAGTTCGTGCGCAACGCCCATCTGGCCGCCCAGCCCGTGGCAGGCCTGGACTGAACGCCGCGGGAAAAGCCCGCCATTGCCTATAATTGCGGGTTTTTCCTCGCCCTCCAGCGCGTTTTTGCAATGCCTATTTACGCCTACCAGTGCGGCTCCTGCGGCCATGCCAGGGACGTGCTGCAGAAAATCGCCGACGCCCCGCTCACAACCTGCCCGGCCTGCGGCGCCCCGGCCTTCGCCAAACAGCTGACGGCCCCGGGCTTTCAGCTCAAGGGCACGGGCTGGTATGCCACCGACTTCAGCGGTCGCAAGCCGCCCGCCCCCGAGGCTGCTCCTGAAAAAGTAGCTGCCAGCGCAAGCCCGGCGCCGGCTACAGGCACTTCTGATGCCTGAAAAGCCGAGCAAGGCCACCCCCATGGCAGCGGTGCGCAAATGGCTGTTCACCGGCTTGCTGGTGGTGGTGCCGGGCGTCATCACGGCCTGGGTGCTGTCCTGGATCGTCGGCGCGCTGGATCAGACGCTGGGCATCCTGCCCGGCTCCTGGCAGCCCGACCGGCTGCTGGGCTTTCACATTCCCGGCTTCGGCGTGCTGCTCACTTTGAGCATCCTGCTGGTGGTGGGCGCCTTTGCCAGCAACTTTGCCGGCCGCAAGCTGGTGGAGTGGGGCGACGCGCTGGTCAGCCGCATCCCGGTGGTGCGCTCCATCTACTCCAGCGTCAAGCAGGTCTCGGACACGCTGTTTTCCGAGAGCGGTAATGCCTTTCGCACCGCCGTGCTGGTGCAGTGGCCGCGCGAAGGCGTGTGGACGGTGGCCTTCATCACCGGTACACCCAGCGGCGAGGTGGCGGCCCATCTGCGCGATGAGTTCGTCAGCGTCTATGTGCCGACCACACCCAACCCCACGGGCGGCTACTTCGTGCTCATGCGCAAGAGCGACTGCGTGGAGCTGGACATGAGCATCGACGCGGCCCTCAAGTACATTGTTTCGATGGGAGTCGTGGCCCCGCCCGACCCCCTGGCTGCCGAGGCCGGCAAGTAGTTGCCCGGGGCGGCCAGACCGGCAGTCCCATGCCCCGCAGCACCCTCATCACCACCGTTGCGCCTCCGGGGCGCAGGAAGAAAAAGAGCTCCCTCCCATGTCCATGCGCTCCCACTACTGCGGTCTCGTGACCGAAGCCCTGATGGGCCAAACCGTCACCCTGTGCGGCTGGGTGAACCGCCGCCGCGACCATGGCGGCGTGATCTTCATCGACCTGCGCGACCGCGAAGGCTACGTGCAGGTGGTGTGCGACCCGGACCGCCCGGAGATGTTCAAGGTGGCCGAAGACATCCGCAACGAGTTCTGCGTGCGGGTGTTGGGCCTGGTGCGCCCGCGCCCCGAAGGAACCACCAACGACAAGCTCAAGAGCGGCCAGATCGAGGTGCTGTGCCACGAGCTGGTGGTGCTCAACCCCTCCGTCACGCCGCCCTTCCAGATGGACGATGACAACCTGTCGGAGACCACGCGCCTGACCCACCGCGTCATGGACCTGCGCCGCCCGGCCATGCAGCGCAACATGATGCTGCGCTACAAGACCGCCATCCAGGTGCGCAACTTCCTGGACAAAGAAGGCTTCATCGATATTGAGACGCCCATGCTGGGCAAGAGCACGCCTGAAGGTGCGCGCGACTACCTGGTCCCGAGCCGCGTGCACGACGGCCAGTTTTTCGCGCTGCCGCAGTCGCCCCAGCTGTACAAGCAGATGCTGATGGTGGCCGGCTACGACCGCTACTACCAGATCACCAAGTGCTTCCGCGACGAGGACCTGCGCGCCGACCGCCAGCCCGAGTTCACGCAGATCGACTGCGAGACGTCCTTCTTGGGTGAAGAGGAGATCCGCGCCATCTTCGAGCGCATGATCCGCGAGGTCTTCAGCACGCAGCTGGGCGTGCAGCTGGGCGACTTCCCCACCATGAGCTACCAGGAGGCGGCGCGCCGTTTCGGCTCGGACAAGCCCGACCTGCGCGTCAAGCTCGAATTCACCGAGCTGACCGACGTCATGGCCGACGTGGACTTCAAGGTGTTCTCCACCCCCGCCACGACCAAGGGCGGGCGCGTGGTCGCGCTGCGCGTGCCGGGCGGCAGCGCCATCAGCCGCGGCGAGATCGACCAGTACACCGAGTTCGTGAAGATCTACGGCGCCAAGGGCCTGGCCTGGATCAAGGTCAACGAGGCCGCCAAGGGCCGCGAGGGCCTGCAGTCGCCTATCGTCAAGAACATCCACGACGCGGCGCTGGCCGAGATCCTCAAGCGCACCGGCGCGCAGGACGGCGACCTGCTGTTCTTCGGCGCCGACAAAGAAAAGGTCGTCAACGACAGCATCGGCGCCCTGCGCCTGAAAGTCGGCCACAGCGAATTCGGCAAGAAGAGCGGGCTGTTCGAGGACCGCTGGGCGCCGCTGTGGGTGGTGGACTTTCCCATGTTCGAGCACGACGAGGAAGACGGCCGCTGGGTGGCCGTGCACCACCCTTTCACCAGCCCGAAGGATGGCCACGAGGACCTGATGGACACCGACCCGGGCCAGTGCCTGGCCAAGGCCTACGACATGGTGCTGAACGGCTGGGAGCTGGGCGGCGGCTCGGTGCGTATCCACCGCGCCGAGGTGCAGGCCAAGGTCTTTGCGGCGCTGAACATCAGCCCCGAAGACCAGCGCCTGAAGTTCGGCTACCTGCTGGATGCGCTGCAGTACGGCGCGCCCCCGCACGGCGGCCTGGCCTTCGGCCTGGACCGCCTCATCACCCTGATGACCGGCGCCGAGTCCATTCGCGACGTGATCGCCTTCCCCAAGACCCAGCGCGCGCAGGACCTGCTGACGCAGGCCCCGTCGCCGGTCGATGAAAAGCAGCTGCGCGAGCTGCACATCCGCCTGCGCAACCCGGGAGTGGCTGCGGGCTGAGGCCGGCAGGGCCTTGGGCACAATCACAGGGGCGCCCTTTGGGGCGCCCTTTTTTCTAGGAGCGTGAATGCAAAAGCCGCTTTCAAAGTCCCAGACCCTGGCCGCCAAGGTCATGTTTGCTGCGCTTGAGTTGCTGCTCGAACGCAAGGCTCAAATGAAAGCCAGCCAGATCCTGGACACGATAGAGGACAGGCTGGCTCTTGATGATTGGGCGCGGGAGGTTATCGAAAGCAACGGGTTGCCGCGTTGGCGCATGTACGCCCATTTCTTTTCCGTCGACGCAGTGAAGGCGGGATTCCTGGTCAAGGAGCGTGGCCTGTGGGGCCTAACAGATGCCGGCGTGCAGGCTCTTGCCCAAGGAGAGCAAGGTTATTTTCTTCTGGCGCAACAGGGGTATAGGCGTTGGAAGGCAAGGCAGCTGGCGAACGCCGTGGAAACAAAGCAGGGAAAGACGGTGGACGCAGGAGGCGCCGAGGAAGCGGAACCAGCTCCACCGGAGGCGCGCCTGGCGGACATTCAGCGTGAGGTAGAGGGTGCCCTGACCGCGGAAATACTCGAGCGGATTGCTGCTTGCTCACCTGCCTATTTCGAACGCCTCGTCGTGCAGCTCATGATCAAGATGGGCTACGGCGGCAGCCGCGAGGAAGCGGGCCGCGCCGTCGGCCGCAGTGGCGATGGCGGCATCGACGGCGTCATCAACGAAGACCGTCTGGGGCTAGACGCCATTTACCTGCAGGCCAAACGCTGGGCGAACGTGGTGGGCCGGCCCGACATCCAGCAGTTCGTCGGCGCCCTGGCAGGCCAGCGCGCCAGCAAGGGCGTGTTCATCACCACCTCCCGCTTCACCCAGGAAGCGCGCGACTACGCAGCGCACAGCAACTACAAGGTCGTGCTGATCGACGGCGAACGCCTGGCGGACCTGATGATTGAGCACGATTTGGGCGTGTCTGTGGCCGCCACGTACCAGCTCAAGCGCATCGATTCAGATTTCTTCACCGAGGAATGAAAGCGCGGCCAGCTGAGGCACCTGCCCGCTGGCCCGCAGCTCACTGCGGCGTGCAGGCATCACCCCGCTTCACCTCGCCCCAGGGCCGCCCCTTGTAGCGCGGCGCGTCCGTCTCGGTCCAGGCAGGAGCGGCGGCCACATCGCTGAAGCCGGTGGCGCGCAGGGCCAGGCGGGCCAGCAGGGCGTTGCTGTGGCGTGCGTCCACTTTGTCCTGCTCGGTGAAGCGGGGCAGCAGCTCGGACAGGGACTGGCGCAGGCGGGCGTTGCCCCAGGCCAGCAGGGGCACTTCTAGGCTGGTCACGGACAGGCCGTGGCGGTAGTCGCTCGCGCAGGGCGGCAGGATCATGCCGTGGTCGCTGGCGTACAGCAGCAGGGCCGTTTGCGCGGCTGAGCGCTGGTCGGCCAGGGCGATCCATTGCGCCAGCAGGTCGCTGGTGTAGCGGATGGTGTTGTCGTAGGCGTCTGGCAGGCGGTAGTCGCGGGCGGGGTAGCGCTGCTCCAGCTGGGTGTGGCTGCCGTAGGTGTGCAGCACGATCAGCTTGCGCGGGGCGGGGTCGGCCAGCGCGGCCTCCAGGTGCGGGGTCAGCACGCCGTCGTGCTCGCCGTCGCCCACCTTGCGATAGACATCGGCCGAGCGGCGCAGGGCGCGCAGGAAAAAGTCCTCCTGCGTGTCAAAGGCGCGCGAGTTGCTGAAGACGAACGTTTTGTAGCCGGCCTGCGGGCTGTGCGCCAGGTCCAGGAAGGTGGGTGCGGCCTGCTCGACGCTGGCGCCCATGTCCATGCCCGTGAGCAAGAACGGCAGGGCGGTCGAGGTGACGAAGCCGTGGGCCATGGTGCGGGCAGTCTGCAGCCCTTCGATGGCGCGCAGCGGTGCGTTGGTGTCCTCCTGGGCATAGCCCAGCAGCGACCAGCGGGCCGCCGAGGCGCTTTCGCCCAGCACCACCACCACCGTGTCCACCTGCGGCCCGGCCACTGGCGCAGTGGGCAGGCGCGGCTGGTACAGCAGGGCGGCGGCGATCTCCGTCTGGCGTACCGCAGCCGAGACCACCTGCAGCGGATAGGCATGGCGCAACCGGTAGACGAAGCGCTTGGACAGCGACTCGCGGCTGAACGCCCAGCCGCACAGCACGACCCAGGCGCACAGCACCAGCCACAGCACGCGCCGCCCGCCCGGCTGGCTGCGCAGCGCGCGCCAGTGCGGGGCATGGCGCAGCACCAGCACGCTGGCAAGCGTGGCCACGGCCAGCCACGCCAGCAGCCAGCCGAGCACGTCCACCGACAGGGCGGAGGCGAACTCCCGCAGCTCGCCGGCGTTGGTGCGCGCTGCCGTCAGCATGAAAGAGTCGTCCACCAGCACGCCGAAATAGTGGATGTGCACCACGTTTGCCGCGCCCGCCAGCACCAGCGCCAGCAGCGCCAGCGCGCGCGTCGGGCGCAGGTACACCAGGGGCCACCACAGCAGCGCCGACAGGGGCACGAGCACCCCGGTGCGCAGGTCGGGCGTACCCAGCAGGGGCGGGGCAAACAGGACGGTCCAGGCCAGGAAGGCCAGCGTGGTCGCGTTCGGGAGGGCAGGCGTGCGCATCAGCGGGCAGCGGGAGGGCGAGAAAGGGCGCGAATATAACGTTTTGAAACCCGTGCCTGCCGCGCCCATACTGCCTTTGCCATGCCCAAGATTCCCGAATCCGTTCTGGTGGTCATCCACACCTGCGCGCTGGACGTGCTCTTGCTGCGCCGCGCCGCGCTGCACGAAGGTCAGCCCTTCTGGCAGTCGGTGACCGGCAGCAAGGACTGGCCAGAGGAACCCTGGCGCGAGGCGGCCGCGCGCGAGGTGGCCGAGGAAACGGGTATCCAGGCAGGCGCTGCCGGCTGCCTGCTGACCGACTGGGGCCTGGAGAACACCTACGCCATCTACCCCGAATGGCAGCACCGCTACGCCCCCGGGGTGTGGCACAACACCGAGCGGGTGTTTGGCTTGCAGGTGCCGGCCGACACGCCCGTGGCCTTGAATCCGCGGGAGCACACGGAATATGCATGGTTGAATTGGCGCGAGGCGGCTGACCGCTGCCGTTCGTCCTCCAATGCCGAAGCCATTTTGTGGCTGCCCAGATTCATCCTGCCATGACCGTGCTGCCTACCGACCCTCACGCCGCCGCCGAGCACCCCGGCATCCTGCGCGTGGCCACCTACAACATTCACAAGGGCGTGCAGGGCATGGGCCCGGCGCGCCGCCTGGAGATCCACAACCTGGGCCTGGCGGTGGAGCAGCTGGACGCGGACATCGTCTGCCTGCAGGAGGTGCGCTCGGTAAACCGGCGCGAGGCCCAGTACTTCGACCGCTGGCCCCAGGTGCCGCAGGCGCAGTACCTCGCGCCGGAGGGCTACGAGGCGGTGTACCGCACCAACGCCTTCACGCGCCACGGTGAGCACGGCAACGCCCTGCTCACGCGCTGGCCGGTGCTGGGCCACAGGCACGAGGACATCTCTGACCATCGTTTCGAGCAGCGCGGCCTGCTGCACGTCGAGGTGGAGGTGCAGGGCCGTCCGGTGCATGCCATCGTGGTGCATCTGGGCCTGATCGCCGGCAGCCGCATCCGCCAGGTGGCGCAGCTGCAGCGCTTCATCGAACGCGAGGTGCCCGCCGGGGCGCCGCTGGTGGTGGCGGGCGACTTCAACGACTGGGGCCTGCAGATCAAGCGCATGCTGGCCGGCTTCGGCCTGTTCGAGTACGACGAGTCGCCCGATGCCTTCACCTACCCGGCGCGCCTGCCCATGGTGCAGCTGGACCACGTGTATGTGCGCGGCCTGCGTCCGCTGTCGCTGCAGGTGCCGCGCGGGCGCATCTGGTGGCGCATGTCCGACCACCTGCCGCTGATCGCGGAATTCCAGCTGTAGTCTTGGGGCATGCCCGCGCCCCGGCCCGTCTCCGTTCGACCCAGCCGCTCCAACCACCAGATCGAACTGCTGCAGGGCACGGCCGAATTCTTTCCGGCCCTGATCGCCGCCATGGATGCGGCCCTGTCGGACATCCAGCTGGAAACCTATATCTTCGACTGCACCGGCAGCGGCGCCGGTGTGGCCCAGGCCCTGGTGCGCGCCGCCGGGCGCGGCGTGCGGGTGCACCTGGTGGTGGACGGCTTTGGCACTGCCGCGCTGGCAGCGCCCTGGCGCCACGCCTTCGAGCAGGCCGGCGTGCGGGTGCAGGTCTATTCGCCCCTGGGCCCGCTGGGGCTGCTGCTGCCCCAGCGCTGGCGGCGGCTGCACCGCAAGCTGTGCGTGGTGGACGGACGGGTGCTGTTTTGCGGCGGCATCAACGTGCTGGACGATTTTCACGACCCCAACCACGGCCGGCTGGCTGCCCCGCGGCTGGACTTTGCCGTGCGCGTGCAGGGCAGCCTGGTGGCACAGGCCAGCGAGTCCATGGAGCAGCTGTGGTGGCAGCTCAAGGCCGGGCAGGACGCGCGCCGGCGCCGCCTGGGCCAGGCCCTGGCGGACTGGCGCGCAGCGCGGCTCGCCCGCCTCAAGGGCCGGCATGCAGAGAAAGCCAGCCGCGGCATGCGCGCCACCTTCTTGCTGCGCGACAACCTGGCCCACCGCACGCGCATCGAGCGCTCGTACCGCCGCGCCATCGCCCGCGCGCGGCACGAAGTCATCATCGCCAACGCCTACTTCATCCCCGGCGGGCGGTTGCGCCGCGCCCTCAAGCACGCGGCGCGGCGCGGCGTGCGCGTGCAGCTGCTGCTGCAGGGGCGCTATGAATACTTCATGCAGTACCACGCGGCGCGGCCGGTCTATGGCGCGCTGCTGGCGGCCGGTGTGGAGATCTACGAGTACGCCCCCAGCTTCCTGCACGCCAAGGTGGCCGTCATCGACGCCCACGGCGCGCGGCCCTGGGCCACGGTGGGCTCGTCCAACCTCGACCCGCTGTCGCTGCTGCTGGCGCGCGAGGCCAACGTGGTGGTCAAGGACGCCGCCTTTGCGCGTGACCTGCGAGAGCGCCTGGCCCGTGCCATGGCCGATGCCGGCAGGCCCCTGAACCCGCAGGCCTACGCCCGGCGCCCCTGGCGCGAGCGGCTGCTGGACCGCATGGCCTTCGGCCTGATGCGTGCCGCGCTGTGGGTGACGGGCAACCGCTACTGAGCCTGCAGGTCCTGCACCTCGCGCAGGTACCAGGCGTCCAGCGCAGCGAGCAGGTGGATGCCCAGCAGTAGCAGGGCCGATTGCCACAGCACGGCGGGCGCCACGTCCCTGCTGGGCCACCACGCGGCCCAGGCGGCATAGGCGAAGGGCAAGGCCAGCACGAGCCAGGCCGCGAACAGCACCAGCGCCGAGCCTGCGCGGCGCTGCAGCCATTGCCCCGTGCCGGGCAGCAGCAGCGAGGCCAGGATGTACAGCGGTGCGCGGCGGAGCTCGCCCCGCGCGGGCGGCGCGATAGGCGCGGCGGGCTGCGGTGCAGGGGCGTGCCGCAGCAGCGCCGCCACGCGCCGCGCTGCGTGGGCATTGCTGGCGGTGCCGCCGAGGGTGCTGCCATCGGCCAGCGCCACCGCCAGGTGCAGGTGGCCCGGCAGCAGCCAGCCGAGCAACCGGGCGGACAGGCGCGGCGCGCTGCGCAGCGGCGTGGCCTGCGCCGTGCGCAGGGCTCCGCGCGGGTGGGCCGCGAGCAGACGCACGTCGCGCCCGTTGGTCTTGAACACCAGCAGGCGCTGGTTGGTCAGCACCAGCCAGCGCCTGCCCAGCATCAGTGTCTCGCGTGGCTGTTCGCCGCGGTGGCACAGGGGCCAGAACGCGTCGGGCCGGGCCAGCAGCCGCTGCGCGCGCTGGGCAGCCAGGGGCTCCAGGGCGGGCTGCGTCTGCAGGCGCTGGTTGGCCTGGCGCACGAGCAGCACCATGACGGCCTGCAGGGCCAGCATGGGCGCGGCGACCAGGGCGGTGCGCAGGTCGGCATGCGACGCGATGGGCAGCAGCCAGCGCAGGACCGGCGGCAGCAGCCAGCGCGCAGCCAGTACCACCAGGCCGAGCCCCAGCAGCGTGGGCCAAAGCCCGCCCACCACCAGCCGCAGCCGCCGCCACGCCGGCAACGGGGGCTGCCCGGCGATGTGCAGGCAGGGGGCGCCGCTGTGCGCCGCCACCCACTCCGGCCGCACCTGCGCCAGCCTGGCCTGCGCCTGCAGCCGCTGGCTGCGCACGGCCAGGAGCAACCCGAGCGCGAACCAGGCTGCAGCGCTGCCCAGGCCGATGCGGTACCAGCGGCCCCAGGCGGCGACGTCGCCGCGCCGCTGGGCCAGCGCGGCGCGCACTTCGTCGCTGCCCCAGTCTCCCAGCAAGGTGCGGCCGGGGCCGTAGCGCAGCACGGCAAAGCGCTGGCCGTCCACCACCAGCACGTCGGCGCCCAGCCGCGCCATGGCGCGCGGCTCCAGGGCGCCTTGCCCGGGCGGCAGCGGGTAGGCGGTCTGCGAGCCGTCGGGCCACACGTCCACCAGCTGGCCCGTCTCCATCGCGTTGTCCAGACGCGCCACGGTGCCTGCGGGCGCCCGGGCCTCTTTTGCATGGCGATAGGGGGCCATGGCCAGGCCCAGGAAGTACCCGCCCGGGGCCCGCCCGGTGAGTGCGATGCGCTGGGCCGGCGCCAGCGTGGCGTCGTCCAGGCGCACCAGGGCGGGGCGGTTGGTGTCGCTGGCCCACCAGCCGCCGCCAGGCTCGTCCCACCACAGGCCGTTGGTGAAGCGGTAGGTGCCCGCCGGCGACTGGCCCAGGAACTGGCCCTGCGGCCCGAACTGGGCCACGGCGTGGCCGCCGCCGGTGGCAATGGCCACGCGCCCGTCGGGCGCAAAGGCGAAGTGGATGGCGTTGTCCGCATGGCGGCGCAGCGCGGCGGGCCAGGCGGGGATGAGGGAATGCAGGGGGCGTGCGTCGTCGGCCGACAGCAGATGCAACCCGGGGTGGTGGCGCGCCCAGGCCACCAGGTGGCCGGCCGGATGCGCAGCCAGGATGCCTGCCGGCCCCGGCAGCCCGGCCTGGGCCGTGGTGACGGTGTTCAGCCGCCGGCCTTGGGCGTCCAGCTGCCACAGTGCGTCGTCCACGCTCAGCCAGACCTGCCCGCCAGGCAGCACGGCCAGCCCCCACGGCCCCTGCACGGCGCTTTTGCGCTCCCCGGCCCACAGCGCCAGGGCCACGCAGCCCATGGTCAACAGCAGGCAGCCCACGGCCAGCGCCTTGGACAGGCGCAGCCGCGCCGGTGCCGTGCTGAAATGCATTGCGGTGCTTCCCTCTCCTTGTATCAAGGCCTGAGCATACCCAGTGGCGAATGGCGGGATGTTGCTCCTGTTTATATAGCTGCCTGCGCGCTCTGGATAAGCGCTGGAGGCCAAAAACCTTCCAAACCTTCGGCGGGAGATTCGCTGTTACGATCCCGCCATGGCCTCCCCACCTGCAGCACCCCTTGCCCCGGCGCCCGACGAGGGCACGCCCGTCTCCGTCAAGATTCGCGAACGCCTGGCCGCCGCGCGCCGGCGCTTCCATGCCAACGACAACATTGCCGAGTTTCTGCAGCCGGGCGAGCTGGAGCAGCTGCTGGATGAGGTCGAGACCAAGATGCAGGGCGTGCTCGACAGCCTGGTGATCGACACCGAGGGCGACCACAACACGCAGAACACCGCACGCCGCGTGGCCAAGATGTACTTGAACGAGGTCTTCAAGGGCCGCTACGTGGCGCCGCCGCCCATCACCGAGTTCCCCAACGCCGAGCACCTGAACGAGCTGATGATCGTCGGGCCCATCACGGTGCGCAGCGCCTGCAGTCACCACTTCTGCCCGGTGATCGGCAAGATCTGGATCGGCGTGCTGCCCAACGAGCACACCAACGTGATCGGCCTGTCCAAATACGCGCGGCTCGTGGACTGGGTCATGGGCCGCCCGCAGATCCAGGAAGAAGCCGTGGTGCAGCTGGCCGACCTGATCATGGAAAAGACCCAGCCCGACGGCTTGGCCATCGTGATGGAAGCGAGCCACTTCTGCATGTCCTGGCGCGGCGTGCGCGAGATGGACAGCAAGATGCTCAACTCCGTCATGCGCGGCGTGTTTCTCACCAACCCTACGCTGCGGCGCGAATTTCTCTCGCTCATCCCCGGGCGGGGCTGACGCACAGTCGCCCTCATTACAGCCGTACAAGGAACCCGAGCCATGCTGGTGCGCCTGCTCTACGTCAGCCGCGCGGTGGACACCTCACCCGCCGCCATCGAAGCCATCCTGGCGCAGTCGCGCCAGCACAACCCGGCCACCGGCATCACCGGCGTGCTGTGCTATGGCGCAGGCATCTTCCTGCAGGCCATCGAGGGCGGGCGCGCTGCGGTCAGCGAGCTGTACGGCCATATCCAGCGCGACGCGCGGCACAAGGACGTGGAGCTGCTCGGCTTCGAGGAGATCTCGGAGCGCCGCTTCGGCGGCTGGACCATGGGGCAGGTGAACCTGGCCAAGCTGAACCATTCCATCGTGCTGAAATACTCCGAGCGCCCCGAATTTGACCCCTACGGCGCCTCGGGCAAGGTCTCGTTTGCATTGCTGGAAGAGCTGATGGCCACCGCCTCCATCATGGGTCGCGCCTGAAGGTCGCTTTCGTCACCTGCAGGGCCGCAGTTCGCCGCATGGGCGCTGCGGCCTTTTCACTGCCCGCCCCCGCCCCCGTGCCACGATGACCTTGCAAGCCTTCGGCCTGATCCTGCTGGCCGGACTGATCCACGCGCTATGGAACATCGCCGCCAAGAAGGCCGGCGGCGACGCGCGCTTCGCCTTCTTCACCTCGGTGCTGATGATGGTCGTGTGGGCGCCGCTGGGCTGGTGGCTGGGACGCTCTGCCGTGCCGCTGTGGGGCGTGCGCGAGTGGGCCATCGTGGCGGTGAGCGGGTTGCTGCACGTGCTGTACTACGTCATCTTGCTGCGCGGCTACCGCAAGGCGGATCTGACGGTGGTCTATCCGCTGGCGCGCGGCACGGGGCCGCTGCTGTCCTCGCTCACGGCCATCGTGCTGCTGGGCGAGCGGCTGACGGCCTGGGGTGCCTTGGGCATCGCCGCCGTGGTCGGCGGGGTCTTCCTGATCGCTGGCGGCCCGGCGCTGCTGCGGGCCGGGCGCGGCGGGGGCCAGGCGCAGCGGCGCCTGCGCAAGGGCCTGCTCTACGGCCTGCTCACGGGCGTGTTCATCGCCAGCTATACGGTAGTGGACGGCTACGCCGTGAAGGCCATGCTGCTGTCGCCCATCCTGGTGGACTACATGGGCAACCTGGTGCGCGTGGCGGTGCTGGCGCCGGTGGCGCTGCGCCGCCCGGCCGAGCTGCGCCCGCTGTGGACGTCGCAGTGGCGCTTTGCGCTGCTGGTGGGCACTGTCAGCCCCATCGCCTACGTGCTGGTGCTATTTGCCATGCAGAGCGCGCCGCTGTCGCTGGTGGCGCCGGCGCGCGAGGTGTCGATGCTGTTTGCCGCGCTGATCGGTGGGCACCTGCTGGGCGAGGGCGACCGCGGCGCGCGCGTCATGGGGGCCGTGCTGATCGCCGCCGGCGTGGCGGCGCTGGCGCTGGGCTGACGGCTACGCCGGCAGCGGAGTGTCGATCTCGGCCCAGCCCGGGCCATGGCGCCAGCCGGCGCCCAGGTGCTGCGCCAGGTGCGCCAGGGCGGCGCCGTCCAGCGCCGGCATGCCGGGCGTGGGCGCTGCCGGCGGCGCATCGGCGGCAACGCCCTCGGCCTGCACGCGCAGGCTGCCTGCGCCTTGCGACCCGGGGAGGATGCGCACGCTCGCTGGCGGGCCCGCAGGCGATTCGGCCAGCAGGTGGACGGCGCCCAGCAGCAGGCACAGCAGCGGCTGCTGCGGCACGCGGGTGGCGGGCAGCGGTGGCTCTTCGGGCGAAGGCAGCTGCAGCTGCAGCCCGCGCATGGCCAGCAGCGGCGAGGCCAGGTCGCGTGCCAGCTGGACCGTGGTGGCGATGGGCTCGGGCGCGTGCGGGCCCTGCAGATCCCAGTGGCGCAGGCGCCGCGTGCTGTCGGACAGGCTGGCCAGGTGCTCTTCCTGCTGCTCCAGCTGCGCGGACAGCGGCTCGCTGGCGTCCTGTGCGCGCCGGCGCAGCACGACCGCTGCCATGCGCATGATGGTCAGCATGCCGGCGATGTCATGGCGAACTACGGGCATGGCCCGGGCAAGGATGGCGTGCTGCACGCCCAGCGCAGCCCAGGTGGGGGCGCAGGAGAGGGTGGGGTGGGTCACTGTCATGGCTGAAGGGCCATTGGATCAGCGCCCGTGCCGGCGCCAGGTAGGACAGCGCCGCATGTAAGCAGGTGTGAACAAATCAGGCGCCGGTCGTGAGGCGCAGGTAGGGCGCGCGCGTGCCGGGCGATACGGCGGCCACCAGCTGGGCATGGGGCGTCTGGTGGCGCGCCATCACGCGGGCGCTGGCCACGGCGCGGGACTTGCAAAACCAGTGGCAGCTGTGCTGCATCAGCAGCAGCTCGGCCGTCATGGCGAAGGCGCGCTCGCGCGGGCCCAGGCCGCCTTCGTTGCGCAGGGTGTGGGCGATGCCGCGCGCATGCACGGCCAGCAGCTCGCGCATGTCGAACGTGGCGGCGGGCAGCAGCTGGGTGGCAAAGGGCAGGCCGAACGCCAGGCGGCTCACGCGCGTGTCCTCTGCGGGCAGGCGGGCAAAGGCGGCGGCAAAGCGCTCGAACTGCTCGCACAGCTGGGTCTCGCTGGTGGCCAGCACGTCCAGCACCTGCTGGCGGCGCTCGGGCGTGGCCTCGCCCATGGCGCGCAGGTAGCCCTGGGTCAGGGTCTGCATCAGGCGCTCGATCTGGTAGGGCGCCAGCTGCTGGCCCAGCAGCACGATGCGGCGGCGCTGCTGCTGGCCGTTGAGCAGCCAGGCGCTGGTTGCGGCAAAGGCCACCAGGAGGAAGGGGTCCATGGCAACGACGGGGTCCAAAAAAGCGGGGTGGCGCGAGCGGCGGCGCGCGCAAACCCGGTATTGTGCGGCCTGCACGCGCCCACAACCGCCCCTTTTGGAACGCCACCCATGCCCACCTTGCAGACCCTGATCGCTTTCTTTGGCGTTGCCGTGCTGCTGGCCCTCACGCCCGGGCCGGACAACCTGTTCGTGCTGGTGCAGTCCGCGCAGCGCGGCTGGCGCGCGGGCATGTGCGTGGTGCTGGGCCTGTGCCTGGGGCTGGTGGGGCACACGGCGGCCGTGGCCCTGGGGCTGGCCGCCGTGTTCGCGGCCTCCAGCGCGGCCTTCACGGCGCTGAAACTGTGTGGCGCGGCCTACCTGGCGTGGCTGGCCTGGGGTGCGCTGCGTGCGCCGGCTGCGCCGCCCGAAGCGGCGCCAGCGCAGGCCGCTGGCGAGGCGACCACGCGCCGCGCCGGCGGGGCGCTGCGCATGGTGGGGCGCGGCGTGGTGATGAACCTGACCAACCCCAAGGTGCTGATCTTCTTCCTGGCCTTCTTGCCGCAGTTTGCCGACCCGGCGCGCGGGCCCCTGGCGCCGCAGATCATGGCGCTGGGGCTGGTCTTCATGGTGGCCACGCTGCTGGTCTTTGGCGCCATCGCCTGCTTTTCGGGGGCGTTCGGCGCGCTGCTGCAGCGCTCGGCGCGGGCGCAGTGGCTGCTCAACCGCACGGCCGGACTGATCTTCCTGGGCCTGGCGCTGCGGCTGGCGACAGCGCAGCGCTGATGCTATTGAAAGCGTAGCTGCCAGCGCTTGCGTGGCAAGCGCTGGAGCCGTTTTTCATGCATATTTTTCAGGCCGGGGGCGGTTGTGGCCAGGGCCGCTGCGGCCCGCGCAGCTGCTCGAAGGCGTGGGCCACGCGCAGCACGCCCAGGTCGTCGAAGCGCTGGCCGGCGATCTGCAGTCCGATGGGCAGTCCGGTGCTGCCAAAGCCGCAGTTGACGGACGCGGCCGGCTGCTCGGACATGTTGTAGGGCACGGTGAAGGCGATGTGCTCCAGCGGGCGCAGCGGGTCGTTCGTCGGCGCCGGCAGCTCGGCGGCAAAGGCAGTGATGGGCGCGACGGGCGAAAGCACGTAGTCGAAGGGCGCGCAGGCGCGCACCGTGGCCACCCGCGTGGCGTGAAACTGCTGGCTGGCCTCATAGACGTGGGCGGCGTCAAACGCTGCTGCGCTCATGGCCCAGTCGCGGATGAAGGGCAGCACGCGCGCCTGGCGCTCGGGCGCCAGCAGGCGCAGGTCCATGTACGAGCGCATGCGCCAGAAGTGGTCCATGCCGTCCAGCATGGCGCGCGTGAGGAAGGGCCGCATCGGCACGATGGTGGCGCCCGCCTGCTCCAGCAGCTGCGCGGCGGCCTGCACGGCGGCGCGCACGTCGCCCTGCACGGGCAGGCCGCAGCCGGCGTCCAGCAGCAGGCCCAAGCGCAGGCCGCGCAGCGATTCGGGGCCGCCGGTGTAGCCCTCCCAGTCGATGGCTTGCGCCGGCAGGCTCATGCTGTCGCGCGCGTCGGGGCGGCTGAGTGCCTGCATCATCAACGCCGCGTCGCCCACGCTGCGCGTCATGGGGCCGGCGGCGCGGCCGGTGTAGGGCGGGTCGATGGGGATGCGCCCCAGGCTGGGCTTGAGCGTGAAGATGCCGCACCAGCTGGCCGGCAGCCGCACCGAGCCGCCGATGTCCGTGCCCACGTGCAGCGGCCCGTAGCCCGCCGCGGCGGCGGCGCCTGCCCCGGAGCTGGAGCCGCCCGGCCCCCTGGACAGGTCCCACGGGTTGCGCGCCAGGGCGTGGAAGGACGACAGGCCCGAGGACAGCATGCCGAAGTCGGGCATGGTGGTCTTGGCCACCAGCACCGCGCCGGCCTCGGCCAGGCGCGCGGCGGGCGGAGCATCCTGCGCCGCGGGCACCAGGTCGGTGGCGGCCGTGCCCAGCGGCGTGGGGTCGCCGGCGGTGGCGATGTTGTCCTTGAGCGTGGCCGGCACGCCGTCCAGCGGCCCGCAGGGGGCGCCGCGCAGCCAGCGCGCTTCGCTCGCGCGCGCCTGCGCCAGCGCCGCTTCGGGGCGCAGCAGCCAGGTGGCGTGCAGCTGCGTCTCCCAGCGCTCGATGTGCGCCAGCACGGCGCGCGTGGCCTCCACCGGAGAAAAACTGCGCGCGCGGTAGCCCGCCAGCAGCTCGCGCGCGGACAGCTCGTGCAGCCCGGTCATGCCCAGGACAGCGCCGACAGGTCGTTGACGAACACCGGCATGTCCTTCCACAGCCCGCGCAGGTTCTTGGCGGCCACGGTGACCCACTGCGGCTGGTACAAAAAGGCATGCACGCAGTCCTCGGCCAGCAGGCGCTGCGCGTCGCCCAGCAGGCGGGCGCGGTCGGCCGGGCGGGTGGCGTTCTTGATCTGCTCGTACAGCTGGTCGAACTTCTCGGACTGGTAGCCCCAGTAGTAGTCCGGCTTGGCGAAGTTGCCCAGATCCAACGGCTCGACGTGCGAAATGATGGTCAGGTCGTAGTTCTTGTTGCCGTAGGTGCCCGACAGCCACTGCGCCCATTCCACGTTCTGCAGTTTGGCGGTGATGCCCACCTTGGCCAGCTGCGCGGCGATGACCTCGCCGCCCTGGCGCGCATACGGCGCGGGCGGCAGCGTCATGGTCAGGGTGAGCGGCGTCTTGACACCGGCCTCGGCCAGCAGGCGCCTGGCCTTGTCCGGGTCGTAGGGGTTGATGCCGGTGGTGTCCACGTAGCCGAAGGCCCCGGGCACGTAGTGGCTGCCAATCGGCACGCCCAGGCCGTCGGCCGCGCCCTGGATGACGGCCTTCCTGTCGATGGCCGCCGCGATGGCGCGGCGCACGCGCACGTCGTCCAGGGGCTTCTTGGCGTTGTTCATCGCCAGGATGGTCTTGGCGCGCGAGCCGCTGATGAGGACCTGAAAGCGCGGGTTGCCCTTGAACTGCGCCATGCTGCGCGGCGTGACGCGGGGGAAGACGTCCACGTCGCCGGCCAGCAGCGCGGCGACCTGCGCCGCCGGGTCGGGGATAAAGCGAAAGAGGGCGCGGCGGATGCGGATCTTGGAGGCGTCGCGCCACTGGTCCCAGGCCAGCAGCGACACCGAGGCCCCCCGGCTCCACGCCCCCAGCTTGTAGGGGCCCGTGCCCACCGGCTTGGCGGCGTTGCTGTCCGCGCTCTTGGGCTCGACGATGACGGCCGTGGCCTGGCCCAGCAGGAACAGCAGGTCCGGGTCGATGTCCTTGTTGATGACCACCACCGTGTGCTCGTCCACCACCTGTGTGGTCAGGGCGGCGAAGGTGCGCCGGTCCTTGTTGGTGCTCTTGTCGCCGCCGGCGCGGTCCAGCGAAAACTTCACGGCCTCGGCGTTGAACGGCTCGCCGTTGTGGAAGGTGATGCCGCGGCGCAGGCGGAAGGTGTAGGTTTTGAGATCGGGCGAGACCTCCCAGCCTTCGGCCAGCAGGGGCGAGACGCTGCCGTCGCTGTTGATCTTGGTCAGCGTCTCATAGAGGTTGTAGAGCGTGATCTCGGCAATCGACGAGGCGGCGCCGGCCGTCGGGTCCAGCCCCGGCGGCTCCAGCGTCATGCCCAGCGTCACGCTGTCCTTCTTGCCGGCCTGGGCCAGCGCCTGCAGCGGCGTGGTCAATACGCTGGCGGCCAGGGCGCCCGTGGCCAGCGCGGTGCGGCGGTTGAACATGGCTTGCGTCTCCTTGTGGTGGGCCGGTTCGGGCCCGGTGATGGTGCGCCGCACAAGGCGGTGCCTGGCGTGCTTTTTACACCACCAGCCGCGGCACCGCAGCCACCAGCGACTGCGTGTAGGGGTGCTGCGGGTGGGCGAACAGTTCGCGCGGCGCGCCGCGCTCGACCACGCGCCCGCCCTGCAGCACCAGCACCTCGTCGCACAGGTGGCTGACCACGGCCAGGTCGTGGCTGATGAGCAGGTAGGTCACGCCGTGCTCCTCCTGCAGTTCGGCCAGCAGGTTCAGCACCTGGGCTTGCACCGACACGTCCAGCGCGCTCACGGGCTCGTCGGCCACGATGAGGCGCGGGCGGGTGATGAGGGCGCGGGCGATGGCGATGCGCTGGCGCTGGCCGCCGGAAAATTCATGCGGGTACTTGTGCGCGTCGCCCGGGCGCAGGCCGACCTGGGCCAGCACCTCGGCGGCGCGCGCCGCCGCCTCGGCGCGCGTGGGGCGGCCCAGGGCGCGCAGCGGTTCGGTGACGATGCGCTGCACCGTCTGGCGCGGGTCCAGCGAGCCATAGGGGTCCTGAAAGACCATCTGGAAGTCGCGCCGCGCCGCGCGCAGCGCGCCCGGCGCCAGGCGGTGCAGGTCGCGCCCCAGCAGCTGCACGCTGCCGCTGGCGGGCGTTTCCAGCGCCATGGCGATGCGCGCCAGCGTGGATTTGCCCGAGCCGGATTCGCCCACCACGCCCAGGCTGCGGCCGGTGGTGATCGAGAAGTCCACGCCGTGCAGCACCGGCAGCATCGGGCGCGGGCCCAGCAGCCGCGTGCGCGGCAGCGGGTAGTGGTGGTGCAGGTCGCGCACCTGCAGCAGGGGCGCAGAGGCGCTCATGGGGGCGCTCCTGGCTGGCGGGCGAAACAGGAGTCAAAAAGGCCTGTAGCGCTTGTGCAGCAAGCGCCAGCAGCTATCAATAGGGTAGCACTCAAACGTTGTCCCCCAGGCGGATGCAGCGCGCTGTGTGCCCTTCGCCCAGCGCCACGGGCGGCGGCAGGGCGGCGTTGCACTGCGCGATGGTGCGCGGGCAGCGGCCGGCAAAGGGGCAGCCGGGGGGCAGGTCGGCCAGCTCGGGCACGGTGCCGGCAATGGTCGGCAGGCGCAGCCCCGACACGCGGCCGGCGCCCAGCTGCGGGCGCGCGGCGAACAGGCCCTGGGTGTAGGGGTGGGCCAGCCGACTGAAGACGGCGCGCGTCGGCCCCTGCTCGACCACCGTGCCGCCGTACATGACCAGGGTGCGCTGCACGGCGCCGGCGATCACCGCCAGGTCGTGCGAGATCAAGAGCAGCGCCATGCCGCGCTCGGCCACCAGGGCCTGGATCAGCTCCAGCACCTGCTGCTGCAGCGTCACGTCCAGCGCAGTGGTGGGCTCGTCGGCAATCAGCAGGTCCGGCCCGCAGGCCAGCGCCATGGCGATGGTGATGCGCTGGCGCTGCCCGCCGGAGAACTGGTGCGGATAGGCGCCCAGCCGCTCGGCCGCACGCTGGATGCCCACGCGCTCCAGCAGAGCGATGGCCTCGGCCCGGGCCTGGCGTGCCGACAGGCCGCGGTGCAGGCGCAGCGGCTCGGCCACCTGCCGGCCGATGGGGTGTACCGGGTTGAGCGCGGTCATCGGCTCCTGAAAGACCATCGCCATGCGGTTGCCGCGCAGGCGGCACCACTGCGCGTCCGCCAGGCCGACCAGCTCCTGCCCGTCCAGGCGGATGCTGCCCGTCACCTGCGCGCCGTCCGGCAGCAGGCCCATGAGCGCCAGCGCCGTGAGCGACTTGCCGCTGCCCGATTCGCCGATCAGCCCCAGCGTTTCGCCGCGCGCCAGGGTGAAGTCCATCCCGCGCACGGCCTCCACGCTACCGCGCCGGGTGGACAGCGCGATGCGCAGGTCGCGTACTTCAAGCAAAGCTGCCTGCACCTTATCCATGCCTCATTGTCACGGGCAGCGCGCCCCGCACACGACCGCACCAGGCCAGCAGACGCCGTGGATCCGGCTTCGCCGATCCAGTGGCGTCGTCCCCCCTCCCGCCGCGCGCAGCGCGGCGAGAGAGGGGGGAAGCGGCGCAGCCGCTCAGGGGGGTGCTCCTCATTTCATGCGCGGGTCGAGCACGTCGCGCAGCCCGTCGCCCAGCAGGTTCAGGCCCAGCACGGCCAGGGCGATGGCCACGCCCGGCCAGACAGCCAGCAGCGGCGCCTGGAGCATCAGCGTCTGCGCCTCGGCCAGCATGCGGCCCCAGGAAGGCTGGGGCGGCTGCGTGCCCAGGCCGAGGTAGGACAGCGCGGCTTCGGCCAGCACGGCGAGGGCGAACTGGATGGTGGCCTGCACGATCAGCACCGGAGCGATGTTGGGCAGCACGTGCTCCAGCGTGATGCGCGCCGCGCCCTTGCCGCTGGCGCGTGCGGCCAGCACGTATTCGCGCGTCCACACGGCCTGCGCCGAAGCGCGCGTGACGCGGGCAAAGGTGGGGATGTAGAAGATGCCGATGGCGATGATGGCGTTGACCATGCCGGGGCCATAAACGGTGGTCAGCATGATGGCCAGCAGCAGCGCCGGAAAGGCGAAGGTGAAGTCGGCCACGCGCATGATCAGCTCGTCCACCCAGCCGCGGCGCGCGGCAGCCAGCAGGCCGGCCAGCGTGCCCACCGCCAAGCCGATGCCCACGGCGATCACCCCTACGGCGATGGTGGCGCGTGCGCCCACCAGCAGCAGCGAAGCCACGTCGCGCCCGAAAGCGTCGGTGCCCAGCCAGTGCATGCGGCTGGGCGCGGCCAGGGCGCTGTCCATGTCCATCTCGTAGGGCGGCCAGGGCGTCCAGACGAAGGACAGCAGGGCCGCGGCGACCAGGGCCAGCGTGAGCAGGGCGCCCAGCACCAGGCTGCGGTGGCGCAGCGCGCGCGGCAGGCGCGCCGCCCTCATGGGGTCACCTCCGTGCTTCGCACTGCGGGGCGAGCCCCCAGCAGGGTGGCTGGGCGGGGGCTCATGCGCCGGCCACCTTCACGCGCGGGTCGATGGCCGCATACAGCAGATCGACGGCGAAGTTCACCAGCACCACCATGGCCGCCAGCAGCATGATGCAGTTGCGCACCACGATCAGGTCGCGGTTGGCGATGGACTGGAAGATGAGCCGGCCCAGGCCGGGCAGGTAGAAGACGTTCTCCACCACGATGGTGCCGGCCAGCAGGTTGGCAAACTGCAGGCCCATCACGGTGACCACGGGGATCATGGCGTTCCTCAGCACATGGCGCAGCAGCGCCGCCTGGCGGCTCAATCCCTTGGCGCGGGCGGTGCGCACGAAGTCCTCGCGCATCACGTCCAGCACTGCCGAGCGGGTGATGCGCGCCAGGATGGCGCCCTGCACCACGGCCAGCGACACCGCCGGCAACCACAGCGCCTGCAGCGCCGGCCACGGTCCGCCGCCGGCTTCTTCCGTCCAGCCGGGAAACCCACCGGCAGAGAACCACTGCAGCTTCACCGAGAACACCAATATCAGCAGGATGGCGAACCAGAAGTTGGGAATCGCGATGCCCAGCTGCGCCAGCGCCATCACGCCCACGTCGCCCAGCCGGTTGTGGCGCGCGGCGGCGTACACGCCCGCGGCCAGGGCCAGGGCAGAGGCCAGCAGCATGGCCAGCAGGGCCAGCGGGATGGTCAGGGCCAGGCGCTCGGCGATCAGCCCCGCCACCGGCGTGCCGTAGGCGTGGCTCAATCCCATGTCGCCGGTCAGCAGGCCGCCCATCCACTGCAGGTAGCGCTGCCAGGCCGGCAGGTCCAGAGCGAGCTGGCGGGTGAGCTCGGCCACGGCCTCGGGGGCGGCGTCCGGGCCCAGCAGCACCTGGGCGGCGTTGCCGGGCAGGATCTCCAGCACCAGGAACACCACGATCGACGCGGCCAGCAGGGTGGCGGCCAGCGTGGCGAGGCGTTTCAGGACGAACAGGGCCATGGACGGGAAGCAAGGCGGCGGCCGGCGCCGGGGCCCGCAGCATAGCGGCAAAAGCCGCAGGGGCGTTCGGGCCATGGCCCGGGCAGCAAGAGAGCGGGGCGGATAATTGCGCCCATGCCCCAGCCCGCCACCGCCGCCCGCCTTGCGCTCGCCTCCTTGCGTGGAGCTGCGCCATGGCGCTGATGATCACCGAGGAGTGCATCAACTGCGACGTGTGCGAGCCGCAGTGCCCCAACGAGGCGATCTCCATGGGCCCCGAGCACTACGTCATCGACCCGGCCAAGTGCACCGAGTGCGTGGGCCACTTCGGCGAGCCGCAGTGCGTCGCCATTTGCCCGGTGGCCTGCATCCCGCACGACCCCGCGCACCTGGAAAGCCAGGAGACGCTGCTGCAGAAGTTCGAGCGCCTGCAGGCGCAGCAGGCGCTGGTCAAATAGGGGTCTTTTTGGCCTCCAGCCCTTATGGGGCAAGCGCCGGCAGCTCTCTTTTTTGAATCAAGCCGGCGCTGGCGCTGGGCGTGGTGGCTTGGGCCGTGGCGGCTTGACGGTGTTGATCTGCTGCACGGCCTTTTCCATGTCGCCGGACAGCAGCACCGGCAGGGCCTTCAGGGTGTGCTGCAGGCTGTCCTCGATGCACTCGCGCTCGGGTTGGGCGGGGCGCTTGAGCACCCAGTGCACCACCTCGGACTTGACGCCCGGGTGGCCGATGCCGATGCGCAGCCGCCAGTAGTCGGGCGAGCCCAGCTGGGCGTGGATGTCGCGCAGGCCGTTGTGCCCGCCGTGGCTGCCGCCCTTCTTGAGCCGGGTGGTGCCGGGCTCGAAGTCCAGCTCGTCGTGCGCCACCAGCACCTCGTCCGGGGCGATCTTGAAAAAGCGCGCCAGGGCCGCCACCGACTTGCCCGACAGGTTCATGTAGGTCTGGGGCTTGAGCAGCCACACATTGGTGCCCTGCACGCTGGCGCGCGCGGCCAAGCCCCAGTAGCTGCGCTCGGGCACCAGCGTCACCTTGAGCTGGCGCGCCACCTCGTCCACCCACTGGAAACCCGCGTTGTGGCGGGTGCCCTCGTACTCCGGCCCGGGGTTGCCCAAGCCTACAAACAGTCTGATCATCTGGCGGATTATCCGGAACGCGCCAGCCTGGCGCACAAAGGACAACGGCCCGCGCGAGGCGGGCCGTGTGGCATGGCAGCAGGCCAGAGCCTGCCGCGCGGCGCGAAGCAATCCGGTCAGTGGATTACTTCTTGCCCTTCTTGGCCGGAGCGGCTGCGGGCGCTGCAGCGGCGGTATCCACCACCACTTCGGGCAGCTTGATCGACACCAGGGGAGGGTTCTTGTTGGAGCCGCGCACGACCACCTTGACGCCGTGGGGCGTCTTGACGGACTGCACGCCAGGCGCCGTCTTGGCAGTCAGCTGGCTCAGGTCCACCTTCAGGAACTCGGGCAGCTGCGAGGGCATGCAGACCACGTCCAGCTCGTGCACCACGGGGGTCACGGTGCAGCCTTCCAGCTTCACGGCGGGGGATTCCTCCACGCCTTCGAAGTGCAGCGGCACCTTCAGGTGCACGCGGGTGCGCTCGTCCACGCGCTGGAAGTCCACGTGCAGCACCTGCTGCTTGAAGGGGTGGTACTGCACGTCGCGCAGCAGCACCTTGGCTGTCTGGCCGTTCACTTCCATGTCCAGGATGCTGGAGTGGAAGGCTTCCTTCTTCAGCGCGTGCCACAGGGCGTTGTGGTCCAGCTCGATCAGCTGGGGCTCGGCGCTGCCGCCGTACACGATGCCGGGTGCGCGACCCGTGATGCGCAGGCGGCGGCTCGCACCCGTACCTTGCTTGGCGCGCTCAAAAGCGACGAATTGCATGATGGTTAACTCCTGATGGGGGCCGGCCGCGACCAGCTCGGCCCACTGTTGAAAACGGCCCCGGTCCCATGGAAGGGGCGGGGCCTGCGTTGTGTTCTGAAGACTGGGCGTTTACGCCTGCTCCGAGAACAGACTCATGACCGAGTCGCCCTTGGCGATGCGCCGGATCGTCTCGGCGATCAGCGGTGCCACGGACAGCTGGCGGATCTTGGAACACGCCCTGGCGGCGTCGCTCAAGGGAATGGTGTTGGTGACGACCACCTCGTCGAGCGCCGAGCCACCCGCGATGCGCTCGATGGCCGGGCCGGAGAAGATGGGGTGCGTGCAGTAGGCATAGACCTTTTGCGCACCGCGCTCCTTGAGTACCTCGGCGGCTTTGACCAGCGTGCCGGCGGTGTCGATCATGTCGTCCATGACGACGCAGTTGCGGCCCTCGACCTCGCCGATCACGTGCATCACCTCGGACACGTTGGCCTTCGGGCGGCGCTTGTCGATGATGGCCAGGTCGCAGCCCAGCTGCTTGGCCAGCGCACGGGCGCGCACCACGCCGCCCACGTCGGGGCTGACGACGATCAGGTCGTCGTACTTCTTCTGGTTCAGGTCGCCCAGCAGCACCGGCGAAGCGTAGATGTTGTCCACCGGGATGTCGAAGAAACCCTGGATCTGGTCGGCGTGCAGGTCCATGGTCAGCACGCGGTTCACGCCCACGGCCTGCAGCATGTTGGCCACGACCTTGGCCGAGATCGGCACGCGGGTGGAGCGCGGGCGGCGGTCCTGGCGGGCGTAGCCGAAGTAGGGAATGACGGCACTGATGCGCTCGGCCGAGGCGCGCTTGAGCGCATCGACCATGATGAGCAGTTCCATCAGGTTTTCGTTGGTGGGCTGGCAGGTGGACTGCACCACGAACACGTCGCGGGCACGCACGTTCTGCTTGATCTCGACGATGACTTCGCCGTCGGAGAACCGGCCCACGTCAATTGCGCCCAGGCTGGTGCCCATGTTCTGAGCGATCTCGGAGGCCAGCGCCGGATTGGCATTGCCCGTGAAAACCATGAAATCAGGGTGATTGGCTTGCATGAGCAACTCGGCTGATGTCACGTCCCGTGAGGGACTGAAGAAATTTGGCAGGGGAGGAAGGACTCGAACCCTCGCATGCCGGAATCAAAATCCGGTGCCTTGACCAACTTGGCGACTCCCCTACACAGGTCCCCTGGCGTGGCCAGAAAACCCCATATCTTTCAATCTTGAGCCCAGCCGCCGAGCGGATGAACCCCAAGACTTTTGCACATGCGAACCTGCCATGCTGCGGGTGCATCGAGCAGGTCAACCGCATGTGCCACTTGTGCAAACACCGCGCTTCCCGAGCCGGTCATCCGGGCTTGAAGCCCCTTGGCGGCAAGCCACTCGATGGCTTGTTCGACTTCGGGGCACAGCGCCTGGGCGACTGGCTGCAGGTCGTTTCTTCCGAAACTTTTGGGCGCTGCAGCAAAGTCCAAGATTGTAGCACGCTCTGAATCACGCTTGAGAAAGGGACTGGAAAAAATTGTTTTTGTATCCAGTCCGGCTTCGGGCTTGACCACCACGAAGTGTGCGGATTCGAGAGCCTGCGGCAACTCAAGAGGCAAGATTATGTCACCGATTCCCTCGACCCAGGCGTTGCTGCCGCACAAAAAGAACGGCACGTCGGCGCCCAGTTCCACGCCGATGGCCTGCAGCTGCGCGCGTGTCAGGCCCAGGCCCCACAGGCGGTTGAGCGCCAGCAGCGTGCTGGCCGCGTCCGACGAGCCCCCGCCCATGCCGGCTTGCGCCGGTATGCGCTTGTCCACAGTGATGTGCGCGCCCTGGGTACAGCCGGTGGCGCGCTGCAGCGCCCGGGCGGCGCGCAGGCACAGGTCGTCCGCCGGCAGCGGTGCACCCAGGTCCTTGCGGGTGAGGGCGCTGGCGGTCGTGCGGCGCTCGAAATGCAGCGTGTCCTGCCAGTCCAGCAGCATGAAGGCCGACTGCAGCAGGTGGTAGCCGTCCGGGCGGCGGCCCGTGATGTGCAAAAACAGGTTGAGCTTGGCCGGAGCCGGCACGTCGTGCAGCGCGCGCATGGGCCTTCAGCGTTCCAGCACCAGACGCAGCACGGCCTGCGGCGCGGGCGTATGGCGCGTGGCCACCAGCCGGCCGTCCGTCAGGCGCGACAGGTCGGCCTGCCACCCCGAGGCCTGCACGGCCTGGCCGTGCAGCCAGCCGAACAGGGCTTCGATCGGCAGCTCGGTGCCCGTGAGCTCGCGTACCAGGTCGTGCAGCGAAGGTGATTCACGCAGTTGCCCGCCCGTCTTGAGCAGGGCCCGGCCGGGCTGCCAGCCAAGCTCGGCCAGCGTGTTGCCCAGCGGGTTGTAGAGCGTGAGCGTGCCCTCGCGGGCCGAGCCGGACAGCACGAAGCCGGCGCTGAAGGACTGCGCCGCGGCGTCGTCCACCTGCACGGCCAAGCGCCCGCTCCAACGGTCCGCGCGGTCTTCGCCTTCTGCCGGGCGCGGGGGCTTGGCGCAACCGGCCAGCCAGGCGGCGGCCAGCACCGCCAGGCCCAGCCGCGCCCTTTCGGGCGCGCGCACGGGGCGCACGCTCACAGGGTGACCCCCAGGCGCTTGAGCGTTTCGCGCAAGGTCTCGTTGTCGCTGTTGAGGCGCTGCCCTTCTCGCCAGACATCCATCGCCTGCTCACGGCGCTTGAGGCTCCACAGCACCTCGCCCAGGTGGGCGGCGATCTCGGCGTCGGGCTGCGTCTTGAAGGCCTGCTGCAGCAAGCTTGCGGCACGCTCACGGTTGCCTAGGCGAAACTCCACCCAGCCCAGGCTGTCGGTGATGAAGGGATCATCAGGCGCGTGCCCCAGCGCCTTCTTGATGAGGGTGCGCGCCTCGGTCAGGTGCTCGCCGCGGTCGGCCAGCAGATAGCCCAGGGCATTGAGGGCGTGGTGGTAGTCGGGCTTGCGGGCGATGATGCCGCGCAGCAACCGCTCGGCCTCCTGCGGCCGGCCGGCCTTTTCGGCCAGCATGGCCTGGTCATAGACCAGGTCGTTGTCCTGCGGCGCCAGCGCCACAGCCTTGGCCTGCATTTCATAGGCCTGCTGGTAGTCGCCAGCGTCGCGCAGCAGCTGGGCTTCGGCCTGCCACTTCAGGCGCTCCTCCTCGGCCGTCTGGGCGGGCGTGGCGCGGATCAGGGCCCGCGCCTGGGTGAGCTTGCCCTGACGCGCCAGCAGCGAGGCGCGCCGCACCTGGGCGGCCAGCGACTGCGCGCCGCCATCAACGCGCTCCAGCCAGGCCTCGGCCTGGGCGAAGTCGCCGCGCTTTTCCGCGACCTGGGCATGCATCAGCCAGGCCTGGTTCAGCGCCCGCGTGCGTGCCTCGCTGGGTGGCACTTCCTGCAGCAGCGTGGTGAATTGCTCCAGCGCCGCATCGGCACCCGCCAGTTCGCCCGACTGCAGCTTGAGGGACGCCTGGATCAGCCACGGTTCGGAGGCATCGGGGCGCTCCTGCGTGACCGCATCGATCTGCACCTGCGCGTCGGCCAGGCGCTGCGACTGCAGCAGCTGGCGCGCGTAGGCCATGCGCACCTCGGGCAACGGGGTGGCGGCCAGGTAGGGCGCCAGCAGGGCCTCGGCGTCCGTGCTGCCCTCGTCCAGCAGCTGCACGGCAAGCATGGCCGCCCCGTCGTCCGTGTGGTCCAGCTCCAGCGCGCTGCGGGCAGCCTGCAGGGCGCCGGGCTTGTCCTGGGCCGTCAGGCGCATGCGGCCTATAGTGGTCCAGGCGGCGGCGCCGAGGGCGGGGTGCTTCAACTCGCCCTGCAGCGCCTGCTCGACCACGCGGGCGGCACCAGCCTTGTTGCTGGCCCGCGCGTACAGCTGGGGCAGCGCGCGGACGATGGAGAGCTTCTCGCGGGTGGACGCGCGCGCCACTTCCTTGGCCAGCGGCTCGGCGCTTTCGTTCACCCGGTTGAGCGTGACCAGCACGTACAGCAGGTAGCGGTTGGCCTCGCGCGAGTCGGGGTAGGCCGCGTTCCAGGCGTGGATGGCGATCAGCGCCGCTTCGGCCGAGCGCGACTGCAACGCCAGTTCGCTGGCACGGCGGTACAGGCGCGGGTCGTTGCTGCGCCGCGCTGCGTCCAGCATCAACGCGTAGCCGGTGGCCGCGTCGCCGTTGCCGGCGGTCATCTCGCTCATCAGCAGCTCGTAGAACAGCTCGGCGGTCAGCGCGGTGTCGTTGGCAGCCAGGGGATGCTCTGCGTCCTCGACCTCTGCGGGCGGGGCCGGCACCACATCCTGCGGCGCGGCGGACTGGGCCAGAGCGGCAGGCAACGCGCCTGCGGCCAGCAGCCAGGCCAGCGCAAAGGGCCTGAGGCGGTGGTGAGATAGGACCATCGGCCCATAATAATCCAAGCCCGGGGCGGCTTTTGCCGGCCGCCAGGCCTTGTTTCCACCTGCACTTTTCGACACCCAATCGCATGCCTGAACTGCCCGAGGTAGAGGTCACGCGCCGCAGTTTCGGCGACGCCATCGCGGGCGCCACCGTGCAGGGTGCAGCCCTGGGCAAACCACTGCGCTGGCCGCTGGGTTGCGAACCCGGCCTGCTGGCCGGGCGGCGCGTGCTGGGCGTGCGCCGGCGCGGCAAATACCTGCTGCTGGACCTGGACGAAGGGTTGCTGCTGCTGCACCTGGGCATGTCCGGCAGCCTGCGTTTTGCCCGCGGTCTGCCGCCGCCGGGCCCGCATGACCACTTTGACCTGCTGACCGACCGCGGCGTGTTGCGCCTGCACGATCCGCGCCGCTTCGGTGCCGTGGTGTGGGCGCCGCACGAGCAGGACGAGCGGGCGCGCAAGCTGCTGTCCAGTCTGGGCATGGAGCCGCTGGACGAGGCCGCCTTCGACTTCGATGCCTTCCTGGCCGGCCTGCGTGCCAGCCGCACGCCCATCAAGCAGCTGCTGCTGGGTGGCAAGCTGGTGGTGGGCGTGGGCAACATCTACGCCAGCGAGGTGCTGCACCTGGCCGGCATACGCCCCACGCTGGCGGCCAACCGCATCGGGCCGCAGCGTGCGCGTCGGCTGCATGAGGCGATCCGCCAGGTGCTGGCGCGGGCCGTGGAGCGCGGCGGCTCCACGCTGCGCGACTTTGCCAATGCCGACGGCGCGGCCGGGCACTTCCAGCTGGAGGCCAGCGTCTATGGCCGCGAAGGCCAGCCCTGCCGCGGCTGCGGCACGCCCATCCGCCTGCTGCGCCAGGGCCAGCGCAGCACCTACTTCTGCCCTCGCTGCCAGCGCTCCTAGCCACGCCGAAGGGCGGTGCTATATTGCGCCGGCAAGCGCCTCGCGCGCCGGCGCCCTGGCGCGCCGCCTTCTTCTTGATTGCCCTCCAAGCGCAGTGATACCTTCATTCAACGAACAGTTCGACCAGCACGGGGCATGGCGGCGGGCCTTTGCCCAGCAGCTCCAACAGCTGGGCCAGTGGCTGGCATCGCACGACCTCATGGACGCCGCCGTGCAAGAGCGCGTGCAGCGCCTGGAAGAGCAGGTGCGGCGCGACAAGGTGGTGGTCGCCTTCGTGGCCGAGTTCTCGCGCGGCAAGTCCGAGCTGATCAACGCCATCTTTTTCGCCGACTACGGCCGGCGCATCATGCCGGCCAGCGCCGGGCGCACCACCATGTGCCCGACCGAGCTGGGCTACGAGAGCGGCAGCGCCCCCAGCCTGCGGCTGCTGCCCATCGAGACGCGCCTGCAGTCGCCGGGCCTGGCTGAATGGCGCCTTCGCACCGACCGCTGGACCGAAGTACTGCTGGACATGGAAGACCCGGCCCAGCTGGCCGGCGCGCTGGAGCGCGTCTCGCAGGTGCGCCGCGTGACGGTGGAGGAGGCGCGCGCGCTGGGCTTTTGGCACGACGACGCCGAGGACGACAACCCCGTGCCCGACGCCGCCGGCCTGGTGGAGGTGCCGCTGTGGCGCCACGCCCTCATCAACATCCCGCACCCGCTGCTGGCGCAAGGGCTGGTCATCCTGGATACGCCCGGCCTGAATGCCGTGGGCGCCGAGCCCGAGCTGACCATCAACCTGATCCCGCAGGCGCACGCGGTGGTCTTCATCCTGGGGGCAGACACGGGCGTGACGCGCTCGGACCTGTCCATCTGGCGCGACCACCTGGGCGGCATGGAAGGCGCGCAGGACGCGCGCCTGGTGGTGCTCAACAAGATCGACACGCTGTGGGACTCGCTCAGTTCGCCCTCGCAGGTGCAGGCGCAGCTGGAGCGCCAGCGCGTCACCTCGGCCGAGATGCTGGGCGTGCCGCTCGAGCGCGTGGTGCCCGTGTCGGCGCAAAAGGGCCTGGTGGCCAAGATCCAGTGCGACGACGTGCTGCTGGAGGCCAGCGGCCTGCCGCTGCTGGAAGAAGCGCTGGCTGAAGGCGTGGTCGGGCGGCGCCAGGCCATCCTGCGCGCCACCGTGACGGCCGGCGTGACGGCGCTGCACGAGCAGGTGCAGCGCGCCATCAACGTGCGCCGGCGCGACCTGGACGACCAGATGCTGGAGCTGCGCAGCCTGCGCGGCAAGAACACCACCGTGATCGACGCCATGCGCAGCCGCATCGAGGCGGAGCAGCGCGAGTTCGAGGCCAGCGCCGCGCGCATCCAGGCGCTGCGCATGGTGCACCTGAAGATGCTGCGCGAGCTGTTTCAGCAACTGGGCGCTCGCTCGCTCAAGGCCGAGCTGGCGGCGCTGTCGGATGCGCTCACCCCCGCCGGGCTGAAGCTGGGCGTGCGCCGCGTCTATGGCGAGACGTTCACGCGCCTGCGCGCCATCGTGCAGGCCGCGCAGGCCACGGGCATCGAGATCCAGGCCATGCTGGGCGGCACCTTCCGCCAGCTGAACGCCGAATACGGCTTTTCGCTGCAGGTGCCGCCGGCGCCGCAGCTGGCGTCGTATGAGCAGGATCTGATGGCCATCGAGCAGCGCCACCTGCAGTACGTGGGCATGGGCAATGCGCTGCGGCTGACGCAGCCCGAGTTTTCGCAGCGCCTGCTGCGCGCCCTGGGCCTGCGCCTGCGCACCGTCTTTGAAAACGCGGCCAACGAGCTGGAGCAGTGGAGCAAGACGGCCACCTCCCAGCTGGACGCCCAGCTGCGCGAGCGCAAGCGCAGCTTTGCCCGGCGCATCGAAGCGGTGGAGCGCATTCAGACGGCGGCCAACAGCCTGGTGGACCGCATCGCGGAGATCGAGGACGGCGAGCGCGAGCTGAGCGGTCTCCAGGAGCGCCTGGGGGGCCTGACGGGCGCGCTGACGCAAACGCCCGCCCAGGCCGAGGCGGCGGCCGCGCTGCAGGAGCCGGACATCGACATCACCGAGCCCATGCCCCTGTCGGCATGAGCGCGCCCGCGGCAGGCGGGCGCGGCGCCGCAGCGCCGGACGTCGCCGCCCGCGTCGTGCAGTGGCAGGCCACGCACGGACGCAACCACCTGCCCTGGCAGAACACGCGCGACCCGTACCGCGTGTGGCTGTCCGAAATCATGCTGCAGCAGACCCAGGTGGCCACGGTGCTGGGCTACTACCAGCGTTTTTTGGATCGATTTCCCGACGTGCAGGCGCTGGCCGCAGCGCCGCAGGACGACGTGCTGGCGCTGTGGAGCGGCCTGGGCTACTACAGCCGCGCGCGCAACCTGCACCGCTGCGCGCAGATCGTGGTGGAGCAGCACGGCGGGCAGTTTCCTGCCAGCGTGCAGCAGCTGGCCGCGCTGCCCGGCATAGGGCGCTCCACGGCCGGGGCGATTGCGGCGTTCTGCTTTGGCGAGCGCGCGCCCATCCTGGACGCCAACGTGCGCCGCGTGCTCACCCGCGTGCTGGGCTTTGGCGACGACCTGGCGCAGGCTGCCAGCGAGCGCGCGCTGTGGCAGCGCGCCGAAGAGTTGCTGCCGCGCGAGGACCTGCTGCAGGCCATGCCGCGCTACACCCAGGGCCTGATGGACCTGGGCGCGGGCATCTGCCTGCCACGCAAGCCCAGCTGCATGCTGTGCCCGCTGCAGGACGTCTGCGTGGCCCGCCGCGAGGGCGAGCCCGAACGCTACCCGGTGCGCACCCGCAAGCTCAAGCGCAGCGCCGGCAGCTGGTGGCTGCTGCTGCAGCGCGACGCCGCCGGGCGCGTGTGGCTGCAGCGGCGCCCGGACGCGGGCATCTGGGCCGGGCTGTACTGCCCGCCGGACTTCGACAGCCATCAGGCGCTGATGGACGCGGCGCCGGCCGGGCCGCTGCAGGAGCTGCCGGCGTTCGTCCATGTGCTGACCCACCGCGACCTGCACCTGCACCCGGTGCTGGCGCCAGCGCAGCCTGGCGCCGCAGCGCAGGCGCAAGAGGACGAGTCGCCCGGCGGCTGGTTCGCACCCGCGCAGTGGCGCGCCCTGGGGCTGCCGGCGCCCATCCGCACACTGCTGGAGCGGCTGGCGCAGGACGGCGGCCTGCAAAATTGATAGATGCCAGCGCTTGACTGGCGCCGTTTTGCGGTAGTTTTTTAGCTGAAAACGGCGTGCAGCAAGCGCAAGCAGCTACCAAAAAAGTAGCGCCTGCGTGCCTGCGCTCAAGGCTGCGCTTTCAGCCCGTCCAGCTCGCGGTGGCGCAGCAGCGTGTTCCACTGCCCGGCGTAGCGCTGCGCCAGCTGCTCCACCAGGTACACCGAGCGGTGCTGCCCCCCCGTGCAGCCGATGGCCACGGTGACGTAGCTGCGGTGGTTGCGCACCATGGCGTCCAGCCATTGGTCCAGGAACTGGGCGATGTGCGACTGCATCCGCTCCACCTCGCTTTGCTGGCGCAGGAACTCGGCCACCGGCGCGTCGCGCCCGGTCAGCGCGCGCAGCGGCGGCTCGTAGTGCGGGTTGGGCAGCATGCGCACGTCAAAGACATAGTCCGCATCCATGGGAATGCCGCGCTTGAAGGCAAACGACTGGAAGATCAGCGTCAGCCGGTCCGTGGACACGGGCAGCAGGCTCTTCACATAGCCCAGCAGCTGCGCCGGGCGCAGCGTGCTGGTGTCGATCACGTGCGACTGCTCGCGCAGCTCGGCCAGCAGCTCGCGCTCCAGCTCGATGGTCTGCACCAGGGCGTGCTGGCCGTCCAGCAGCGCCTTGTTGGACAGCGGGTGGCGCCGGCGCGTCTCGGAAAAGCGCCGCACCAGGGTGTCGGTGGAGGCATCCAGGAACAGCGAGCGCACGGCCACGCCGCTTTGGCGCAGCAGCTCCAGCTGGCGCGGCACCAGGGGCAGTGCGGTGGCGCTGCGCACGTCCATGGCCACGGCCACGCGGTGGCCGTGGTGGGCGTGCTCCAGTGCCAGCAGGCTGGCCAGCAGCTCAGGCGGCAGGTTGTC
Source organism: Pulveribacter suum (assembly GCF_003013695.1). Lineage (GTDB taxonomy): Bacteria > Pseudomonadota > Gammaproteobacteria > Burkholderiales > Burkholderiaceae_C > Melaminivora > Melaminivora suum. The sequence goes on along the minus strand of NZ_CP027792.1, from coordinate 2,958,232 downwards.
CACGCAGTAGGTGCCGGCGTCCTCCAGCGCATGCAGCGCCACGGACTTGCCCGAGCCGGCCATGCCGGTGATGACGGTGACGTCCAGCTGCTTCATGGCGCGGGCTGCTGCTTTCTGCGCGCGGCGCGCGGTGCCGGCGCGGGCGCGGGCGCGGGCGGCTGGACCGCCGCGCCCTGCAGCATCTCGCGCGCGTGCGCCAGCGTGGTGGGCGACTGCTGCTGGCCGCCCAGCATGCGCGCCAGCTCGGCCACACGCGCTTCGCCCTCGGCCGGGGCGACGGTGCTGCGGGTCTCGGCCGCGCCCTTGTGCTTGGCCACCACCAAATGGTGGTTGGCGCAGGCGGCCACCTGCGGCAGGTGGGTGACGGCCAGCACCTGGCGCGCGCGGCCCAGCTGCTGCATCAGTCGGCCCACGGTCTCGGCCACGGCGCCGCCCACGCCCGAATCCACCTCGTCGAAGATCAGCGTGGGCGCCTCGCCCAGCTCGCTGGTGGTGACCGAAATGGCCAGCGCGATGCGCGAGAGCTCGCCGCCCGAGGCCACGCGCCCGATGGGCCGCGCCGTCATGCCCGGGTGGCTGCTGACCAGGAACGCCACTTGGTCGGTGCCGTGCGGGCCGGGCTCGCCGTCCTCCAGCCGCACCTCGAAGCGCCCGCCGGTCATGCCCAGGCCCTGCATGGCCTGGGTGATGGCCGCGCCCAGGCGCGGCGCGGCCTGCGCGCGCTGCTCGCTCAAGCGGCGCGCCGCCTGGCGGTAGGCTTGGCCGTGGCGCTGCTCGGCGGCCTCCAGCGCGGCCAGATCGGCGGCGACTTCCAGGCGGTGCAGCTCGTCCTTCCAGCCCGCCAGCAGGGCGGGCAGCTCCTCGGGGGTGCGGCGGTAGCGCCGTGCCAGCTGCAGCCACTGGGCCACGCGGGCGTCCAGCTGGGCCAGCTGGTCGGGGTCGGGCTCGGCGTGGCGCAGGTAGGCCTGCAGCGAGTGCAGCACGTCGCCGGCCTGCGCCAGGCAGGAGGTCAACACCTCGGCCATGGAGCGGAAGTCGCCATCCACCTGCTCGTAGCCCTGCAGCAGCTCCTGCGCCTGGGCCAGCGCGCTCAGGGCGCCGCCGTCGTCGCTGTCGCCGCCTTCCAGCAGCGCCTGCGCGGCCTGGGCGTTGTCGATCAGCGCCTGCGCGTTGGACAGCCGCGCGTGCTGGGCGTTGAGCTCCTCCCACTCGCCCTCGGCGGGCGCGAGCTTGTCCACCTCGCCGATCTGCCACTGCAGGCGCTCGCGCTCCTGCGCCAGCGAGTTCTGCGCCGCGCGGGCATGCGCCAGCGTCTTTTGCGCATCGCGCCAGGCGGCCCAGGGCGCCGCCAGCGGCTGGCCCTGCACGCCGGCGTAGGCGTCCAGCAGCGTGCGCACGGCCTCGGGCCGGGTCAGGCTTTGCCAGGCGTGCTGGCCATGGATGTCCAGCAGGTGGTCGCCCAGCGCGCGCATCTGCGTGGCGGTGACGGGCGTGCCGTTGATCCAGGCGCGGCTCTTGCCGGCGGTGTCGATGGTGCGGCGCAGCAGCAGCGTGTCCTCGGCCTGGATGCCGGCCTCGTTCAGCCAGGCGGCCAGCGCCGGCGGGCCGCCCGGGTCGAACTCGGCGCTGATGTCGGTGCGCTGCGCGCCCTCGCGGATCACGCCGGTGTCTGCGCGCGCACCCAGCAGCAGCTGCAGCGCGTCGATCAAGATGGATTTGCCCGCGCCCGTCTCGCCCGTCAGGACGGTGAAGCCGCCCTGCAGGTCCAGCTCCAGCGCGCGCACGATCACGAAGTCCGAGAGCGCAATACGCCTCAGGGCCATGGTCAGGAACCTCCCTCGTTCCAGCGCAGCTTCTTGCGCAAGGTCGCAAAGTAGCTCCAGCCGCGCGGATGCAAAAAACACACGCGGTGCGCCGAGCGGCGCACCAGGATGCGGTCGCCGTGCTGCAGCGAAGCCAGCGACTGCATGTCGAAGTTGGCGCTGATGTCGCGCCCGCCCACTACCTCGATGGCCACCTCGGCCGCATCAGACAGCACGATGGGCCGGTTGGACAGCGTGTGCGGCGCGATCGGCACCAGCACCCAGCCGGGAATGGACGGGTGCAGCATGGGCCCGCCGGCCGACAGCGCGTACGCCGTGGAGCCGGTGGGCGAGGCGACGATCAGGCCGTCGGCGCGCTGGTTGGCAACGAACACGCCGTCCACCTCGATACGCAGTTCGACCATGCCCGACGTGGAGCCGCGGTTGACCACCACGTCGTTGAGGGCCAGCGCCTCGAACACGCACACGCCGCCGCGCATCACGCAGGCTTGCATGAGCGGGCGCACGTCCTCTTCGTATTCGCCGTGCAGGATGGGGATGAGCGCGTCCTGGTAGCTGTCCAGCGGCACGTCGGTGATGAAGCCCAGCCGGCCCTGGTTGATGCCCACCAGCGGCGTGCCAAAGCTGGCCAGGCGCCGGCCCACGCCCAGCATGGTGCCGTCGCCGCCCACCACCAGGCACAGGTCGCACTGGCGGCCGATGCCCTCCACGTCCAGCGTGGGGTAGTGGCCCAGGCCCAGCAGCTCGGCGGTTTCGGACTCCAGCGCCAGCTCGCAGCCCTGGGCGGTGACGAACTGCGCAATGCCGTCGATGACCTCGCGCGAGCCCTCGGCAGCCGTCGTGGCTGAGGGGCGCTGGTATTTGCCGATGACTGCGACGCGGCGGAAGATGGGCATCATTGGGTGGAAATTACATCACTAAAATGACGCGATGCTGGATGACCGAGCCAAGGTGCTGCTCAAGGCGCTGGTAGAGCGCTACATCGCCGAAGGCCAGCCTGTCGGCTCGCGGACGCTGTCGCGTGCCTCGGGGCTGGAGCTGTCGCCCGCCACCATCCGCAACGTGATGGCTGATCTGGAAGAACTTGGCCTGATCGTCAGCCCGCACACCTCCGCCGGGCGCATCCCCACCGCCAAGGGCTACCGCCTGTTCGTGGACACCATGCTTACGGTGCAAAAGGGCGAGCTGCCGGCGCTGCAGCTCATGCCCGAGCAGCCGCAAAAGGTGATCGCCAACGCCGCGCACCTGCTGTCCAACCTGTCGCAGTTCGTCGGCGTGGTCATGGCGCCGCGGCGCGCCTCGGTGTTTCGCCATATCGAGTTTTTGCGCCTGTCCGAGCGGCGCCTGCTGGTCATCATCGTCTCGCCCGACGGCGATGTGCAAAACCGCGTCATCTTCACCGAGGTGGACTACTCCTCGTCGCAGCTGGTGGAGGCGGCCAATTTCCTGAACTCCAACTACGCGGGTCTCGCCATGGAGCAGGTGCGCGAGCGCCTCAAGGGCGAGGTGGACCAGCTGCGCGGCGAGATTGCCGACCTGATGCAGGCGGCAGTGAGCGCCGGCACCGAGGCGATGAGCGCGTCGCGCGAGGAGGTGGTGATCTCCGGCGAGCGCAATTTGCTGTCCGTGAGCGACTTTTCCAGCGATATGGGCCACCTGCGCCGCGCCTTCGACCTGTTCGAGCAAAAGACGCAGATCCTGCGCCTGCTGGACATCTCCAGCCGCGCCGAGGGCGTGCGCATCTTCATCGGCGGCGAAAGCCAGATCGTGCCGTTCGAGGAGCTGTCGGTGGTCAGCGCCCCGTACGAGGTGGACGGCCAGGTGGTGGGCACGCTGGGCGTGATCGGCCCCACGCGCATGGCCTACGACCGCATGATCCAGATCGTGGATATCACCTCCAAGCTGGTCTCCAACGCCCTGAGCCACCGCAAGTGAGGATCTGGAGCGCGTTTGCGATTTCCGCGCGGGTGTGCAGTCGCGGCCTCGGGCGGCCCACTTCGTTGCAAATCCTCGCGATAGCACCCGCTATCGCTGCGGTTTGCGCCTCGCAGTCCATCCCGATCCGCATCCCGCACCCCTTCGCGCGGAGATCGTAAACGCGCTCTTACAATAGCGCCCGCCGTGATCGGCACCCCGGGGCGTTAGCTCAGTTGGTCAGAGCAGGGGACTCATAATCCCTTGGTCGCTGGTTCGAGCCCAGCACGCCCTACCAAACCGGACAGAAAAAGCCCGCCATCGAGCAACAGATGGCGGGCTTTTGCTTTTTTCCGCTGCCCATCCGGCCTCCTTGCTAACCCTATTTACCTGCCTGGGGTGCATGCCAGAATGCCGCGCATGCACGCCAGCACTGCCCACGCCGCGTACGCGACGCACTCCGGCGACGCCGCCAAGGGCGTGGCGGCGCCCACCAGCATGACGATGGCGCTGTACCGCGCGGCGCTGGGGCCACTGGGCTCGACGGAGCACTACCTGGCCGCCTTCGCGCGCATGGACGCTACCGAGCGCGTGCTGCCCGGCTGGAACGGCGCGGCGGCCTTTTGCACGCTGGGCTGGATGATCTTCAGGCGGCTGTGGGGCGAGCTGCTGGTCTATCTGGCCGGGCTGCTGGTGCTGGCGCTGCTGCTGGGCGCCCTGGCCTTTGGCGGGCAGGCGCTGCCGGCGCCGGTGCTGGCCGGGCTGATGCTGGCCCTGGTGCTGCTGGCCTTTGCCGTGCCGGGCCTGTATGGCGATGCGCTGGCACACCGGCAAGTGCGCCGGCACGTGGCCGCTGCTGTCGAGGTCGCGCCCACCATGCTCGAGGCCATTGCCCTGCTGGAGCGGCGCGCCGCCGATCGGTCGCGGCTGGTTGCCGTAGCGGGCGGCGGCGCGGCCCTGGCGCTGCTCATGGCGGTGGTGGCCGTGGTCTATCTGCTGCGGCCGCAGGGCGGTGAAGAGGGGCTGAGCCCGATGACAGCCCCGCCCGCCGTCGCTGCCTCCGCGCCCTTGCCGAAAGCCGGGCCTGAGCAGGCGCCGCCGCCTGTTGACGAGCCGGCTGGTGAACAGCCCGCTGCCGAACAACCCATCGCCGCAGAGCTCACTGCCGCAGAGCCCACCCCCAGCGCCCGGCCACCCGCTTCCGCCACACAGGCCGAGGCATCTGCAAGCGCCCCTGCCGTGATCGCTGCCGAGCCGGCGCCCGCTCCTGCGCCGGTGTCGGTGCCGGCCGCGCGCCAGGCCAGCGCTGCGGTGAGCAAGCCCGCGCCGCGGCCGGCGAGCAAGCAGGCCAAGGCCCAGGCCAGCGCGCCAATTGAGGCGGCCCGCCGTCTCTACGTCAACGTCGGCCTGTTCGCCGAGCCCGCCAACGCCCGGCGTGCGCACGCGCGGCTCAGGGGCGCCGGCCTGCCGGTAGCCGTGCACGAGGTGACGGCCGCCGACGGCCGGCGGCTGCAGCGCGTGCGGGTGGGCCCGTTTGCCGCATCCGCCGAGGCCAATGCGGCCGCGGCGCGGATCCGTGCGCTCGGCCTGGATGCGGCGCCCGCCGCCGAGAAGGGGGCTGAATGACCACCCGCTGTTACCTGTGGTGACCCCCGTCCCGCGGGCGGCGCGCTAAGGTCCGGGCCTTTTTCATGACCGAAGGAGCCAGCATGGCGATGCATGCGCAGTGGATGAACAAAATGGTGGCCGGTGCGGCGCTGGCGCTGCTGGCCGGGTGCTCGTCGATCAGCCTGCCCGGCAGCGGCTCCGGCGCGCCGGCGGCGCCCGCGCCCGCACCGATTGGCGCCAGCACGGCGCCCGTGGGCAGCACCTGCGACGCGCAGGGCGCGCAGTGGGCGGTGGGGCGCAGCAGCACGGCCAAGGTGGTGGAGGAGGCGCGGGTGCGCGCCGGCGCGCGCATGGCGCGCATCCTGCGCCCAGACCAGGCGGTGACCATGGAGTTCAACGGCGAGCGGTTGAACCTGCAGGTGGACGGCGCCGGCAAGGTGACGGCGGCGCGCTGCGGCTAAAGTCCACCAGCGCGCTGCTGCGAAAGGCTCAGTCGGGCAGAAACAGCGCCTGCAGGTCCGACAGGAAATCAAACCCCCGCTCGGTGGGCCAGGCGCGGTCCCTGTCGCGCCCGACCAGGCCCTGCTGCTCGGCCTGCTGCAGCCCCTGGGCGATGGCCGTCAGGGGCAGACCGGTGCGGCCGGTGAAGTCCGCCAGGGCGAAGCCCTCGCGCAGGCGCAGCGCGCCCAGCATGTATTCGAACGGCAGGTCGGCGCGGCGCACGTCCACGTCCTGCGCGATGGCGTTGCCCGCCAGCGCCTGGGCCATGTAGCGCTGCGGATCGCGAAAGCGCACCTGGCGCACCACGCGGTGGGCAAAGCTGAGCTTGCTGTGCGCGCCCGCGCCGATGCCCAGGTAGTCGCCAAACTGCCAGTAGTTGCGGTTGTGCAGGCACTGGTGACCGTCGCGCGCATAGGCCGAGACCTCGTAGCGCTGCATCTGCGCCGCGCCCGTGAGCTCGGTGATGCGGTCCAGCATGGTCCAGGCGTCGTCGTCCTCGGGCAGGCCGGCGGGCGGGTGCTTGGCGAAGAAGGTGTTGGGCTCGATCGTCAGGTGGTAGATGGACAGGTGCGGCGGCGCGTGCGCGAGCGCCGTGTGCACGTCGTCTTCCAGCTGCGCCAGCGTCTGGCCGGGCAGGGCGTACATCAGGTCCAGGTTGAAGGTCTCGAACGCCTCGGCCGCCTCCTGCACGGCGGCCAGGGCCTGGGCGCGGTCATGCACGCGGCCTAGGGCTGCCAGGTGGGTGTCGTTGAAGCTCTGCACGCCAATCGACAGGCGCGTGACGCCGGCGCCGCGGTAGGCGCGAAAACGCTCGCGCTCGAAGGTGCCGGGGTTGGCTTCCATCGTGATCTCGCAGCCCGGCGCCAGCGGCAGCCGCGCGCGGATGGCGGCCAGCAGCTGGTCGATGGCCTCGGGCGCGAACAGGCTGGGCGTGCCGCCGCCGATGAAGATGCTGTGCACGGTGCGGCCCCAGATCAGGGGCAGCGCGGCCTCCAGGTCGGCGACCAGGGCGTCGATGTAGCGCTGCTCGGGCAGGCCGCCTGCGCCGGCGCGGGCCTCATGCGAGTTGAAGTCGCAGTACGGGCACTTGCGCAGGCACCACGGGATGTGCACGTAGAGCGCCAGCGGGGGCAGGCTGGTCAGCTGCAGCAGGCCCGGGCGCATGTAGTGCAGCACGTCGCGCCGCGGGGCGGGATCGGCCGCGGGGGTGATGGGGATGGTCATGCGGCGCTCATAAAATCATAGCTGCTGGCGCTTGGTTGCCAAGGGTTTGCGGTATAAAAACCATTGAATCCCTTGCTGGACAAGCGCTGGCAGCTCACCTTTTCATAGCCAGCGTTCGCGCATCAGCGCCAGCATCAGCTGGGCGGCGCGGCCGCGGTGGCTGCGGGCGTTCTTCTCGTCGGCGGGCAGCTCGGCAAAGGTCTTGCCCAGCTCGGGCAGCACCATGACCGGGTCGAAGCCAAAGCCTCCGCTGCCGCGCGGCGCGCGGGCGATCTCGCCGGCCACGCGGCCCACGGCGATCAGCGGCTCCGGGTCGGCCGGGCTGCGCACGGCCACCAGCGTGCTGACCATGGCGGCGCGCCGGTCATCCAGGCCCTGCATCTGCTCGAGCAGCGCGCGCACGTTGTTGGCGTCGCCCTTGTCATAGCCGAACTGGGTGGCGTAGTAGGCGGTCTGCACGCCCGGCTGGCCGCCAAACGCCTGCACGCACAGGCCGGCGTCGTCGGCCAGGGCCGGCAGGCCGGTGTGGGCGGCGGCGAAGCGGGCCTTGGCCAGGGCGTTTTCCACGAAGGTGTGAAAGGGCTCCTCGGCCTCGCCCACGCCAAGCTGGCCCTGGGCGATCAGCTGCACGCCAAGCGGGGCGAACATGGCCTGCAGCTCGGCCAGCTTGCCGCGGTTGTTGGAGGCGAGAACCAGTTGCATGAAGATATGGTCAAAAAGGGCTGCAGCGCTTGCCCATCAAGCGCCAGCAGCTATTCAAACGATAGCGAGTGCCTGGCGCTGCAGGGCGATCAGGTCGGCGATGCCGGCCTCGGCCAGCGACAGCAGCGCGTCCAGCTCAGGGCGCGAGAAGGCCGCGCCCTCGGCCGTGCCCTGCACCTCCACGTAGTGGCCGGTGCCGGTCATCACCACGTTCATGTCGGTGTCGCAGGCCACGTCCTCGGTGTATTCCAGGTCCAGCAGCGGCGCGCCCTGCACCATGCCCACGGACACGGCGGCGACCGCGCCGGTCAGGGGCGAGGCGGCGAGCTTGCCCGAGGCCAGCAGCGTGGCCACCGCGTCGTGCGCGGCCACCCAGGCGCCGGTGATGGCGGCCGTGCGCGTGCCGCCGTCGGCCTGCAGCACGTCGCAGTCCAGGTGGATGGTGCGCTCGCCCAAGGCGGCCAGGTCGAACACGGCGCGCAGGCTGCGCCCGATCAGGCGCTGGATCTCCTGCGTGCGCCCGGTCTGCTTGCCGCGCGCGGCCTCGCGGTCGCTGCGCGTGTGGGTGGCGCGCGGCAGCATGCCGTACTCGGCCGTCACCCAGCCGGCGCCCGTGCCGCGGCGGTGCGGGGGCACGCGCTCTTCGACGGAAGCGGTGCACAGCACGCGCGTCTGGCCGAACTCGATGAGCACCGAGCCTTCAGCGTGCATGGTGTAGCCGCGCGTGATGCGCACCGGGCGCAGCTGGTCTGCGGCGCGCCGGCCGCTGCGTTCGAACGTCATGGGGTCTTCCTTCTTCGGCGGCCCGGGCGGCGCGCGCCCGCCCCGCTGCCTCTTACAGCTTCTTTTCCGCAGAGCGGCGGATGGCCTCGTTGATCTCGGCGATGGAGCGCTCGATCGCCTCGTCGTCCAGGTCGTCCAGCTCGTCGTCGAAGCCGTCCAGCGGCTCGCACTGGATGGTGGAGGCGAACACGTCGTCCTGGATGTCCTCGGTGGACACGCCCTGGGTGGTCTCAAAGGCGTCGGGCGTCTCCCACTCCATGGCCACCACCGTGACGTTGTCGCTGGCGCTGCCCGCCTTGCGCAGGGCGTCTTCCACCAGGTCGGGCACGGCGTGCGCGACGGCCTGGCGCGACAGCTGGCGGGCGATGGTCTCGTCGTCCAGCGTGCCCCACAGGCCGTCCGAGCACAGCAGCATGCGGTCGCCCTGCTCCAGCAGCAGGGGCGGCGCGACGTCGAACAGCGGCTTGGTGGGCGAGCCCAGGCAGGTGAACAGCACGTTGCGGTTGACCCGCTCCAGGCCGGGAATGGCGGCGTTGCGCAGCTCCTGGTAGGAGTGGTCGCGGGTGCGCAGCAGCACCTGGCCGTCCCGCACCAGGTACAGGCGCGAGTCGCCGCAGTGAATCCACTGCGCGCGCCCGTCCTGCACCACGCCGGCCACCAGCGTGGTGCGCGGGGTGTCGGGCAGGTCCTGGCGGCTGCCGTGGCGCAGGATCTGGTGGTGCGCGGCCAGCAGGGCCGAGGTGAGGAAGTCCGGCACGCTCTTGAGCGCCGGGCGCGCCTGGCGCTGGAACATGGCCGAGACGGTCTGGATGGCGATCTGCGCCGCCAGCTCGCCCTGCGGGTGCCCGCCCATGCCGTCGGCCAGTACGAACAGGCCGGCCTCACGGGTGTAGCAGTAACCCATGCGGTCTTCGTTCTTCTCGCGCCCGCCGCGGCGGCTGATCTGAAAGACGGAGAACTTCATTTGGGACGCACGCCCAGTCCGGTGGCTTCGCCCACCTTCTGCACGTTCTTCTTGGTGTCGGAGACCAGGGTGTCCAGCTGCATGCGCATCTTCTCGCCCACCGACAGGCGGGTATAGCGGCGCTCGCCTTCGCGCGAAAGCTCCTTTTGCAGCGCAAAGACCGACTGCGGGCGCGACATCGGGTCCAGCGCCATGCACCACTCCACCACCTCGATCAGGTTGTCGGAATACACGCCGCGCAGCTTGTTCAGCGCCAGCGCCAGGCGGTCCTTGTCCTGGCGCTGCGGCGCCTCGTTGGGCGGAAAACCCTGCATGCAGGCGTAGATGCAGGCGCCGATGGCGTAGATGTCCGTCCACGGGCCCATCTGCGAGTCGCGCCGGTACATCTCGGGCGCGGCAAAGCCGGGCGTGTACATGGGACGGATGAAGTTGCCTTCCTTGGACAGCACCTCGCGCGCGGCGCCGAAGTCGATCAGCACCGAGCGGTTGTCGTCGGTGATGAAGACGTTGGCCGGCTTGATATCGAGGTGCAGCATCTTGTGCTGGTGCACCACGCGCAGGCCGCGCAGCACCTCGTCAAACAGCGAGCGGATGGTGGACTCGCGAAAGACCTTCTGTGCCTTCAGGTCGCGCGCGGTGATGATGAAGTCCTGCAGGGTGCCGCCCTCCAGGTAGTTCATCACCATATAGACCGTCTCGTTTTCGCGGAAGAAGTTGAGCACGCTCACCACCGAGGCGTGCGAGATCTGCGCCAGCGAGCGGCCTTCTTCAAAGAAGCTTTTCAGGCCCAGGCGGTACAGCGAGAGCTTTTCCGGCGGCACCTTGGGCAAGAGCTCGCCCGGCTCGCGCGTGGCCAGGGAGGCGGGGATGTATTCCTTCAGGGCGACCTGCTGGCCCTCGGGGTCGAGCGCGAGATAGACCACGCCGAAGCCGCCGGAGGCCAGTCGGCGTACCACGCGATAGCCGCCCAGGACAGTGCCGGGGGGCAGGGGAGCCGGCTTGGTTTTTGACATGAGGCAGGAGCGAAGAGAACGCGGGCGGTGGCTGGAGGCCGGATAATCGCCGGTTTGCAGGCAACGAACCCACCGAGAAATCCCATGGCAGTTTACAGCATGACCGGTTACGCCAGCGCACAGCTGCAGGCCCCAGCATCGGGGGCCGAAGGTGCCGGCGCAGGGCGCCGCTTGGGCCTTGAAATCCGCTCGGTCAACAGCCGTTTCCTGGACCTGACGTTCCGCCTGTCCGAAGAGCTGCGCGCCCAGGAGCCGGCGCTGCGTGCGCTGCTGACGGGGCGGCTCAAGCGCGGCAAGGTGGAGGTGCGCGCCTTCGTCGAAGGGGGCGAGGGGGCATCCCTGACCGAGCCGGCAGCGCCGCTGCTGGCCCGCCTGGCCCAGGTGCAGGCTGCCGTGCAGGCCCAGCTGCCAGGCGCGCGGCCGCTGTCGGTGGCCGACGCGCTGCGCCTGAGCGCCGGTGCCGGCGCGCCGCAGCAGGACCTGGGCCCGGCGCTGCTGGAGCTGGCGCGCGGTGCATTGGACGAGCTGACGGCCGCACGCGAGCGTGAAGGCGCCCGCCTGGTGGCCATGCTGCGCGACCGCCTGGCCCAGCTGGCCGAGCTGGCCCGCCAGGCCGGCCCGCTGGTGCCCCGCCTGGTCGAGCAGCAGCGCCTGCGCTTCATGGAACGCTGGAAGGAAGCCATGCAGCTGGCCGAAGGCGCGGCCGTGCCCGAGGCTGCCCAGGAGCGCGCCCTGACCGAGGCCACGGCGTTCGCCATCCGCATCGACGTGGCCGAGGAACTGACCCGGCTGGCCGCGCACCTGGACGAAATCACGCGGTTGCTGGACAAGGGCGGGGAGGTCGGCAAGCGGTTGGACTTCCTCATCCAGGAGCTGCACCGCGAGGCCAACACCCTGGGTTCCAAGTCGGCCACCATGGAGCTCACGCGCATCGGCGTAGACATGAAGGTGATGATCGAGCAGATGCGCGAGCAGGTGCAAAACGTCGAGTAATAATCCTGTTTTGATAGCGCCCGCCGCAGACCCCCTATGGACTATCCCGGAAATCTCTTCGTAGTCTCGGCCCCCAGCGGGGCAGGGAAATCCAGCCTGGTGAAGGCGCTGATGGAGGTGGACTCGCACGTACAGCCCTCGGTGTCGCACACCACGCGCGCGCCGCGCGGCCAGGAAAAGCACGGGCGCGAGTATTTCTTCGCCTCCGAGCAGGAGTTCGACGCCATGGTGGCTGCCAACGGCTTCGTGGAGTGGGCCAATGTGCATGGCCGGCGCTACGGCACCTCGCGCCGCGCCATCGAAGAGCGCGTGGCCCAGGGCGCCGACGTGGTGCTGGAGATCGACTACCAGGGCGCGCTGCAGATCAAGCAGGCCTTCGTGAATGCCGTGCTGGTCTTCATCTTGCCGCCCAGCTGGGAAGAGCTGCGCTCGCGCCTGGAGCGGCGCGGCGAGGATTCGTCCGAGGTGATCGAGATGCGCCTGAAGAACGCCGCCCGCGAGATGGCCCAGGCCGGCAAATTCGATTTCGTTATAATCAATGAAGTTTTCGAGCGGGCGCTTTTCGACCTGAAAACCATCGTCCACGCCCAGCGGCTGAAGTTCATCGCCCAGCGCCGCGCCCGGGCCGACACCTTCGCCTCGCTCGACATCCCCTGACACACACCGATCCCCTGGAGAAGACCATGGCCCGCATTACCGTGGAAGACTGCCTCGAGCAGATCCCCAACCGTTTCCAGCTGGTGCTCGCCGCCACCTACCGCGCCCGCATGCTCAGCCAGGGCCACACGCCCAAGATCGACAGCCGCAACAAGCCGGCCGTCACTGCGCTGCGCGAGATCGCGGCCGGCAAGGTGGGCCTGGAGATGCTGAAAAAAGTGCCGGGCTGATCGGCCCGCGCCAGCGCACAAGCACCGCCCGGCGGTGCTTTTTTTATGGGCATGCCATGGACAGGGGGCGTGCCGCCGCACAGGCATCTGGATGCGGCGCTATAGTTGCAAGGCTATGGCTCCTTCCCAGAATGCGGTATTGACTGACAAGGCTGCGGTGCCCGATGTGGCAGCCGGGCCGGCGGCAGCCAACGCCGCTGCCGCCAGCTTTGCCGCTTTGCTGGAGAAGCTGGACTATCTGGACGAAGTTCAGGTCGAGCAGGTGCGCCAGGCCTACCGCTACGCAGACCAGGCCCACCTGGGCCAGCTGCGCAGCAGCGGTGAGCCCTATATCACCCACCCCATCGCGGTCGCCGCGCTGTGCGCCACCTGGAAGCTCGACACCCAGGCGCTCATGGCAGCGCTGCTGCACGACGCGATGGAAGACTGCGGCATCACCAAGGCCGATCTGGTCGAGCGCTTCGGCTCCCCGGTGGCCGAGCTGGTGGACGGGCTGACCAAGCTGGACAAGCTGCAGTTCAACACCCGAGAGGAAAACCAGGCCGAGTCCTTTCGCAAGATGCTGCTGGCCATGGCGCGCGACGTGCGTGTCATCCTCATCAAGCTGGCCGACCGCACGCACAACATGCGCACGCTGTCGGACATGCCGCGCGCCAAATGGGGCCGCATCGCCTCCGAAACACTGGAGGTCTATGCCCCCATCGCCCACCGGCTGGGGCTGAACCAGACCTACCGCGAACTGCAGGATCTGTCGTTCCGGCACCTGCACCCCTGGCGCTATGCGACGCTGGCCAAAGCCGTCACCCGCAGCCGCAACCGCAGTCGCGACAGCGTGCAGAAGATGCATACGGAGGTGGACGCCGCTTTTGCCCGTGTCGGCATGCCGGTGCGACTGGCGGGACGTGACAAGACCCTGTTCGCCATTTATCAGAAGATGAGCGACCAGCACCTGAGCTTTGCCCAGGTCATCGACCTGCACGGCTTTCGGGTGGTGGTGCGCTCCATCCTGGACTGCTACACGGCGCTGGGCGTGCTGCACCAGACCTACAAGCCGGTGCCGGGCAAGTTCAAGGACCACATCGCCATCGCCAAGCTCAACGGCTACCAGTCGCTGCACACCACGCTGGTGGGCCCGGCCGGGCTGAACGTGGAGTTCCAGATACGCACCGAGGAGATGCACATCGTCGCCGAGGCGGGCGTTGCGGCGCACTGGCTGTACAAGGCGCAGGAGGCTGCGGGCACGGGCGAGGAGCGCATGGGTACGCAGTGGCTGCAGTCGCTGCTGGACATCCAGAACGAGACGCGCGACGCCGCCGAGTTCTGGGACCACGTGAAGGTGGACCTGTTTCCCGATGCGGTCTATGTCTTCACGCCCAAGAGTCAGATCCTGGCGCTGCCGCGCGGCGCCACCGTGGTGGACTTTGCCTACGCCATCCACAGCGATGTGGGCGACCGCACCGTGGCCGCGCGCATCAACAACGAGCAGGTGTCGCTGCGCACCGAACTGAAGAACGGCGACGTGGTGGAGGTCACCACCGTGCAGGGCGCGCGGCCCAACCCTGCCTGGCTGGGCTTCGTGCGCACGGCGCGGGCGCGCTCCAAGATTCGTCACTACCTGAAGACCTTGGCGCAGAGCGAGTCCGCCGGGCTGGGCGAGAAGCTGCTCAGCCAGGCGCTGCGTGCCGAGGGCATCGAGCAACTTCCCGATGCGCAGAGCCATCCCGTCCTGTGGGAGCGGCTGCTGCGCTTCACCGGCAGCCGCAGCCATGGCGAACTGCTGACCGACATCGGCCTGGGCCGGCGCGTGGCGGGCATCGTGGCCAAGCGGCTGGTGGGACTGCTGGCCGAAAGCGGCTTGCGCCCTGATGCGGTGCTGCTCAGCCGCGAGCGCTATGCCGCGCACGAGAACGTATCGCAAGGCGGCATCATGCTGGATGGCAGCGAGAGTGCCTCCATCCAGTACGCGCCCTGTTGCCGGCCTGTGCCGGGCGACCCCATCGTGGGCTACCTGGGCCGGGGCGAGGGCCTGGTGGTGCACCACGCCCGCTGCGGCGTGGCCCAGCGCCTGCAGCGCAAGGACGCCGAGCGCTTCATCGCAGTGGACTGGGCCGACGAGCCGACACGGTTTTTCGAAGCCGGCATCACCGTCACGGTGAACAACGCCAAGGGCGTGCTGGCGCGCGTCGCCTCCGAACTGACCAGCTCCGAGGCCGACATCGTGCGCATAGACATGGATGACGCCATGGCCACCACCGAGCTGCGCTTCGTCGTGGCCGTGCGCGACCTGGCCCACGTCGAGGCGGCGCTGCGCAACCTGCGCCGCACGCCCGCCGTGCTGCGCGCCTGGCGCGTGCTGCCGCAGCCCGCAGCCGACTGACCGAATGGGGCAGGGCGGCCTCAGCCGTCGCGCCCGGGCGTGGGATAGCTCACTTGCAGCACCTGCAGCGTGCGCTGGCCGGCGGGCGTCATCAAGATCACCTCGTCGCCCTCGCGTGCTTTGAGCAGCGAACGCGCCACCGGAGCAACCCAGCTGATCTGCTGCAGGGCATTGTTGGCCTCGTCCACGCCCAGGATGGTCACAGTGCGCTCGGCGTCCTCATCGTCCACGTAGGTGACGGTGGCGCCGAAGAAGACCTGGTCGCTGCCCGCGTGCACGGACGGGTCCACCACTTCGGCGATCTCCAGTCGCTTGGTGAGGAAACGGATGCGTCGATCGATCTCGCGCAGACGCTTCTTGCCGTACAGGTAGTCGCCGTTTTCCGAGCGGTCGCCGTTGCTGGCGGCCCAGTGCACGATGTCCACGACCTTGGGTCGTTCCTCGTCGATCAGCTGCAGCAGCTCGCCGCGCAGGCGTGCGTAGCCTTGTGAGGTGATGTAGTTCTTGCTGCCGGCCGGGATGGAGGGTGCCAGGGGCGCGCCCTCGTCGTCCTCTTCGGGCGCGTCGGCTTCACGGGTGAAGGCTTTGCTCATGCCGCAATGGTGCCGCGTTTTGTACGGCGCAACGGCGGCGCATACGAAAAAGCCCTGAGTCCTTTCAGACTCAGGGCTTACCGTTTGGTGCGGCTGGCAGGAATCGAACCCACGACCCCTTGGTTCGTAGCCAAGTACTCTATCCAGCTGAGCTACAGCCGCTAAGCTTTGAATTGTAGCACGAGATTTTCGGGCTCTTTTCAAAAATTGTCGTTCTGCTGTTCCGGTCGGTTGCCTGGCCGGGCTGCATTGCGACAACGGGGCGAATTCTAGCCCAGGTTTTGGGCGGTTTCGGCCAGTGGGGGCGGTTTTTTCAGCGGCGCGTGTAGCCCAGGCAGGCGCCGGCGTTGGGCAGTCCCTTGCATTCACGGTACAGGCGGCGGTCGCGCTCGGCGGCGGTCTCCTGTGAATTGTTCTGCTGCGGCTTGACCTTCACGGTTTTGGACTTCTTCGGCGGCGCGCCAGACGCCGGAGCCGCCTGCGCCAGGCCGGCGGCAGCCAGGGCGAGCAGGGCGCAGGGCAGGGCGCGGCGCAGCAGGAGCGAGGCAAAGTGCATGGCGTAGATGGGGTTTCTGACGGGATGCGATCATGGCCGGCCCGCCTCGCATTGCCATCGGTAGGGCTGCGGGTACCGGGGAAAGAGCGCAGGCGATATAATCGACAGGTTTTGCATAGTGCAAGACGCACGCCGGCGGCCTTTCCAGTTGCCGGCGCAAGTCACAACCAGGCACCGGGTACAGGCCCCTGTGCGGTGCGCGAACTCTCAGCGCTCGCCGCCCGCCTGCTGCCCCCTTTGCCATCCAGGAAACATCATGATCGCATCCTCCGTCAAGGCCGAAGTCGTCAAGGCCAACCAGCGCGCCGCCAACGATACCGGCAGCCCCGAAGTGCAGGTGGCCCTGCTCACGGCCCGCATTAATGAGCTGACGCCCCACTTCAAGCAGCACGCCAAGGACCACCACGGTCGCCGCGGCCTGCTGCGCATGGTGAGCCGCCGCCGCAAGCTGCTGGACTACCTCAAGGCCAAGGACGCCGAGCGCTACACGGCGCTGATCGCCAAGCTGGGCCTGCGCAAGTAAGCTGCGCGCCCAAGAGCAACGCCTGAGTTGGATGGTCTGACTCAGGCGTTTTTACTTCAAAAGTCCCGTTTGGAGATGGGTCGGCAGAGCGAAGCTGTGTCATTCCATGTGCGCGTTAGCTCATCTTTTGATAGCTGCCAGCGCTTGCCTGGAATGGCATCGCGGTCTGTTTGACCTCCAAACCATTGCTGCTCAAGCGTGAGCAGCTATTATTTCAGGAGCAAACCATGACAACCATGTTCAACAAGGTCACCAAGACGTTCCAGTGGGGCCAGCACACGGTCACCCTGGAGACCGGCGAGATCGCCCGCCAGGCTGGCGGCGCCGTCCTCGTCAATATCGACGACACCGTGGTGCTGGCCACCGTGGTGGCAAGCAAGACGGCCAAGCCGGGCCAGGACTTCTTCCCGCTGACGGTGGACTACATCGAGAAGACCTACGCCGCCGGCAAGATCCCCGGCAGCTTCTTCAAGCGCGAGGCCAAGCCCTCCGAGCTGGAGACGCTCACCAGCCGCCTGATCGACCGTCCGATCCGCCCGCTGTTCCCCGAAGGCTTCTACAACGACGTGCACGTGGTCATCCACACCATCTCGCTGAACCCTGAGGTGGACGCCGACATCGCCGCCATGCTGGGCGTGAGCGCCGCGCTGTCCGTGTCGGGCATCCCGTTCAACGGCCCCATCGGCGCCGCGCGCGTGGGCTACATCAACGGCGAGTACGTGCTCAACCCCGGCCAGACCGAGCGCAAGAACTCCCAGCTGGACCTGATCGTGGCCGGCACCGAAGCCGCCGTGCTGATGGTCGAGTCCGAGGCGCAGCAGCTGCCCGAAGACGTGATGCTGGGCGCCGTGGTCTTCGGCCACGAGCAGGGCCGCATCGCCATCGAGGCCATCCATGAACTGGTGCGCCAGGCCGGCAAGCCGGCCTGGGACTGGCAGCCCGCCGCCAAGGACGAGCCCTTCATCGCCAAGGTGACGCAGCTGGCCGAGGACAAGCTGCGCGCCGCCTACCAGATCCGCAGCAAGCAGGCGCGCACCCACGCGCTGCGCGAGGCCTCCGCCGCCGTGCTGCAGTCGCTCAAGGACGAGGGCGCGGCGTTCGACGCCACGGCCGTGGAAGCGCTGCTGTTCGACATTGAGGCACGCATCGTGCGCAGCCAGATCCTGGCCGGCGAGCCGCGCATCGACGGGCGCGACACGCGCACCGTGCGCCCGATCGAGATCCGCAGCTCGCTGCTGCCGCGCACGCACGGCTCGTCGCTGTTCACCCGCGGCGAGACGCAGGCGCTGGTGGTGACCACGCTGGGCACCGAGCGCGACGCGCAGCGCATCGACGCGCTGGCCGGCGAGTTCGAGGACCGCTTCCTGTTCCACTACAACATGCCTCCCTTTGCCACCGGCGAAGTGGGCCGCATGGGCTCGACCAAGCGCCGCGAGATCGGCCACGGCCGCCTGGCCAAGCGCGCGCTGATTGCTGCGCTGCCCTCCAAGGAAGAGTTTCCCTACACCATCCGCGTGGTCTCCGAGATCACCGAGTCCAACGGCTCTTCGTCCATGGCCTCGGTCTGTGGCGGCTGCCTGTCGCTGATGGACGCCGGCGTGCCCATGAAGGCGCACGTGGCCGGCATCGCCATGGGCCTGATCAAGGACGGCAACCGCTTTGCCGTGCTGACCGACATCCTGGGCGACGAGGACCACCTGGGCGACATGGACTTCAAGGTGGCGGGCACCACGGCCGGCATCACGGCGCTGCAGATGGACATCAAGATCCAGGGCATCACCCGCGAGATCATGGAAGTCGCCCTGGCGCAGGCCAAGGAAGCGCGCATGCACATCCTGGGCAAGATGCAGGAAGCCATGGGCGAGGCGCGCACGGAGATCTCCAGCTTCGCGCCCAAGCTCTTCACCATGAAGATCAACCCCGAGAAGATCCGCGACGTGATCGGCAAGGGCGGCGCCACCATCCGCGCGCTGACCGACGAGACCGGCTGCCAGATCAACATCGAGGAAGACGGCACCATCACCATCGCCTCCAACGATTCGGCCAAGGCCGACGAAGCCAAGCGCCGCATCGAAGAGATCACGGCCGAGGTGGAGGTGGGCAAGATCTACGAAGGCCCGGTCACCAAGATCCTGGACTTTGGCGCTCTCATCAACCTGCTGCCCGGCAAGGACGGTCTGCTGCACATCAGCCAGATTGCCCACGAGCGCGTGGAAAACGTGAACGACTACCTGCAAGAAGGCCAGATCGTGCGCGTGAAGGTGCTGGAGACGGACGAGAAGGGCCGCATCAAGCTGTCGCTGAAGGCCCTGAGCGAGCGCCCGGCCGGCATGGAGCGCCCCGAGCGCAGCGAGCGCCATGATCGTGGCGATCGCGGCGAACGCCGTGAAGGTGGCCGTGGCGAGCGCCGCGACGGCAATGGCTACGGCGACCGTGGTGGCTACGGCGAGCGCGGCCACAACGGTGGCCACAACGGCAACGGCGGCCCGCAAGGCGGCGGCGAAGCCCCCGGCACGACCGACGCCTGATTGCTATCGAAAAAAGAGCTGCCAGCGCTTGCCAGTCAAGCGTTGGCGCCTGTTTTGATGACAATTTTTGTGCGATGAACCAAGACACCATGCAAGCCGTGGAGATCACGGCCTTCGGCCCGCCTGAAGGATTGCGCCTGGGGCAGCGCCCGCGCCCGCAGGCCGGCAGCGGCGAGCTGCTGATCCGCGTGGCCGCCAGCGGGGTGAACCGCCCCGACGTGCTGCAGCGCAAGGGCCACTACGCGCCCCCGCCCGGCGCGTCCGACCTGCCGGGGCTGGAGGTGGCAGGCGTGGTCGAGTCCGGCGACGAGGCTGCCATGGAGCGCGCCGGCATCCGCGTGGGCGACCGCGTCTGCGCTCTGGTGGCCGGCGGCGGCTACGCGCAGTGGTGCGTGGCGCCCGTCGGGCAGTGCCTGCCGGTGCCGGCTGGCCTGTCAGATGTCGAGGCCGCCTCACTACCCGAGACCTTCTTCACCGTCTGGAGCAACGTCTTCGACCGCGGCCGCTTGCAGTCGGGCGAGGTGCTGCTGGTGCAGGGCGGCTCCAGCGGCATCGGCGTCACGGCCATCCAGCTGGCGCGCGCACGCGGCGCCACGGTGATCGTGACTACCGGATCCGAGGACAAATGCGCCGCCTGCCTGCAGCTGGGCGCGCACCACGCCATCAACTACCGCACGCATGACTTCGCCGCCGAGGTGCTGCGCATCACCGAAGGCCGCGGCGCGGACGTGGTGCTGGACATGGTGGCGGGTGACTACGTGGCGCGCGAGCTCGGCTGCCTGGCCGAGGACGGGCGCATCGTCATCATCGCCGTGCAGGGGGGCATCAAAGCCCAGATCGACGCCGGCGCGGTGCTGCGCAAGCGCCTCACCATCACCGGCTCGACGCTGCGTGCGCGCCCTGTGGCCTTCAAGGCGCAGATAGCGCAGGCACTGCGCAGCGAAGTCTGGCCGCTGCTGGAGTCGGGCCGCATCCGCCCGGTCATCCACAGCACCTACCCGGCCGGCGAGGCGGCTGCCGCCCATGCGCTGATGGAGTCCAGCGAGCACGTGGGCAAGATCGTTTTGACGTGGAGCGCCTGATGGCCAAGCACAAACTCATAGCCGGCAACTGGAAGATGAACGGCGGCCTGGCCGCCAACGAGGCGCTGCTGCAGGCGCTGCGCACCGGCCTGCAGGGGCAGGACGACGCGGCCTGCGCCATCGCCGTTGCGGTGCCGGCGCCTTACCTGGCGCAGGTGCACTCGCTGGTGCAGGGCACGGCCATCCGGCTGGCCGCGCAGGACGTGTCGCAGCACGACAGCGGCGCCTATACCGGCGAGACCTCGGCGGCCATGCTGCGCGAGTTCGGCACGCGCTACGTGCTGGTGGGCCACTCGGAGCGGCGCCAGTACCACGGCGAGAGCGACGCGCTTGTGGCCGCCAAGGCGCAAAAGGCGCTGGCCGCCGGCATCACGCCCATCGTCTGCGTGGGCGAGACGCTGGCCGAGCGCGAGGCCGGCCAGACCATGGACGTGGTGCGCCGCCAGCTGGCTGCCGTGGTGCAGGCCAACGGCCATTGCATCAGCGAGATCGTTGTCGCCTACGAGCCCGTCTGGGCCATAGGCACCGGCCGCACGGCCACGCCGCAGCAGGCGCAGGAGGTGCATGCCGTGCTGCGCGCGCAGCTGGCGGCCGCCACCGGGCAGGCCGCGCGCGTGCCGCTGCTGTATGGCGGCAGCATGAACGCGGCCAATGCCGCCGAGCTGCTGGCCCAGGCCGACATCGACGGCGGTCTGGTGGGCGGGGCCTCCCTCAAGGCCCAGGATTTCTTGCAAATTATTGCTGCAGCCTGCGCCACACAAGCGTGAGCAGCTATCAAATCAGGAGTTAAACGCGTATGAATGCCTTTGTCAACATCATCCTGGCGGTGCAGATACTGACCGCCCTGGCCATGATCGGCCTGATCCTGATCCAGCACGGCAAGGGCGCCGACATGGGCGCGGCCTTCGGCAGCGGCGGCTCGGGCAGCCTGTTCGGCGCCAGCGGCAGTGCCAACTTCCTGTCGCGCACGACGGCCGTGCTGGCCACCGTGTTCTTCGTGGCCACGCTGGCGCTGGCCTATCTGGGCAACCAGCGCACGCCCAGCGTGGGCAGCGTGCTGGAAGGCCCGGCGGCCGCGGTGCCGGCCAGCAGCGCCCCGGCGCCCGCCGCCGAGCCGTCGGCGTCGGCCGAAGTGCCCGCACCTGCTGCCGAGCCGGCCTCCGGTGCGGCGCAAATCCCGACCAAGTGACGCCCGGCCGTGCGGCGCAAAAATCCGCCGCACGATCTGTGACAGGGTTTTTCCGGGTTAGAATCGCTGTCTGTCCAGGAAGCCGCGCCGATCATCGGCCTGTGCTTTGAGGATGCGCAAAACAACAAGACAGCCGTCGTGGTGGAATTGGTAGACACGCTATCTTGAGGGGGTAGTGGCGAAAGCTGTGCGAGTTCGAGTCTCGCCGACGGCACCAATCACATAAGGCCGCCTTATCCGGGTCGCATGGCGACACGGGCAGGGCGGCCTTTTAACGGTGAGCAGGTCTCCAAATGAATCTCGATCAGTACCTCCCAGTCCTCCTGTTCATTCTGGTGGGGGCTGCCATTGGGGTTGTTCCCCTGCTGCTGGGCTATGTACTGGGCCCCAACCGGCCCGACCCGGCCAAGAACTCCCCCTACGAATGCGGCTTCGAGGCCTTTGAAGACGCGCGCATGAAGTTCGACGTGCGCTACTACCTCGTGGCCATCCTGTTCATCCTGTTCGACCTGGAGATCGCCTTCCTGTTTCCCTGGGCGGTGAGCCTGCAGCAGGTGGGAATGACCGGCTTCGTCGCCGTGCTGATCTTCCTGGCCATCCTGGTCGTGGGTTTCGCCTACGAGTGGAAAAAGGGTGCGCTGAACTGGGAATGAGCGCCGCAGCGCCGCAAGAAGGAATGACACGATGATTGAAGGTGTGATGAAGGAAGGCTTCATCACCACGAGCTACGACTCGGTGGTGAACTGGGCCAAGACCGGGTCGCTGTGGCCCATGACCTTTGGCCTCGCCTGCTGCGCCGTCGAGATGATGCACGCGGCGGCCGCGCGCTACGACCTGGGCCGCTTCGGCGCCGAGGTGTTCCGCGCCAGCCCCAGGCAGTCCGATCTGATGATCGTGGCCGGCACGCTGTGCAACAAGATGGCGCCGGCCCTGCGCAAGGTCTATGACCAGATGGCCGAGCCGCGCTGGGTCATCTCCATGGGCTCGTGCGCCAACGGCGGCGGCTACTACCACTACAGCTATTCCGTGGTGCGCGGCTGCGACCGCATCGTGCCGGTGGATGTGTATGTGCCTGGCTGCCCGCCCACGGCCGAGGCGTTGATCTACGGGATCATCCAGCTGCAGCAGAAGATCCGCCGCACCAACACCATTGCGCGCGCGTGAAAGGTATTCGATGACAGACATCGCTCCCGCTCCCGCCGCCGCCGTGGCTCCCGAGGCGCTGCGCGACACCATCGCCACCGCCCTGGGTGCCAGGGCGCGCGACATCACCCTGGCCCTGGATGAGGTGACGGTGGTGGTCGCCGCCGCCGACTATCTCGGCGCCATGCAGGTCTTGCGCGACGCGCCCGGCTGCCGCTTCGAGCAGCTCATCGACCTGTGCGGCGTGGACTATTCCACCTACCGCGACGTGGGTGTCGAAGGCGCGCGCTACGCCGTCGTTTCACACCTGCTGTCGGTGTCGCTGAACCAGCGCGTGCGCGTCAAGGTTTTTTGCCCCGACGACGACTTTCCTGTCGTGCCCTCGGTCAACGACCTGTGGAACTCGGCCAACTGGTTCGAGCGCGAGGCCTTCGACCTGTTCGGCATCGTCTTCGACGGCCACGCCGACCTGCGCCGCATCCTGACCGACTACGGCTTCATTGGCCACCCTTTCCGCAAGGACTTCCCGCTGTCGGGCCACGTCGAGATGCGCTACGACCCCGAGCTGCGCCGCGTGGTCTATGAGCCCGTGACCATCGAGCCGCGCGAAGTCACGCCCCGCATCATCCGCGAGGAAAACTACGGAGGCCTGCACTGAAGCGCCGCCGCGCCCAGGTGAACCATCCATGGCTGAAATCAAGAACTATTCCCTGAACTTCGGTCCGCAGCACCCGGCCGCGCACGGCGTGCTGCGGCTGGTGCTGGAGCTCGATGGCGAGGTGGTGCAGCGCGCCGACCCGCACATCGGCCTGCTGCACCGTGCCACCGAAAAGCTCGCCGAGCACAAGACCTACATCCAGTCGCTGCCTTACATGGACCGTCTCGACTACGTGTCCATGATGAGCAACGAGCACGCCTACTGCCTGGCCATCGAGAAGCTGCTGGGGTTGGAGGTGCCGCTGCGCGCGCAGTACATCCGCGTGATGTTCTCCGAGATCACGCGCCTCTTGAACCACCTGATGTGGCTGGGCTCGCACGGCAACGACTGCGGCAGCTCGACCATCCTGATCTACACCTTCCGCGAGCGCGAAGACCTCTTCGACATCTACGAAGCGGTGTCGGGCGCGCGCATGCATGCAGCCTACTTCCGCCCGGGCGGCGTGTACCGCGACCTGCCCGACAGCATGCCGCAGTACCAGGCCAGCAAGGTGCGCAACGCGCGTGCCATCGAGGAGCGCAACCGCAACCGCCAGGGCTCGATGCTGGACTTCATCGAGGACTTCACGCGGCGCTTTCCCAAGTGTGTGGACGAGTACGAGACGCTGTTGACCGACAACCGCATCTGGAAGCAGCGCACCGTGGGCATCGGCGTGGTGTCGCCTGAGCGCGCGCTGAGCCTGGGCATGACCGGCCCCATGCTGCGCGGCTCCGGCATCGCCTGGGACCTGCGCAAGAAGCAGCCCTACGAGGTCTATGACCGCATGGACTTTGACGTGCCGGTGGGCGTGACCGGCGACAGCTACGACCGCTATCTGGTGCGCGTGGCCGAAATGCGCCAGTCCAACCGCATCGTTCAGCAGTGCGTTCAGTGGCTGCGCGCCAACCCTGGCCCGGTCATCGTGGACAACCACAAGATCGCCCCGCCACCGCGCGAGCGCATGAAGAGTGGCATGGAGGACCTGATCCACCACTTCAAGCTCTTTTCCGAGGGCTTCCGCGTGCCCGAGGGCGAGGCCTATGCCGCCGTCGAGCACCCCAAGGGCGAGTTCGGCATCTATATGGTGAGCGACGGCGCCAACAAGCCGTATCGCCTGAAGATCCGGGCGCCCGGCTTTGCCCATCTGGCCGCGCTGGACGAGATGGCCCGCGGGCACATGATTGCCGATGCCGTGGCCATCATCGGCACCCTGGATATCGTGTTCGGAGAGATTGACCGATGATCACGCAAGCGACCCAAGAGCGCTTTGCCCGCGAGGTGGCGAAGTATCCGCCCGAGCAAAAGCAGTCTGCCGTGATGGCCTGCCTGGCCATCGTGCAGCAGGAGCAGGGCTACATCACCCAGGCGGCCGAGGCCGAGATTGCCGAGTACCTGGACATGCCCGAGATCGCGGTGCGCGAAGTCACCACGTTCTACAACATGTACAACCAGCAGCCCGTGGGCAAGTACAAGCTGGCCGTGTGCACCAACCTGCCATGCCAGCTGCGCCGCGGCCAGGAGGCGCTGCACCATCTGGAGGCCAAGCTGGGCATCAAAATGGGCGAGACCACACCCGATGGCATGTTCACACTGCAGCAGTGCGAATGCCTGGGCGCCTGCGCCGATGCGCCTGTGATGCTGGTCAATGACCGCAACATGTGCAGCTTCATGGAAGACGACAAGCTGGACCAGCTGGTCGATGGCCTGCGTGCCGCGGAGGGCCGGGCATGACGAACGCAAGCCAAGTGCTCGAGCAGTTCCTGGCCACCGGCAACCAGACCTGCTTTCACGACCGCCACATCGAGCCGCAGATCTACGCCGGCCTGAACGGCAGCAACTGGGGCCTGAAGGACTACGAGGCACGCGGCGGCTATGCGGCGCTGCGCAAGATCCTGGGGCAGGACGGCGGCGAGGGGCTGACGCAGGACCAGGTTATCGCCACCGTGAAGGAATCCGCCCTGCGCGGGCGCGGCGGCGCAGGCTTTCCCACGGGACTGAAGTGGAGCTTCATGCCGCGTCAGTTTCCGGGGCAGAAGTACCTGGTGTGCAACTCCGATGAGGGCGAGCCCGGGACCTGCAAGGACCGCGACATCCTCATGTACAACCCGCACATCGTGATCGAGGGCATGGCCATTGCCGCCTACGCGATGGGCATCAGCGTGGGCTACAACTACATCCACGGCGAGATCTTCCAGGTCTATGAGCGCTTCGAGGCGGCCCTGGAAGAAGCCCGCGCCGCCGGCTACCTGGGCGACGGCATCCTGGGCAGCGGCTTCAGCTTCCAGCTGCACGCCCACCACGGCTTTGGTGCCTACATCTGCGGCGAAGAGACGGCCCTGCTGGAGTCGCTGGAGGGCAAGAAGGGCCAGCCGCGCTTCAAGCCGCCGTTTCCGGCCAGCTTCGGCCTGTACGGCAAGCCCACCACCATCAACAACACCGAGACCTTCGCCGCGGTGCCGTGGATCATCAGGAATGGCGGCCAGGCCTATCTGGAGTGCGGCAAGCCCAACAACGGCGGCACCAAGATCTATTCGGTCTCGGGCGACGTGGAGCGGCCCGGCAACTACGAAGTGCCCATGGGTACGCCATTCCCCAAGCTGCTGGAGCTGGCGGGCGGCGTGCGCAAGGGGCGGCAGCTCAAGGCAGTGATCCCCGGCGGCTCCTCCTCGCCGGTGCTGCCTGCGCACATCATGATGGAGTGCACGATGGACTACGACTCCATCGCCAAGGCAGGCTCCATGCTGGGTTCGGGCGCAGTGATCGTCATGGATGACTCGCGCGACATGGTCGAGTCGCTGCTGCGCCTGTCGTATTTCTACATGCACGAGTCCTGCGGGCAGTGCACTCCCTGCCGCGAAGGCACGGGCTGGATGTGGCGCGTCATCGACCGCATCCTGCACGAGAGCGGGCGCGACGGCGACCTGGACTTGTTGAACTCGCTGGCCGACAACATCCAGGGCCGGACCATCTGCGCTCTGGGCGATGCCGCGGCCATGCCGGTGCGCGCCATGATCAAGCACTTCCGTCCGGAATTTGAGACGCTGATTCGTCAGGCCAGCCGCGAGGGCTCCCCCTCGGCGGGCGCCTGACCGCGAGTACACATATGGTTGAAATCGAACTGGACGGGCGCAAGGTCGAGGTCGGCGAAGGCTGCATGATCATGCATGCCGCCGAGAAGGCCGGCACCTACATCCCGCATTTTTGCTACCACAAGAAGCTCTCCATCGCCGCCAACTGCCGCATGTGCCTGGTGGACGTGGAGAAGGCTCCCAAGCCGCTGCCCGCCTGCGCCACGCCTGTCACCCAGGGCATGGTGGTGCATACCAAGAGCGACAAGGCCATCAAGGCGCAGCAGTCGGTGATGGAGTTCCTGCTCATCAACCACCCGCTGGATTGCCCCATCTGCGACCAAGGCGGCGAGTGCCAGCTGCAGGACCTGGCGGTGGGCTATGGCGCGAGCAGCTCGCGCTACGGCGAGGAAAAGCGCACCGTGGCACACAAGGACGTGGGCCCGCTGATCTCCATGGAAGAGATGACGCGCTGCATCCACTGCACCCGATGCGTGCGCTTCGGACAGGAGATCGCCGGCGTCATGGAGCTGGGCATGGTCAACCGCGGCGAGCACTCGGAGATCACCACCGTCATCGGCGACTCGGTGGACTCCGAGCTGTCGGGCAACGTCATCGACCTGTGCCCCGTCGGCGCGCTGACCAGCAAGCCCTTCCGCTACAGCGCCCGCACCTGGGAGCTGTCGCGGCGCAAGTCGGTCAGTCCGCATGACTCGACCGGCGCCAACCTGATCGTCCAGGTCAAGAACCACCGCGTCATGCGCGTCGTGCCCTTCGAAAACGAAGAGGTCAACGAGTGCTGGCTGGCCGACCGCGACCGCTTCTCCTATGAAGCCCTCAACGGCGAGGAGCGCCTGACCCGGCCCATGCTCAAGCAGGGCGGGCAGTGGCAGGAAGTGGACTGGCAGACCGCGCTGGAGTACGTTGCCAACGGCCTGCAGTGCGTGAAGAAGGACCATGGCGCGCAAGCCATCGGCGCCCTGGTCAGCCCGCACAGCACGCTCGAAGAGCTGTACCTGGCCGGCCGGCTGGTGCGCGGCCTGGGCAGCGACAACATCGACCACCGCCTGCGCCATGCCGAGTTCGCGCCTGCAGACGGCGTGCGCTGGCTGGGCCTGCCCATCGCCGCCCTGAGCAACCTTCAATCGGTGCTGGTGGTGGGCTCCAACCTGCGCAAGGACCATCCGCTGTTTGCACAGCGAATTCGGCAAGCAGCCCGTTCTGGCTGTGCGGTAGCGGCTATCAATTCGGTAGCATACGACTGGGCCATGCCGGTGGCGCCAACCCTGCTGGCGCCGGCCGCCGGCTGGGCCGGCCAGTTGGCCGCCGTGGCTGCCGCCGTGGCCCAGAGCAAGGGCGTCGCTGCTCCGGTGGCCGGCGCGCAGGCGGGCGATGAGGCTCGCGCTGTCGCCGCTGCGTTGCTGGCCGGTGAGCGCAAGGCCATCTTGCTGGGCAACGGCGCCGCGCACCACGCGCAGGCCTCGCAGCTGCTGGCGCTGGCGCAGTGGCTGGGAGAGCAAACCGGCGCTGCCGTCGGCTACCTGACCGAAGCGGCCAACACCGTGGGCGCGCAGTTCGTCGGCGCCCAGCCGCAAGAGCACGGCCTGAACGCCGCGCAGATGCTGCAAGGCGGGCTGAAGGCTGTGCTGCTGCTGCAGACCGAGCCCGTTCATGACAGTGCCATGGGCGCCGCCGCTGCGGCCGGGCTGGGGCAGGTGGACATGGTCGTGACCCTGAGCCCCTTCAAGGCCAACATGGAGTTCAGCGACGTGCTGTTGCCCATTGCTCCGTTCACCGAGACTTCCGGCACCTTCGTGAATGCCGAAGGACGGGTGCAGAGCTTCCACGCTGCGGCCCGACCGCTGGGCGAAACGCGACCGGCCTGGAAGGTGCTGCGCGTGCTGTCCAACCTGATGGGCATCGCGGGCGTGGACTACGAGACCTCGCAGGACGTGCTGGCCGCCGCCACCGCCCAGCCGGCTGGCGCCCTGGCGCAGCTGCCGGCCGAGCGCCTGAGCAACCGCACGCAGGCGCAGGTCGCTGCCGCCGGCAGTGACTGCCCCGAGCCCGCGGTCGCCAGCATCTACCAGCTCGACGGGCTGGTGCGCCGCGCGCCCTCGCTGCAACTGACCGCCGATGCGCGCGCCGCGCGCGGCGAAGGAGCCGCCGCATGATCGACGCCCTGTACAACGGCGGCCTGAATCTGGTCGCCGCCGACTGGTGGAGCACGATGGGCTGGCCCGTCGTGTGGAACCTGATCAAGATCGTCGCGGTGCTGCTGCCCCTGCTGGGGGCGGTGGCCTACCTGACGCTGTGGGAGCGCAAGTTCCTGGGTTTCATGCAGGTGCGCATGGGCCCCAACCGGGTGGGGCCCTTTGGCCTGCTGCAGCCGATCGCCGACGCGCTGAAGCTGCTGACCAAGGAGCTGATCCAGCCGACGGCTGCGGCCAAGGGCCTGTTCTACCTGGGGCCGGTGATGGCCATCATGCCGGCGCTGGCTGCCTGGGTGGTCATCCCCTTCGGGCCGGACATGGCGTTGTCCAATATCAACGCCGGCCTGCTGCTGGTCATCGCGATCGCCTCCATCGAAGTCTATGGCGTGATCATTGCCGGCTGGGCGTCCAACTCCAAGTACGCCTTCCTGGGTGCGCTGCGCGCCTCGGCGCAAATGGTCAGCTACGAGATTGCCATGGGCTTTTGCTTCCTGGTGGTGATCATGGTTTCGGGCAGCATGAACCTGTCGCAGATCGTGGCCGTACAGGAGCGCGGAATGATGGCCGGCATGGGGCTGAACTTTCTGTCCTGGAACTGGCTGCCGCTGCTGCCCATCTTCATCGTCTATCTGGTCTCCGGCGTGGCCGAGGTGAACCGCCACCCCTTCGACGTGGTCGAGGGCGAGGCCGAGATTGTGGCCGGCCACATGGTCGAGTACTCGGGCATGGGCTTTGCCATCTTCTTCCTGGCGGAATACGCCGCGATGTGGCTGGTGTCCATCCTGGCGGTGCTGATGTTCCTGGGCGGCTGGCTGCCACCGTTCTCGTTCCTCGCCTTCATCCCGGGCTGGATCTGGCTGGGCATCAAGACCTTCATGGTCGTGTCCTGCTTCATCTGGATCCGCGCCACCTTCCCGCGCTTTCGCTATGACCAGATCATGCGTCTGGGCTGGAAGATCTTCATCCCGGTCACCCTGGTGTGGCTGATCCTCGTGGGCGGCTGGCTGCTGTCGCCCTGGAACATCTGGAAATAACGGGGGCATCCATGGCTGCTGTTGCTGCTCCTTCTTCGTCCTTTTCCCTGAAGGATTTCTTCAAGAGCTTCCTGCTCTGGGAACTGGCCAAGGGCATGGTCCTCACGGGTCGCTACGCCTTTGCCCGCAAGGTCACCGTGCAGTTCCCGGAGGAAAAGACTCCGCTGTCGCCGCGCTTTCGCGGCCTGCACGCTCTGCGCCGCTATGACAACGGCGAAGAGCGCTGCATCGCCTGCAAGCTGTGCGAGGCCGTATGCCCGGCGCTGGCCATCACCATCGAGTCGGATGTGCGTGCCGACGGCTCGCGCCGCACCACGCGCTACGACATCGACCTCACAAAGTGCATCTTCTGCGGCTTTTGCGAGGAAAGCTGCCCGGTGGACTCCATCGTGGAGACGCAGATCCTTGAATACCACGGCGAAAAGCGCGGCGACCTGTACTACACCAAGGACATGCTGCTGGCCGTGGGCGACCGCTACGAGCCGCAGATCGCCGCCGCCAAGGCTGCGGACGCCAAGTACCGGTGACCCCCGCGGCGACGACACCCTCACGCCTGAATTTTTGAAAAGACCCGATTCATGGACGTCAAGACCGGCTTTTTCTACCTGTTCTCGGTTGTGCTGCTGTATGCGGCCTTCCGGGTGGTCACGGCGCGCAACCCTGTGCATGCCGTTTTGCACCTGATCCTGGCTTTCTCGCAGGCATCGGGCCTGTGGCTGATGCTCAAGGCGGAGTTCCTGGCCATCGTGCTGGTGCTGGTGTACCTGGGCGCGGTGATGGTGCTGTTCCTGTTCGTGGTGATGATGCTGGACATCCGCATCGAGACCGCGCGGCGCAGCTTCTGGCGGCACTTCCCGCTGGCCGTGCTGATCGGCGCGCTGATCGCGCTGGAGATGGCGGCCGTGCTGATGACGGGCTTTCGCGGCATGGATGAGCCCAAGGTCGCCGGCGCGCTGATCGATGCCGCAGGCCAGGTGCTGCCGTATTCCAACACCCAGGTTCTGGGCCAGCTGCTCTATACCGAATATCTGCTGCCCGTGGAGATCGCTGCCGTGATCCTGCTGGTGGCCATGATCTCCGCCATCGCCCTGACGCTGCGCCAGCGCAAGGATTCCAAGGCCATCGATCCGGGTGACCAGGTCCGCGTGCGCGCCCAGGACCGCATGGTCCTGGTGAAGATGGCGCCCACGCCTGCGCCCGCAGCGCAGGCCGCACCCATCGCTGAGGAGAGCAAGCAATGACACCGACCCTGGGTCACTACCTGTCGCTGGGCGCCATGCTGTTTGCCCTGTCCGTGATGGGCATCTTCCTGAACCGCAAGAACCTCATCGTGCTGCTCATGGCCATCGAGCTGATGCTGCTGGCCGTGAACATGAACTTCGTGGCGTTCTCCAGCTATCTGGGCGACATGCACGGACAGGTCTTCGTGTTCTTCATCATGACGGTGGCAGCGGCCGAGGCCGCCATCGGGCTGGCCATCCTGGTGCTGTTGTTCCGCAACCGCTCCAGCATCGACGCGGAAGATCTCAACACCCTCAAGGGTTGATGCGACCCCGCCACTTGCAAGGTTCTCAACAATGAGTCAAACCCTTTCTGTTTCGACGCTGCTGGCGGTGCCACTGGCGCCGCTGGCCGGCTCGCTGCTGGCAGGTGTCTTCGGCACGGCCTTCGGCGGCAACCGCATCGGCCGCGGCGTGTCCCACACGCTGACCATCCTGGGCGTGCTGATCGCCTTCGTGCTGTCCGCCATGACGCTCAAGAGCGTGGCCATGGACGGCGCCCACTTCAACGAAACCCTCTACACCTGGATGGTGGTGGGCGAGCTGAAGATGGAGGTGGGCTTTCTCATCGACAGCCTGACGGCCATGATGATGTGCGTGGTGACCTTCGTGTCGCTGATGGTGCACATCTACACCATCGGCTACATGGAAGAAGACCCGGGCTACAACCGCTTCTTCTCGTACATCTCGCTGTTCACCTTCTCCATGCTCATGCTGGTCATGAGCAACAACCTGCTGCAGCTGTTCTTCGGCTGGGAGGCCGTGGGTCTGGTGTCGTACCTCTTGATCGGCTTCTGGTTCAACAAGCCCTCGGCCATCTTCGCCAACATGAAGGCCTTCCTGGTCAACCGCGTGGGCGACTTCGGCTTCATTCTCGGCATCGGCCTGATCGCCGCCTACGCCGGCACCTTCCGCTACGACGAGATCTTCGCCCAGGCCGGCGAACTGGGCGCCATGGGCTTCCCCGGCACCGACTGGATGCTGATCACCGTGATCTGCATCTGCCTGTTCATCGGCGCCATGGGCAAGTCGGCCCAGTTCCCGCTGCACGTGTGGCTGCCCGACTCGATGGAAGGCCCCACGCCCATCTCCGCGCTGATCCACGCCGCCACCATGGTGACGGCCGGCATCTTCATGGTCTCGCGCATGTCGCCGCTGTTCGAGCTGTCCGACACGGCCTTGAACTTCATCTTGGTGATCGGTGCCATCACGGCCCTGTTCATGGGCTTCCTGGGCATCATCCAGAACGATATCAAGCGCGTGGTGGCGTACTCCACGCTGTCGCAGCTGGGCTACATGACGGTGGCGCTGGGCGCATCGGCCTACTCCGTGGCCGTGTTCCACCTGATGACGCACGCCTTCTTCAAGGCGCTGCTGTTCCTGGGCGCGGGCTCGGTCATCATCGGCATGCACCACAACCAGGACATCCGCTGGATGGGCGGCGTGCGCAAGTACATGCCCATCACCTGGATCACTTCGCTGCTGGGCTCGCTGGCGCTGATCGGCACACCGCTGTTCTCCGGGTTCTACTCCAAGGAGAACATCATCGAGGCGGTGCACCACAGCACCCTGCCGGCGGCCGGCTTCGCCCACTTCGCCGTCATGGCCGGCGTGTTCGTCACTGCGTTCTATTCGTTCCGCATGTACTTCCTCGTCTTTCATGGCAAGGAGCGCTACGACCAGAACCCCGACGCGCACCACGGCGACCATGGCCACGGGCATGACACGCATGCCAAGCCGCACGAGTCGCCCTGGGTGGTGACGGTGCCGTTGATCCTGCTGGCCATTCCCTCGGTGGTCATCGGCTTCATGTACGTGCAGCCCATGCTGTTCGGGGACTTCTTCCGTGGCGTCATCTTCGTGGACGCCGCGCGCCATCCCGCCATGGCGGCCATCGCGGAGGCCTTCCACGGCCCGCTGGCCATGGCCACGCATGGTCTGATGACGCTGCCCTTCTGGCTGGCCGCTGCCGGCGTGGCGCTGTCGTACTACATGTACATGGTCAACCCGGCCCTGCCGGCGGCCATCAAGCGCACCTTCCAGCCCGTCTACACGCTGCTGGACAACAAGTACTACCTGGACTGGATCAACGAGAACATCATTGCGCGCGGCGCCCGCGGCCTGGGTATTGCCCTGTGGAAGGGCGGCGACCAGGCGCTGATCGATGGTGCCGTGGTCAACGGCTCCTGGAAGCTGGTCGGCCGCCTCGGGACGGCGGTGCGCTGGCTGCAGTCCGGCTACCTCTACCACTACGCGCTGATCATGATCCTTGGCGTTTTCGCCCTCATGACGTACTTCGTGTGGCTCAACAAATAACGGGAGAAGAAGAAAAATGGGTTTGTTGAGTCTTGCCATCTGGATGCCCATCGCCTTCGGCGCCCTGGTGCTGGCCCTGGGCCGGGAGGGGCAGGCGCCGCTGGTGCGCTGGCTGGCGCTCATCGGAGCACTGATCGGGCTGGCCGTGACGCTGCCGCTCATGAGCGGCTTCGACACCACCAGCGCTGCCATGCAGTTCGTCGAAAAGGCGGCATGGATCGAGCGTTTCAACATCCACTACCACCTGGGCGTGGATGGCATTTCGCTGTGGTTCGTGCCGCTGACGGCCTTCATCACGGTGATCGTGGTGATCGCCTCCTGGCAGTCCATCACCGAGCGCGTGAACCAGTACATGGGCGCGTTCCTGATCCTGTCGGGCCTGATGATCGGCGTGTTCGGTGCGCTGGACGGCATGCTGTTCTACGTGTTCTTCGAGGCCACGCTGATTCCGATGTACCTGATCATCGGCATCTGGGGCGGGCCTAACCGGATCTACGCGGCGTTCAAGTTCTTCCTGTACACGCTGATGGGTTCCCTGCTCACGCTGGTGGCGTTCATCTACCTGTACAACCAGGCGGGCGGCAGCTTCGATATCCTGACCTGGCACCAGCTGCCGCTGACCGGCACGGCGCAGACGCTGCTGTTCTTCGCGCTGTTCGCCGCCTTCGCCGTCAAGGTGCCCATGTGGCCGGTGCACACTTGGCTGCCCGACGTGCACGTGGAGGCGCCCACCGGCGGCTCCGCCGTGCTGGCGGCCATCATGCTGAAACTGGGCGCCTACGGCTTTCTGCGCTTTTCGCTGCCGATCGCACCCGATGCCGCCCATGAGTGGGCCTGGCTGATGATCACCTTCTCGCTGATTGCCGTGATCTACGTGGGCCTCGTG
Organism: Pulveribacter suum; assembly: GCF_003013695.1. Classification (GTDB taxonomy): domain Bacteria; phylum Pseudomonadota; class Gammaproteobacteria; order Burkholderiales; family Burkholderiaceae_C; genus Melaminivora; species Melaminivora suum. The sequence goes on along the minus strand of NZ_CP027792.1, from coordinate 2,924,335 downwards.
GCGATGGTGCAAAAGGACATGAAGAAGCTGGTGGCCTATTCGTCCGTGGCGCACATGGGCTTCGTCACCCTGGGTTTTTTCATCTTCAACGACATGGGCATCTCCGGCGGCCTGGTGCAGATGATCGCCCACGGCTTCGTTTCCGGCGCCATGTTTTTGTGCATCGGCGTTCTGTACGACCGCGTGCACTCGCGCGAAATCGCAGCCTATGGCGGTGTAGTCAACACCATGCCCAAGTTCGCCGCCTTCGCCCTGCTGTTCGCCATGGCCAACTGCGGCCTGCCGGCCACCGCGGGCTTCGTGGGCGAGTGGATGATCATCATTGCCGCCGTGCGCTTTGATTTCTGGGTAGGCCTGGGCGCTGCCATCGCGCTGATCCTGGGCGCCAGCTACACGCTGTGGATGTACAAGCGCGTGTACCTGGGACCGGTGACCAACGCCAACGTGCGCGCCATGGCCGACATCAACGGGCGCGAGTTCCTCATGCTGTCCCTGCTGGCCATCGCCGTGCTCTACATGGGCCTGTACCCGAAGCCGTTCACTGATGCGATGGACCCGTCCGTGGCACAGCTGCTCAAGCACGTGGCGCAAAGCAAGCTTCCCTGACCAGACTGAACCGAGAGACTGAAGATGATTGACAACATCAGCTGGCTGGCGATCTATCCCGAGATCGTGCTGCTGGTCATGGCCTGCGTGATCGCCCTGGTGGACCTGGGCGTCAAGAGCAGCCAGCGCACGGCGACCTACGTGCTGACCATGCTCACCCTGGCCGTCGTGGCCGCCATGCAGGCCATGTATGCCAGCACTGGCAACACGTTCTACGGCTGGGGCAACATGATCGTCAGCGACGCCATGGGCAACTGGCTCAAGTGCTTCGCCACCCTGGCGGTGATGGTCACGCTGGTCTATGGCCGCCCCTATGCAGCCGACCGCGACATGCTGCGCGGCGGCGAGCTGTTCACGCTGACCATGCTGGCGCTGCTGGGCATGTTCGTGATGATCTCAGGCAACAACTTCCTGGTGCTGTACTTGGGCCTGGAGCTGCTGACGCTGTCCAGCTACGCGCTGGTAGCCCTGCGCCGCGACAACGCCCAGGCGACCGAGGCGGCCATGAAGTATTTCGTGCTCGGCGCCATGGCCAGCGGTTTTCTGCTCTACGGCATGTCGATGATCTACGGCGCCACCGGTTCGCTGGACATCGGCCAGGTTTTCAAGGCCATCAACGCCGGCCAGATCCGCCATCAGGTGCTGGTTTTCGGCTTGGTATTCGTGGTGGCCGGCCTGGCCTTCAAGCTGGGCGCCGTGCCGTTCCACATGTGGGTGCCCGACGTGTACCAGGGCGCGCCCTCGGCCATCACGCTGTTCATTGGCAGCGCGCCCGAACTGGCGGCCTTCGCCATCATCATCCGCCTGCTGGTGGATGGTCTGCTGCCGCTGGCCATCGACTGGCAGCAGATGCTGGCCGTGCTGGCCATCGGCTCGCTGCTGGTGGGCAATCTGGCGGGTATCGCGCAGACCAATCTGAAGCGCATGCTGGCCTACTCGACCATCGGCCAGATGGGCTTCGTGATGCTGGGCCTGATGTCGGGCGTGGTGCACGGCAACGTGGACGCCACGGCCGTGGAGAACGCCTACAGCTCGGCCATGTTCTACATCGTCACCTACGTGCTGACCTTCCTGGCCACGTTCGGCGTCATCTTGCTGCTGGCGCGCGACGGCTTCGAGAGCGAGGAGATCGCGGACCTGGCCGGCCTGAACCAGCGCAGCCCGCTGTACGCCGGCGTGATGGCGATCTGCATGTTCTCGCTGGCCGGCATCCCGCCGCTGGTGGGCTTCTACGCCAAGCTGTCGGTGCTGCAGGCGCTGGTGGCATCCGGGCAGTCGCTGTACATCGCCCTGGCCGTGTTCGCGGTGGTCATGTCGCTGATCGGCGCCTTCTACTACCTGCGCGTGGTCAAGGTGATGTATTTCGACGCCCCGCTGACGGCCGCGCGCGTCACCGCTCCGCTGCAAGTGCGCGTGGTGCTCACGCTCAATGGCGCCCTGGTGCTGGTGCTGGGCATTCTGCCCGGCGGGCTGATGGCCCTGTGCGCGGACGCCATCGTGCGCGCGCTGGCCACCTGATCGCCTCAGCGCGTATTGGGCCTGAGCGTTCGACGCCATGACGCAGACTGCCGCCATCTGGCTGGTGATTGCCGCGGCCTTTGCCGCGGCCAACCTCCCTTTTCTGAGCGACCGCTGGCTGATCGTCGGCCCTCGCGCCAGGGCCGGGGCCAAGCCGTTCGGCATGCGCTTGGTCGAGCTGGTGCTGCTGTACTTCATCGTCGGCGCCCTGGCGCTGCTGATCGAGAATCGCGCCGGCCAGATCGCCCCGCAAAAGTGGGAGTTCTACGCGGTGACGGGCGCCTTGTTCATCACTCTGGCCTTCCCGGGTTTTGTCTACCGCTATCTGGTTCGCCGCAAGGGGGCGACGGTGGCCGAAGAGCCTTGACGCTGCCATGAAGGTGCTCGATCTCCTGTGCGCCTACGGCCACAGTTTCGAGGGCTGGTTTGGCAGCGAGGACGACTTTCAGAGCCAGCTGGCCCGAGGCCTGGTGCAGTGCCCGTTGTGCACCAGCGCCGATATCCGCAAGGTCCTGAGCGCTCCGCGCCTGAACCTGCGCAGCGCAAGTGCCGAGCGGCTGCCCGCAGCCCCTGATCCCGTGCCGCAGGCCGTCGGGAGTGTCCCGTCTGCAATCCTGCCTGCCGAACTGCAGGCCGCTTGGATGCAGCTGTCGCGCAAGATCGTCGCCACCACGGAGGATGTGGGTGCGCGCTTCGCCCAGGAGGCGCGCCGCATGCACCACGGCGAGATCGAGGAACGCGGCATTCGTGGCCAGGCGTCGGCGCAGGAGGCTGCGCAGCTGCTGGATGAAGGCATTGCCGTGCTGCCCCTGGCCCTGACCGCGGCGGCCAAGGAATCGCTGCAGTAGGGCAGGGCAGGCGCGTCTTAAAGGCCGAAGCGTGCGGCGAACGCCTCGGCAAAGGCCGGCAGGCCGCTTACCGACAACGTCAGAGTCACGCGCCCGTCGCCCTCCGCCTGCAGGGCCGGCACGAGCGCCTCGCGCGCTTCGTCAAAGCGGATTTCCTGCAAGGGCTGCCCCGGCCGCTCGCACTGCAGGTCGTACTGCCACAGGCCGCCTTCCTCATGAGGGCCGTGCAGCGCACCGAACTCCGCGCAGGCCCAGGCCAGTATGCTTTGCGCCTCCTGTGCGAGCGCGTCCAGCCGCGCCTGGGGCACGCTGGCGATGGCGTCCCAGGTGGCAACGCCGTCCTCAGCCTCGCTGTAGTCGAAATCAAGAAATTGCAACGCCATGGCCTCTTCCACCGCTGAACCGCAAAACCCGAGTGTGACCGACGCCGCGGTCGCGCCGCCCTTCGTGCTGGCTGCGCACGCGGTGGATTTCGGCTTCCCCGGTGTTTCCATCCTGCGGGGCTGGAGCCAGCGGCTGCCGCCCGGCCTGACCCTGGTGCTGAGCGATGAAAGTGCGGGCAAGACCAGCGTGCTGCGCCTGCTGGCGGGTGAGTTGGCGCCGGCCGCCGGCCGGCTACAGCTGAACGGCCGGGAGCATGGCAGCGCAGCCTACCGGCGCGAAGTGTTCTGGCGCGACCCGCGCGATGCTTGGCCGCAAGGCATGACGCCGCTGGCCTGGAGCGCCGCTCTGGCCGCTGAATGCCCACGCTGGAGTGGCGCCGCCTGGCAGCGCCACGTGGAAGGCTTTGCGCTGCAGCCGCACCTGGAAAAGGCCATGTTTCAGCTTTCCACCGGCAGCCAGCGCAAGGTGCTGCTGGCCGGCGCCCTGGCCAGCGGCGCGCCGCTGACGCTGATCGACGAGCCCGTCGCCGCGCTGGACCGCGCCTCCATCACCTACCTGCGCGCCGCGCTGCAGGACTGCGCTGCGCCCGATGCGGGTCGCGCCATCGTGGTGGCCCACTACGACGACCTGGACGGGCTGCCCTGGCAGTGCACCGTGGCGCTGGGCACACCCTAAACTGCGGCTCTCCGCTGCTCCAACTTCAGGCGTGCCATGCAAGCCCTGCTGTTTTTTCCCGTTGCCGTCGCCATCGCGCTCACGCCCGGCCCCAACAATTTCTGCGGCCTCAACAACGGCATGCGCGCCGGTGTGGGCGCGGCCCTGGTGGCCACCACCGGGCGGGTGGCCGCCTTTGCCATCTTCCTGACCATCTCTGCCGTGGGCCTGGGCGCCATGCTGCTGGCCTCCGAGGCCGCCTTCACGGCCGTGAAGTGGCTGGGCGCGGCCTATCTGTTCTGGATCGGCTGGCGGGCCTTTCGCAGCCGTTCTCTGGGCGGCACGGCCGATCTGCTCGAAGGGGCCGAAGTGGCCATGCCGGCGCGGGCGCCGCTGCGCACGCTCATCGCCCAGGAATTCCTGCTGGGCATCACCAACCCCAAGGCCATCATTTTGTTTGCGGCCATCTTTCCGCAGTTCATCGACCCCGGCCAGCCCGCGGCGCGGCAGTTCCTGGTGCTAGGTTCCACCTACCTGCTGGCCGAGTTCGTCTCCACCGCCGTGTATGCCAGCTGCGGGCGGCAGATTCGCCGCCTGATCCGCACGCCCTGCGCCGTGGTGCGGCTGAACCGCGCCACGGGCGGCGTCTTCATGGGCGCGGGCGGCCTGCTGCTGGCCGCCCAGCGCTGAGCACCCGAATCAGACCACGCCCTGCGCCAGCATGGCGTCGGCCACCTTCACAAAGCCGGCGATGTTGGCGCCGTCGATGTAGCTCACGCGGCCGCCTTCGCGCTGGCCATGCTGCAGGCAGGCGGCGTGGATGCCCTGCATGATCTTCAGCAGCCGTGCATCCACCTCGTCGCGCGTCCAGCACAGGCGGGCGGAGTTCTGGCTCATCTCCAGACCCGACGTGGCCACGCCGCCGGCATTGCTGGCCTTGCCCGGTGCATACAGCACGCCGGCCGCCTCGAACACCTTGGCGGCTTCGTTGGTGGAGGGCATGTTCGCGCCCTCGGCCACGCACAGCACGCCGTTCTTGATGAGCGTGGCAGCGTCGCGCTCGTCCAGCTCGTTTTGCGTGGCGCAGGGCAGGGCGACATCGACCGGCACATGCCAGGGGCGCACGCCGGCCTCGAAGCGCACGCCGGTGCGCTCGGCGTAGTCGCTCACGCGGCCGTAGTGGTGGTTCTTCACGTCCATCAGGATGGCCAGTTTCTCGGGCGTGAAGCCTTCCTCGTCGATCACCGTGCCGCTGGAGTCCGACACCGTGATCACCCTGGCGCCATGCTGCATGGCCTTTTCCACCGCGTACTGGGCGACGTTGCCCGAGCCCGAAACGGACACGCGCAACCCGTCCAGCGAGCGGCCGCGGGTCTTGAGCATTTCCTCGGCAAAGTACACCGTGCCGTAGCCCGTGGCCTCGGGGCGGATCAGCGAGCCGCCATAGGCCAGGCCCTTGCCGGTGAACACGCCGGCAGCGGTGTTGGCCAGCTTCTTGTACATGCCGGCCATGAATCCCACTTCGCGCCCGCCCACGCCGATGTCGCCGGCCGGAACGTCCGTGTCCGCGCCCACATGGCGGAACAGCTCCATCACGAACGCTTGGCAAAAGCGCATGACTTCGGTCGGGCTCTTGCCCTTGGGGTCGAAGTCCGAGCCGCCCTTGCCGCCGCCCATGGGCAGCGTGGTGAGGGCGTTCTTGAAGGTCTGCTCAAAAGCCAGGAATTTCAGCACCGACAGGTTCACCGAAGGGTGAAAGCGCAGGCCACCCTTGTACGGGCCGATGGCCATGCTGTGCTGGATGCGGTAGCCGCGGTTGATGTGCACCGTGCCGTGGTCGTCGAACCAGCTCACGCGGAACATGATCACGCGCTCGGGCTCCACCAGGCGCTCCAGCAGGCCCTGCTCGGCGTAGCGCGGGTTCTTCTCGATGAAGGGCCACAGGCTTTCCATCACTTCGGTGACGGCCTGCAGAAATTCCGGCTGGCCGGGGTTGCGCTGGGCGACATGCTCGAGAAATTGGCCCACGGACTGGTGCTTCATAAGACAGGGACTTTCTGCAGGAAGAGAGGGGAACAGGGTAAAGGCCTTGCGGCAGCGCAGCATAGGATTATGTCTAAACGACATGGGTCTATGCGTAGTTGACGTTTACCCGACTGTTGCTCGGGTTCTTTCTGCTGTTTTTTGGCGCCAGGTGGCGGTTTTCTTGCGCCCGCAGGCCCGCTAGCTGGGCCGGGAGGCAGGCGGATCGAAAACAGGGAAAGGAAGGGCTGGCAATCCCGCCGGTTCAGCGGCCGCGCAGGAAGAGTGCGTCCAGCTCTTTCATCGACAGCTGGCGCCAGGTGGGCCGGCCGTGGTTGCACTGGTCCGAACGCTCCGTCACCTCCATCTGGCGCAGCAGGGCGTTCATCTCTTCCAGCGTCAGGCGCCGGTGGGCCCGCACAGCGCCGTGGCAGGCCATGGTGGCCAGGATCTCGTTGTGCGCACGCTGCAACACGGTGGAGGCGTCGTGCGCCGCCAGTTCGGCCAGCACGCTGCGCGCCAGCTCCACCGCATTCCCCTGGGCCAGCGTGGTGGGTACGGTGCGCACGGCCAGGGTGCGGGCGGAAAATGGCACCACTTCCAGCCCCAGGGCTGCCAGGGTGTCGGCCTGCATTTCGGCCGTGGCGACTTCCTCGGGCGTGGCGGCAAAGGTGGCCGGAATCAGCAGCGGCTGGCTGGCCACGCGCCGGCCCTCGCCCACCTGGGCTTTCAGCCGCTCGTAGACGATGCGCTCGTGCGCGGCGTGCATGTCCACCAGCACCAGGCCCTGGGCGTTCTCGGCCAGGATGTACACACCGTGCAACTGCGCCACGGCGCGCCCCAAGGGCCAGGTTTCCTCTTCGGGCAGGGGGGCGGCAGGCGCGGCGGCCAGCGGTGCCTGGAAAGCGGGGGCCGGCGCCGGTACGTTCCACAGCGCGCCCAGCTCCGAGACCTTGTGGCCTGTCTGTGGATAATCAAATTTGATAGCTGCCTGCGCTTGGCTGGCGGGCGGTTGAGGCTGTTTTAACCATATATCTCCCAGTGCCGGCATGGCGGCCGGCACGACGGGCTGCGCTGCCGCCTGCTGCTGCAGCAGCTGTTGGGCGCGCGGGGCGGCCAGGGCATTGTCGATGGCGTGGCGCACGGCCTGGTGCACCTCGCGGCTATCGCGAAAGCGCACCTCGATCTTGGTGGGGTGCACGTTCACGTCCACCCGCTGCGGATCCATCCGCACGTACAGCGCATACACCGGCTGGCGGTTGCCGTGCAGCACATCCTCATACGCACTGCGGGCGGCATGGGCAAGCACCTTGTCGCGCACGAAGCGGCCGTTCACGTAGCAATACTGCTGGTCGGCCCGGCTGCGCGCGGCGTCCGGCAGGCCGGCCCAGCCTGTGACCTCCACGCTGCCCCGGCGCAGATGCACAGGCACGGACTGCTGCAGGAAGTCCTCGCCCAGCACATCTGCCAGGCGCCGTCCCAAGGCGGTACGCCAGGCTTCAGCATCACCGGCGGCGGCAGGGCCGAAAGTAGGGCGCCATTGCTCCACCAGCTGGCCTTCGTGCCAGATGGCAAAGCCCACGTCCGGGCGGGCCAGGGCATGACGGCGCACGGCCTGCACGCAGTGGGCCAGTTCGGTCGCGTCGCTCTTCAAGAACTTGCGCCGCGCGGGGGTGGAGAAGAACAGCTCCTTGACCTCCACCGTCGTGCCCTGGCTGCGCGCGGCCGGACGCAGCTCGCCGCTGCGCGCGTCCAGCAAGAAGGCGCTGGCCTGGCCGGGCGGGCGCGACAGCACGGCCATTTCGGACACCGAGGCGATGGCGGCCAGCGCCTCGCCGCGAAACCCCATGGTGGCCACCGACTCCAGCTCGTGCAGGCTGGCGATCTTGCTGGTGGCGTGGCGGCGCAAGGCCAAGTGCAATTCGCTGTCGGGAATGCCGGCGCCGTCGTCTTCCACCGCAATCAGCCGCACGCCACCCGCCAGCAGCCGCAGGGTGATCTGGGTGGCACCGGCATCCAGAGCGTTATCCACCAGTTCGCGCACGGCCGAGGCGGGGCGCTCCACCACTTCTCCAGCCGCTATCTGGCTGATGAGTTCGTCGGGAAGGTCGCGGATGGAACGGCGAGGAGAAGGTTCTGAATGCACTTGGCCGATTCTATGCAGGCCCCGCGGCGCTACATTACGGCGCGACGCCACTGGCAACCGGCCAGCGCGCACGCATGTTTTGGGGACGTTGTGGAAGTTCTGTCGTTTCTGGTTGATTTCATACTGCACGTGGACAAGCACCTGGCGGCCTTCGTCACGAGTTACGGGCCGTGGGTGTATGCCCTGCTGTTCGTCATCGTGTTCGTGGAGACCGGCGTGGTCGTGATGCCCTTCTTGCCGGGTGACTCACTGCTGTTCGTGGTGGGCGCACTCAGCGGCGCAGGCCTGATGAACTTCCCGCTGGCCTGCGCGCTGCTGCTGGCGGCTGCCATCCTGGGTGACCAGTGCAACTACAGCATCGGTCGCGCCCTGGGGCCCAAGGTATTTCAGTGGGAGCAATCACGCTGGTTCAACCGCCGCGCCTTCGATCAGGCCCATGCGTTTTACGAGCGCTATGGCGGCGTCACCATCGTGCTGGCGCGCTTCATGCCGTTTATTCGTACCTTTGCACCGTTTGTGGCCGGCGTGGCGCAGATGCAGCGGCGCAGCTTCACCGCCTACAACGTGGGCGGCGCGGTACTGTGGGTGATGGGCATCTGCACTGCAGGCTACTTTTTCGGCAACCTGCCATGGGTGCAGCAGCACCTGGACAAGATCATCTGGGCGATGATTTTCGTGCCCGGCCTGATCGCCATTCTGGGCGCCTGGCGGGCAGGCCGGAAGGCCCAGGTTGCTTCAAATTAAATAGCTGCCAGCGCAAGCCTGGCTTGCGCTGGAGCCGTTTTCCACCGATAAATCAGCAAGTCGCCTATCGACGGCCCTTGCGCTGATCGCGATCTTCGCCGAGCTCGTGGCCAACCAAGGCACCGGCGCCAGCGCCGATCACGGTGGCAGCGGTGCCGCCCACGGCGCTACCTAGCACCCCCCCAGCCACGGCGCCTACGCCCGTGCCGACCTGGGCATTGGTGGGGTTGCTGGAGCAGCCAGCCAGGCCCAGCGCAGCGGCACTGGCGGCAACACACAAAAGATGGCGGTAGTTCATGATGGACTCCTTGTAAAGAACGGGCCTTGCGGCCGGAGGTGCCGCCCGGTGGCGGCGCCCTGGGTAGCCCCGCTAGGGCCTGTGTCTTTACTATCGCCGCGTCTTTTGGCGGCCGCTGTAGTCCGGCCTTGCTGCGCGCTGTAGGACCGCTCTAGGCCGAACGCCAGCGCAGGCAAGGGTGCTTCAAAGCGGCAGCAGGCAGAGGGTGACCAGCAGCGAACAGTCGTGTACAGCGCGCAGGGCGTGGGGCGCACGGGCCTGCAGATGCATCAGGTCGCCTGCCCGCAGCAGATGCACGTTCTGGCCCAGCTGGAACTCCACTTCGCCCTGCAGGCACTGCACGGTGATCTCGCCGGGCGTGTCGTGCTGGCGCATGAGTTCACCGGCGCGCAGCACCACGCGCATCACCTCCAGCTGCTGCGCCTTGATGATGGCGTAGGACTGCGTTTGCGGCAGCAGCGCCGCGTCCAGCGGGCGGACGCTGACGACTTGCGCGGATTGGGCGTGGGGCAGGGCCATGGCAACCTCCTTGTGCAACCATCACGACAAGGCCGGCCGGCGCTCGGGCCTACACGGTGCGGCTGCGCGCCAGCGGCGGGTTCTTGGCGAAGTATCGGCTGATGCCGCGCATCAGCGCGTCGGCCAACTGCTCCTGGTAGGCGGCCGAACGCAGGCGCGCTTCTTCCTCGGGGTTGCTGATGAAGGCGGTCTCCACCAGCACGCTGGGAATGTCGGGCGCCTTGAGCACCGCAAAGCCCGCCTGCTCCACGCGCGGCTTGTGCAGCCGGGCCATGCCCTTGATCTCTCCCAGCAGCACGCTGCCCAGCTTCAGGCTGTCGTTGATCTGCGCCGTGGTGCTCATGTCCAGCAGCACGCGCTGAATGTGGCGGTCCTGCCCGCCCACGTTCACCCCGCCGATCAGGTCGGCCTGGTTTTCCTTGTTGGCCAGCCAGCGCGCGGCCGAACTGGAGGCGCCGCCCTCGCTCAATGCGAAGACGCTGGCGCCGCGCGCGGCCGGGTTGGTGAAGGCGTCTGCGTGAATGGATACGAACAGGTCGGCCTGCACGCGCCGGGCCTTGTCCACACGCGTGGCCAGGGGCACGAAGAAGTCGCGGTCGCGGGTGAGAAAGGCGCGCATGGGGTTGCCCCCCACGGTGGTGGCGTTGATGCGGTCGCGCAGCAGCAGGGCGACCTGCAGCACCACGTCTTTCTCGCGCGTGCCGGCCGGGCCGATGGCGCCCGGGTCTTCTCCGCCGTGGCCAGGGTCCAGCGCCACGATGATGAGCCGGTCGGTGACCCGGGCCACGGCAGGGGCGGGCGGGCGTGGCGGGGTCGGCGGCACGGGCACCGGCGCGGGGGCAGAGGCAGCCGCGGGTGGCCTGGCCGGCACGGGCAGGGGCAGGCCCAGGGGCACCGGCTCGCCGCGCGCGCTGTGGCGCGCTATCAGCTCTTCCAGCGGATCGGCGGAAGGCGTGGCCGCGGCCACGGCCGGCAGCGCCGGGGCGCTGGCCAGTGGGGCCATCGGGTCGCGCAGGCGTTCGGCGATCAGCGCCTCCAGCGGGTCGAGCGCCCGCTCGGGGTACAGGTCGAACACCAGCCGGTGCCGGTAGGCGGCTACGGGCTCCAGCGAAAACACCTGGGGCAGCGCGGCCTGCTTGAGGTCCACTACCAAGCGCACCACGCCCGGCGCGTACTGGCCCACGCGGATGCCGGCGATGTTGGGGTCGTCCGGTTTGACCTTGGCCACCAGCTCGCGCAGCGACGAATCCAGGTCCAGGCCCTCGATGTCCACCGCCAGGCGCGGCGGCGTGGCCACGAAGAACTGTTTGGCCACCAGCTTGCGGTCGGACTCGATGGTCACGCGCGAATACTCCTGCGCCGGCCACACGCGCACGGCCACGATGCCGGCACCGCGCGCGATCTGCTGGGCGCCCAGCAGCAGCACCAGCGTGCCGGCGCGCAGCAGCATGCGCCGCGCAGGGTCGGCTTCGGGGCGAGAGGCAAAAGGGGGGAAGGAGGGCGCGGCTTCTTTCATGGCGTGTCCGGCAGGGGCTGGGCCATGCCTTGCAGCATGTCGCACCCGCGAGGCGTGTGGGCGGTCAGCGTCGCCTGCCGGGACGCATCATCGTTTGCATGCAGGCAAATGGCAACATCGGGCGGGGGCAGGGCACTGCCTGCCTGCTGGGGCCATTCCGCCAGCTTCAGGCCGGGGCTGGCAAAGATGTCGCGAAAGCCCGCGTCCTCCCACTCGCGCGGATCATGGAAGCGATAGAAGTCGAAGTGCCAGATGTCCAGGCCGGGCGCCTGGTGGGGTTCGACCACCGCGTAGGTTGGGCTCTTGATGCGCCCGGGCACTCCCAGCGCGCGCAGCAGGTGGCGCACCAGCGTGGTCTTGCCGGCGCCCAGGTTGCCGTGCAGCGTGATGAAGGCGTCGCGCAACTCGGGCTGGCGCGCCAGCGCGGCGGCAAAGCGCTGGGTGTCGTCCTCGTCGTCCCACTGCAGCTGCAGGGTCAGCAGCGCCTGCGCGCTGCGCGGGGTTTCTACAATTTCACTTTGATGGTGATCGGCAGCAGTCAACTCATTCCCCAGATCCGGCAGTGGGCCCGCGAGCTGGGATTTTCTCAAATCGGCGTGGCCGGCGTGGATTTGTCCAGCGCCGAGCCGGGTCTGATGCAGTGGCTTGCCCAGGGGTTCCATGGCGAGATGCATTACATGGCCGCGCACGGAACCAAGCGCGCGCGCCCGGCCGAGCTGGTGCCCGGCACCGTGAGCGTGATCACCGCCCGCATGGACTACCTGCCGCGCGACACGCCGCCCGAATGGCAGGCCGTGGAGTGGAGCCGCCTGCAGCGCCCAGACGAGGCCATCGTCTCCGTCTATGCCCGCGGGCGGGACTACCACAAGGTGCTGCGCTCGCGCCTGCAAAAGCTCAGCGAGCGCATCGCCCAGGCGCTCGGCCCCTTCGGCCACCGGGTGTTCACCGATTCGGCGCCGGTGCTGGAGGCCGAGCTGGCCCGCCGCAGCGGCCAGGGCTGGCGCGGCAAGCACACGCTGGTGCTCAGCCGCGAGGCGGGCTCCATGTTCTTCCTGGGCGAGATCTACGTGGACATGGCGCTGCAGCCGACCGAGCCGGTCACCGCCCACTGCGGCAGCTGCCAGGCCTGCATCCAGGTCTGCCCCACGCAGGCCATCGTGGCGCCGCACCGGGTGGATGCGCGCCGCTGCATCTCCTACCTGACCATCGAGCATGCCGGCCCCATCCCCCTGGAGCTGCGCCCGCTGATGGGCAACCGCATCTATGGCTGCGACGACTGCCAGCTGGTCTGCCCCTGGAACAAGTTCGCCCAGGCTAGCAGCCTGCCGGACTTCGACCTGCGCTGCGGCCTGGTGGGCCAGCAGTTGGTCGCCTTGTTCGCGTGGGATGAGCCCACCTTCCTGCGCGTGACGGAAGGCGGGCCCATCCGCCGCATAGGCCATGAGCGCTGGCTGCGCAACATTGCAGTGGCCCTGGGCAACGCCCTGCGTGCTGCCGATGTGCAACAGGCGCAGCCCTTGCGGATGGCCTTGCAGTCGCGGCTGGGGCACCATAGCGAGATCGTGCGCGAACATGTGCACTGGGCCCTGGCCCAACGGCCGGACTGACAATCTTCAACCTGCGCACCATGCTTTCACGCTCTTTTGCCCGCCGCTGGCTGGCAGTGGCGCTGGTGTCTCTGGCCGTTGCCCTGGCGGCCTACTGGTCGGTGCTGCTGCAGGGGCACCGCAGCCAGCAGCACGAGGCCGAAGCCCAGTCTGCGCTGCGTGCCCGGCACATGGCCGTGGCGGCCTCGGTGCAGGTGCAGACGCTGCTGTCGGGGCTGGACTACACCCTGGCCAGCCTGTCCACGGTGTACGCCACTGGCGGGGATGAGTCCTTTGCGCGCGCCGTGGGAGCTGTCCACGATGCCTATCCCCCGGGCATCGTGATGCAGATCGCCGTGGCGAATGCGGCAGGCGACATCGTCTATTCCAACCTGGAGCCTGGCGGCGCGCCGCCCGCTGCCGTCTCCATCCGCGACCGCGAGCATTTCCAGGTCCATGCGAACGGTCGAGCCCAGGGCATGTATGTGAGCCGGCCGGTGCTCGGGCGGGTATCGCAACGCTGGGCCGTACAGCTCAGCCGGGCCGTGCGCGGTGAGGGTGGCTTTCGCGGCGTGATGGTGCTGTCGCTGTCGCCGGACTACATCGCCCACTACCTGCAGGCGCTCTCGGGCGGCACGGGCGACGTGGTGTCGCTGGTGCGCAGCGACGGCGCCTATGTGGCGCGGTCGCTGCGCCAGGAAGAAGTGCTGGGACAGTCCCTGCCGCCCGGGCGCCTGGAGCAGGCAATGGCCGCCCGCGAACGCGGCGGCCAATCGCGGCACTGGGGAGGCGATGGCGCACAGTGGCTGCGGGCCTGGAGCCAGGTGCCCGGCCAGCCGCTGGTCGCCGGCGTGGAGCTGGACCGCCAGGCCGCGCACGCCCAGGATGACGCCGACTGGCGCCGCGTGCTGTGGCGCAACGGCGTAGGCACAGGCCTGGTGCTGTCCGGCAGCCTGCTGGCGGCGTGGCTGGCGCTGCAGCGCCAGCGCAGCGAACAGATGCGGCGGCGCGCAGAGCAGCGCTTTGCACGATTGGCCCAGGAGGCGCCCGGGGGGCTGTTCCAGTGCCGCCAGGATGCGCGGGGCGCGTTGCAGCTGGTGTTCAGCACGCCGCAGTTTCATGCGCTGCATGGCTTGCGGCCCGGGGCCGGCAGTGCCGGCATCCAAGGGTTGCAAGAGGGCGTTTGGCCGGAAGACCTGCCGGCGTTGGCCTCTTCCGTACAGTCCAGCCTGCAGGGGCGGGATGCCTGGGACCACCGCTATCGGGTGCGCGACAACCGGGCGCCCGATGGCTGGCGCTGGCTGCACGGGTACGCCCGCACGCAGCAGGAGGAGGACGGCACGCTGCTGTGGCATGGCTTCGTGCACGACGTGACGCAGGACCAGGCGGCCCAGGAGGCGACTCGCCAGAGCGAGGAGCGCCTGCGCATGACGGTGCGGGCGGTACGCGACGGGCTGTGGGAGTGGGACTGCAGCCACGGCCGGGTGCACTGGGATGCGCGCTGCTTCGACATGCTGGGCTACGCCGATGCGGCGCTGCAGCTGGACATCGACACCTTCCTGGCGATGGTGCATCCCGGCGACCTGGGCCATGTGAAGGAGCGCCTGGCGCGCCATGTCGGGCAGAGCGAAGAGTTTCGCGTGGAAATGCGGCTGCGCACCGCCAACGCGGGCTGGCGCAGCATCGAATCGCGGGGCGAAGTCACGCTGCGCGATGCGCACGGCCGCGCCCTGCGCATGCTGGGCACGCACACCGACATACACGAGCGCGTGGAGCAGGCCCGGCTGATCAGCGCGCTGCTGGACAAAGGCAGCGCCCTGGTGTTTGTGGCCTCTCCGCAGCGCGACATCCTTTATGCCAACGAGCGCGCCGCGCTGGCCTTCGGCCTGGCCGCAGGCACGCAGGAGCAGCCGCAATCATTGCGCCTGCTGCATCCGGATGAGGCCAGCTTCCGGCGCTTCGCCCAGCTGTACGACAGCCTGCGCGAGCAAAGCGGACTGCGCATCGAGTGGCTGCTGCGCCTGGGCGACGGCAGCCAGCGCTGGTTTGACATGCAGGGCCGGCTGCTGGACCCGCACGACAGCGAGGGCAACGTCGTCTGGACGCTGGTGGACATCGACGCGCGCCGCCGCGCCGAAAGCTCCTTGATGCACATGCGGCGCACACTGGGCGCCATCATCGACCGTTTCCCCTCGGGCATCCTGGTGGCTGACGAGCAGGGCCTGCTCGTCGTGGCAGCCAACCAGGAGTTGGTCGAAATCCTGCAGCTGCAGCAGGAGCCGTCCACCCTGGTCGGCATGCCGCTGGCGCAACTGCAGGAACTGCTGCCCTCGCCTTTGGACGAGACGCTGCTGCAGCGCACCGAAGGCGGCGACTTCAGGGTCGGCACCAGTGTGCAGCCGCTGGCCGATGGCCGCCATCTGGAAGTCGGGGCCCTGGCTCTGCGCGATGCCGGCCAAGCCATAGGCCACTGCTGGGTCATCAGCGACGTGACCGAACGACGCCAGCGGGAGCGGCAACTGGAGACCATGGCCCTGACCGATGCGCTCACCGGGGTTCCCAACCGCCGTGCCTTCATGGAGCGGCTGGACACCGAAATCGGCCACCTGCAGGCCGGCCTGGTGCCCCACGCCGCGCTGCTCATGCTGGACATCGACCATTTCAAGCGCGTCAACGACACCTGGGGCCACGCCGTGGGCGATATCGTGCTGCGCGACCTGGCACAGGGTGTCTCGCGGATGCTGCGCCGCCAGGACATGGTGGGGCGCATGGGCGGCGAGGAATTTGCCGTGCTGCTGTCCGGCGCGGGGGTGCAGGCCGCTCACCAGCGCGCCGAGGAGCTGCGCCGCGCGGTACAGGCGCGCGAGATCCGGCTGGACGACGGCACCGTGCTGCGCATCACCATCAGCCTGGGCGTGTATGGCTTGACGGCGCAGGATGCCGACGGATCGGCCGGCCTGGAACGGGCGGACGCGGCCATGTATTTCTCCAAGCGCAACGGCCGCAACCAGTCCACCGTGTGGCGTGCCGACCTGCCCGCGCTGGGGCCGCCTGAGAGCCAGTCCGTTACGTGAGCAGGCTCAGGGCCAGTGGCAGGCTGATCAAGCCCAGCAGGGTGGAGAGGGTCACCAGCGCCGCCACGTAGCTGCCGTTGTAGCCCATGCGCGCGGCCAGCACGTAGCAGGTCGATGAGGTGGAGACCGCGCAAAAAGCCATCAGCACGGCGGTCTGCGCCGCATCCAGGCGCAACAGCCGTGCCAGCAACCAGGCCATGAGCGGCTGTACCGCATGGCGGATGCCAAGCACGCAGGCGGACAACCAACGCCCGCGCGCCAGCTGGCCCCACTGCAGGCCCGCGCCGGCCGCCATCAGCCCCAGTGCGAGCGCCGCGGCACCCATGCGCGAGAGCGTCGGCTCCAGCCACTGCGGCAGGCGAAGACCCAGCAGGTTGGTCGCCACGGCGGTCACCGTGGCGATGACCAGCGGGTTGCGCAGCAGTTCGCCCAGCACGCTCCGGCCTTTGGTGCGCGCCATGGGCCAGACGGCGGCCACGTTGAACAGCGGTACGCACACGCCGATGAGCACGGCGGCCATCAGCAATCCCTGGCTGCCCGCCAGGCGGTCGGCCAGCGCCAGCACGATGAAGGAATTGAACCGGAACGCCACCTGGGCACTGGCCGCGTGGTCGGCCCGGTCGATGTGCCGGCCCAGCCAGGGCAGGTAGGGCAGGCTCCAGGCCAGCGCGATGGCTACCAGCCCGGTGCCCAGGCCGGCCGCGACCAGCCCGGAGGCTTCGTAAAGCTGCAGCGGGCTGCGCACGATGGACTGAAACAGCAGCACCGGAAAGAGCAGGTAGTACACCAGGCTCTCCACCGGCTGCCACACCGCCCGCCCCAACGCAGTGAAGCGGCATACCAGATAGCCGCACAGGATCAGCAGAAAGTCCGGCGCGAGCAGCTGCGCGTAGGCCATGGGTGGTCTCAGGGCGAGGTGGCGCCGCCCTGGGGCCGCGTGCAGGCGGACAGCAGGGTGACCCCGCCATCCGAGGGCAGCCAGTGCGCCATGGGGCGGCAGCTGGCCTGCACGCACAGCGTGAAGTCGGGGGTGAATTCCGAGCGTGTCAGGCGCAAGGCCTGCGGCAGCGGGGTGGTGGGCCGGTAGTGATACCACCCTCCCTGCAGGCGTGCGTCGTCGGGAGGCTCCATGCCTGCGGCCGAGCCGCGCACCCGCGCCGAGAGGGCCCGCAGCGATGGCGGCGGCCCCTGCAGCACGGCGTAGTCTTCTTCCCAGCGCACCTTCTCAATGGAATGCGTCCACGCAAGCGTGAATTCGGAAACCGCAACGAAGACCGGTGCGGCGGCCGAGGCCGCCAGCGCCAGGCAGATACCCGTCAGCGGCACGGATCAGGCCAGGGCGACCTGCTTGCGCGAACGCCGCACGTGCCACACCAGGAACAGGCCTACAGCCAGCAGGCCGGCTTCGTCGGTGAGCGGCAGCGCCACCACCAGCAGGCTGGCAGCGGCCACGGCGACAAAGCGCTCGATCCAGTTCAGCGGACCGAACAGGTAGCCGATGGCACCGGCGCCCCACATGGACACGGCCACCAGCGCCTTGAACACCACCCAGGCGGTGTCCACCCAGGTGCCCTGCTGCAGCATCAGTGCGGGGCTGTACACGGCCATGTAGGGCACGACGAAGCCGGCGATGGCGATGCGCACGGCCTGCATGCCGATCTTCAGCCCGCTCTCGCGGGCGATGGGCGCGGCGGCAAACGCGGCCAGGGCCACGGGCGGCGTCAGGTCCGCCATGATGCCGAAGTAGAAGACGAACATGTGCGAGACGATGAGCGGCACGCCCAGCTGCAGCAGCACCGGCGCGGCCAGCGAGCTGGTGATGATGTAGTTGGGGATGGTCGGAATGCCCATGCCCAGCACCAGGCAGGTCAGCATGGTCAGGAACAGCGCCAGGAACAGGCTCTTCTCGCCAATGAGGATGATGCGCCCGCCCAGCTCGGCAGCCACGCCGGTCAGGTTGATGACGCCGATGATCACGCCCACCAGCGCGCAGGCGATGGCCACGGGCAGTGCGTGGCGCGCTCCGTCTGCCAGCGCCGTCAGTGCCAGGCGGCGTGCATCGCCACCCGTGCGGCGGATATAGGTCAGCGCGACGAGCAGCAGCGTGACCACGATGAAGGTGCCAACGCCGAAGTAGAAGAAACCGGCGCAGGCAAAGCCCAGCAGCACCCAGAACAGCGCCCGCAGCGGCGTGCCGCGCACGCCGCTGGCGACGGCCGCCCCAAAGATCAGCACCACCGTCAGAGCCAGACCCACCGTGCCCGAGAACATGGGCGTGTAGCCGGAAAACAGCAGCGCCACCAGACCGATCAGCGGCAGCAGCAAATACCAGCGCTCGCGCACGGCGGTCCAGGGGTTGGGACACTCCTCGCGCGACATGCCTGTCAGGCCCTTGCGGCCCGCCTCCAGGTGCACCATCCAGAAGGCGGTGAAGAAGTACAGCATGGCCGGGATGACGGCGGCCTTGACGATGTCCACGTAGGGCACGTTGATGGTCTCGGCCATGATGAAGGCCACGGCGCCCATCACCGGCGGCATGATCTGCCCGCCCATGCTGGCCGTGGCTTCCACGCCGCCGGCAAACGCAGGGGCATAGCCAAAGCGCTTCATCAGCGGAATGGTGAACTGGCCGGTGGTCACCACGTTGGCCACGCCCGAGCCGTTGATGGTGCCCATGAGAGCCGAGGAAATCACCGACACCTTGGCCGGGCCGCCGCGCGTGTGGCCCACGGTGCCCAGGGCGAAGTCGTTGAACAGGTTGATCATGCCTGCCTGCTCCAGGAAGGCGCCGAACAGGATGAACAGGAAGATGTAGGTGGAGGACACGTATGCGGGCGTGCCGTAGATACCCTCGGTGCCGAAGGCCAGGGTGCTGACGATCTGGTCCAGCCCGAAGCCGCGGTGGGCCAGCAGGCCCGGCAGGTGCTCGCCAAACAGGCCGTAGAGCAGGAAGATCCCGCAGATCAGCGGCAGGCCCCAGCCCATGGCGCGGCGCGCGCCTTCAAACACCAGGGCGATGAGGGTCACGCCGATCACCCAGTCCATGGGGATGAGTTCGCCGGCGCGGGCCGTCAGGTCGGCCTCGAACACCCAGTGGTACACGCTGAAGAGGAAGCCCACCAGCCCGAGACCCCATCCCAGAGCCCTGCCCAAGCGCGCCGCGGCGGCGCTTCGGCCCTGCAAAGGCGGGTACAGGATGAAGATCATCAGCAGCACGAAGCCTACGTGCAGGGCGCGGATCACCTGGCTGGACAGCGGGTGAAAGGCCGCCATCCAGATCTGGTAGCTGGAAAACAGGATGGCTACCGCGAAGGCGGCGCCGCGCAGTCCAGTGCCGGGGCTATCGGTTGTCGAATCATTCATGGGTGGTATGTCTCATGCGAAAAAAAACGGCCCCTTGAAGCGGGGCCGGTTTTCAGTGCGAGGCGCCTTACTTGATGACGCCCACTTCCTTGTAGTAGCGCTCGGCTCCCGGGTGCAGGGGAACGGGCATGCCCTTGACGGCGTTTTCCCGCTGGATCGCCTTGGCTGCATTGTGTGCAGATTTCAGGGTGTCCAGATGTTCGTACAACTGCTTAGTCATCTGGTAGGCCAGCTCATCGGAAACCCCGGCGTGCGTGATCAGGTAGTTGGGGATGGCAGCCGTGGGCACGTCCGCGTCCTGGCCGCCGTAGGTGCCGGCCGGGATGATGGCCGGCTGATAGGCGGCGTCGCCGACCTTGGCCACCGTCTCTGCGGGAATGGGCACCACCACGATCTTCACGGCCGTGGCCAGGTCGCGGATGGAGGCCACGCCCAGGCCGGCGGACTGCAGCGTGGCGTCCAGCTGGCGGTTCTTGATGAGTTCCACCGACTCGCCAAACGGCAGGTACTCGACCTTGGCCAGGTCCTTGTAGTCCATGCCGGCGGCCTTGAAGATGGCGCGCGCGTTCAGCTCGGTGCCCGAGCGGGCGGCGCCCACGGAGATCCGCTTGCCCTTGAGGTCGGCCAGCGTCTTGATGCCGGCGTCGGCGTTGGCGACGATCTGGATGTAGTTGTTGTAGGTGGCCGACAGGCCGCGCAGCTTGTCCAGCTTCTTCGGAAAGCCTGCATCCGCATCGCCCTTCCAGGCGTCGGACACCGAGTCGCCCAGCGAGAAGCCCAGCTCGCCGCGGCCTGCCTGCAGCAGGTTCAGGTTTTCGGCGGACGCCTTGGTCACCTGGGCGGTGGCGCGCACGTTGGGGATGGACTTGGCGTACACCTGAGACAGCGCCACGCCCAGCGGGTAATAGACGCCACTTTGGCCGCCGGTCAGGACGTTGACGAACTGCTGTTGCTGGGCATGGGCCACCGAGGCCGCGAGGGCGGTGCCCAGGGTGAGGCCGAGACCGAGTTTCTGAAGCCAGCGCATGAGGCAATCTCCTGTTTTTTTCGAGCGAAAGGGACCGGGCAGAATAACGTAACCAGAGGCATCCCATAGGACGTGCGCGACAAACCCGTCGAGGGTTTCCACGGATTGCCGGGGAAGTGCAAGCCTCTCGTGTGCCTCTCTTCTCTATTTCGTACCATGCCGTCCGAATCCACTTTCCTCCCGAAGCCCGCCCTGCAGGAGCCGCTCATCGACCAGTTCGTCGATGCGCTGTGGCTGCAGGACGGTCTGGCGCGCAACACCCTGCAGGCCTACCGGCGCGACCTGGCGGCGCTGGCCGGCTGGCTGGCCGGCCAGAACAAGCGCCTGGCTCAGGCTGGCGAGGCTGAGCTAAACGGCTACCTGGCACACCGCCACGCACAGACGCGGGCCACCACCGCCAACCGGCGGTTGACGGTGTTCCGGCGCTTTTATGCCTGGGCGCTGCGTGAGCGCCTGGTCCTGCAGGATCCCACGGTGCGCCTGCAGGCGGCGCGCCAGGCGCTGCGCGTGCCCGGCACGCTCACCCAGGGGCAGGTGGAGGCCCTGCTGCAGGCGCCGGCAGTGGACACGCCTCTGGGCCTGCGCGACCGCGCCATGCTGGAGCTGATGTATGCCAGCGGCTTGCGCGTGACCGAGCTGGTGACCCTGAAGACGCTGCACCTGGGCATGGCCGAAGGCGTGCTGCGGGTACTGGGCAAAGGCGCCAAGGAGCGGCTGGTGCCGTTTGGCGAAGAGGCGCGCAGCTGGCTGGAGCGCTACCTGGGCCAGGCGCGCGGCGCCATCCTGGCCGGCCGGCAGACGGACGACCTGTTCGTGACCCAGCGCGGCGCCGCCATGAGCCGGGTGATGTTCTGGATGGTGGTGAAGAAATACGCCCGCGTGGCCGGCATCACGGCGCCGCTGTCGCCGCACACGCTGCGCCACGCCTTTGCCACGCACCTGCTCAACCACGGCGCGGACCTGCGCGTGGTGCAGCTGCTGCTGGGGCATGCCGACATCTCCACCACGACCATCTACACCCACGTCGCGCGCGAGCGGCTCAAGCTGCTGCACGCCCAGCACCACCCCCGCGGCTAGCGCCGGGGCGGCGTGCTCATTCGCCGGCGGTGAGGGATTCTGCCCAGGTCAGCGCCTGCAGGTGTGCCCAGTTGACCTGCCGGTTGGACAGGTGCAGCGCTTCGGCAGCGCGGGCGAAGGCCTCGTCGTCGCCGCTTTCGCAGGCACGCGTGAGCTCCAGGAAGGGCGCGAACACGCCCTGGTTGTGCATCAGCGCATCCACCACCGGCTGGGGCAGGGCGACGGTCTCCAGGGCGCGCTCCAGCGGCACGCCCAGCATGGCGTCCAGCAGCGAGAACACGCCCACCACGAAGGCGTTGTCGCATTCCTCGGGCGGCAGCAGCTCGGCGGCCAGCAGTTCCATAAGCCGCCCGCGCACCACGGCGGTCTGGCCCACGGCCGGGGGCGAGCCGGTGTTGCGCGAGGTGGTCAGCAGCAGCGCCGCCCAGCGAAACAGCTTCTTCAGCCCCAGGATCATGACCGCGTGGCGAAAGGAGGTGATCTCCACCGACAGTCCGAAGCCCGAGGAATTGATGAAGCGCAGCAGGTTGAACGACAGCGTCGGATCCTTCTTGAGCAGGTCCTCGATCTCCGAGACGGCGGCCTGCTTGCGCACCAGATTGATGAGCTGCAGGATGGTCGCCTGCGAGGGCCGGATGGTCTGCGCCTTGACCATGGTGGGGTGGGCGAACCAGTAGCCCTGAAAGAGCTTGACGCCCAGCGCGGCCATGCGCTCGTACTGCTCGGCCGTCTCCACCTTCTCGGCCACCAGTTTGGCCTGGCTATGGGCGGTGGCGAACTTCACCAGCGGCTGGGCCAGCTCGGGCTTGAACGCCTGCAGGTCCAGCTTGATGAAGGAGGCCAGCGGCACCCAGGCGGCGTAGGCGCGGCGCAGCACCTCCTGGTTGAAGGCGATGCGAAAGCCACGCGCGCGCAGGTCCTGCAGCGTGGGGATGTGGCCGGCGATCTCCTCGGGCGTGGCGCTGGCGCCCGGCGTGGGCACCTCCAGCACCACCTTCTCGGGATGGATCAGCTCCAGGTGCGCGCCCGACAGGCTCTCCAGCGTGCAGTTGATGAACACCGTCTTGCGCCCCACCAGGGCTTCGGAGCCGGCGTAGGACAGGGCATTGAACAGCAGCGCCGCGTCGCTGGCCGCGGTGTGGGCGTCGGCGGCCGTGGAGCGGTCGAACAGCTCGTAGCCGTACACCGCGCGCTGTTCGTCCAGGATGGCCTGGCGGGCGATGATGACCAGGTTGTCGGAGCCGGCTGTGCCGGCGTCGGCGGTCGGGTTGGAGCTGTCCAGGGTGTCAGGCATGAAGGGGGATACAAGGGGCGGCAACGGGGGGTTGCGGCATTCTAGAAGGCTGCAGGTGCGCCAGGCGTCTAGGCGGCGATGGCATCGCCCCAGGCGATGGCCTGCAGATGGGCAGCGTTGACCTGTTCGCTGCTCAAGCCCAGGGCCTGCGCTGCGCGGGCGAAGGCGGCGCCGTCGCCGCTCTCGCAGGCCTGCGCCAGCACCAGCAGCGTGCCGTGCACCCCGCGCTGGTGCAGCAGGGCCTGGGCGGTGGCCTCGGGCAGGGCCAGCAGGCCAACGGCGTCGGCCAGCGGCATGCCCAGCAGCTGGTCCAGCAGCGAAAACAGCCCGACGACGAAGGCCTGGTCGGCTTCTTCGGGGCTTTGCAGCTGCAGGGCCAGCAGCTCCATCAGCCGGCCGCGCACCACGGCGGTCTGGCCCACGGCCGGGGCAGCAGCGCCGCTGCGCACGGCCGTGAGCAGCAGCGCCGCCCAGCGAAACAGCTTTTTCAGGCCCAGCAGCATGATGGCCTGGCGCAGCGAGGTGATCTCGCGCGTCAGCCCCAGGCCGGCGGAGTTGATCAGCCGCATCAGGTTGAAGGCCAGGCTGGCGTCTTTCTTCAGCACGTCCTCGATGGCCTCGGCGTCGGCCTGGCTGCGCACCAGGTTGAGCAGCTGCACGATGGTGGCCTGCGCCGGGCTGAGCACCTTGGCCTGCACCAGCGTGGGCCGCGAGAACCAGAACCCCTGGAACAGCTGCACGCCCAGGGTGGAGACCTTGTCGTACTGCTGTGCGGTCTCGATCTTCTCGGCGATCAGCTCGGCCTGGCTGTGCCGGCCGGCGTAGTTGATGAGCACGGCCACCTGGTCGGGCGCCAGCACCGACATGTCCAGCTTGATGTAGTCGGCCAGCGGCAGCCAGGGCGCGTAGGCCGACTGCAGCACGGTATGGCCGAAGGCCAGGTGAAAGCCGCGCTCCTGCAGCTCGGTCAGGATGGGCAGGCGGGCGTGCACCTCGTCGGTGGCGGCGTGGCCCAGGGGGGGGATCTCCAGCACCACCTTGTCCGGATTGACCAGGTCCAGATGGCCGCCCGACAGGCTCTCGTGCGTGCAGTTCACGAAGATGAGCATCTTGCCCACCAGCTCCTCGGTGCCGGCGTGCGACAGGGCGGTGAACACCAGGGTGACGTCGCTGGCGGCCGTGTGCAGGGTGCGCGAGCGGTTGAACAGCTCGTAGCCCACCACGGACTGCTGCCCGTTCATGATGGCCTGGCGCGCGATCATGGCGCCTTCGCCGCCGGCGGGAGTCAAGGAGTAGGGCATTGTCATGGCAGCGGTCATTGTAGGGAGGCGCCCTGCGGCCCCTCGCCCTGCTCCAGCCACTGCAGCTCGGCTTCGGAAAAGCCGGCCGCGCGCCGCGCGGCGGTGTTCAGCGGCGGCTTGGGCCGCGGCGCCTCGTAGCGCTGGACGAGCTGGGCGTAGTGGGCCACCGGCTCCAGCCCGTCGCGCGCGCACAGCCAGCCGTACCAGTGGTTGCCGATGGCCACGTGGCCGACCTCCTCGCGCAAGATGATGTCCAGGATCTCCACCGCCGCCAGCGCATCGGCCGTGCCCGCGTTGCGCAGCTTGCGCTGGATCTGCGGCGTGGCATCCAGCCCGCGCGCCTCCAGCGTGCGCGGCACCAGGGCCATGCGGGCGGTGATGTCGTGCGCCGTCTTCTCGCACATGCTCCACAGGCCCTGGTGGGCGGGAAAGTCGCCGTAGTCGTGGCCCAGGTGCTGGCGCAGGTGGTCGCGCAGCAGGCGAAAGTGGCGCGCCTCCTCGCCGGCCACCTGCAGCCAGTCCAGGTAGAACTGGCGCGGCATGCCGGCAAAGCGCCAGAGGGCGTCCAGCGCCAGGTTGATGGCGTTGAACTCGATGTGGGCGATGGCGTGGATCAGCACCGCCCGGCCGCCCGGCGTGGCGGGCGAGCGCCGCGCCAGCGCCGTGTGCTGCAGCAGCTCGGGCCGCGCCGGATGCCCGGGCAGGGCCTGGGTGGGCGTGGGGGTGGCGTCGATAGCTATCGAAATGCTAGCTGCTTGCGCTTGCAGGGCAAGCGCTGCGGCCGATTTTTCTTCTGCATCGGTGAGGCACAAAACCTCCAGGGCACGTTGACGAAGCTCCATCCCTACAATTGTAGTTTTCTGGCAACTACACGAAGGGCAGGGCGCGATGGCGATCTATGAACTGGAAGGCGTGGCGCCGCAGGTGGCAGGCAGTGCCTGGGTGGCCGACAGCGCCCAGGTCATGGGCAACGTGAGCCTGGCCGAAGACGCCAGCGTCTGGTTTGGCGCCGTGGTGCGCGGCGACTGCGAGAGCATCGCCATCGGCGCCGGCTCCAACGTGCAGGACGCCAGCGTGCTGCACGCCGACTTCGGCAAACCCCTGGTGATCGGGGAGCGCGTGACGGTGGGCCACCAGGTCATGCTGCATGGCTGCACCATCGGCGACGAGACGCTGATCGGCATCGGCGCCGTGATCCTCAACGGCGCGAAGATCGGCAAGAACTGCCTGGTGGGCGCGGGCGCACTGGTCACCGAAGGCAAGGAGTTCCCCGACGGCTCGATGATCCTGGGCAGCCCGGCGCGCGTGCTGCGCCAGCTCACGCCTGAGCAGATCGAGGGCTTGCGTCAGAGCGCTCAGCACTACATCGACAATGCCCGGCGCTTTCGCGCCACGCTGCGCAAGATCGGCTGACGGCCGGCCGCCGCCCCAAAACAGAAAGACCCACCTTCCGTGTCCGAACTGCACAAATTCCTGTTTGACGGCCTGCCCGTGCGCGGTGCCATCGTGCGCCTGACCGACGCCTGGACCGAACTGCTCGCCCGGCGCGCCGGCAACAGCGAGACCGGCGCCTACGCCCCGCCCGTGGCCGAGCTGCTGGGCGAGATGGCGGCGGCCGGGGTGCTGATGCAGTCGCACATCAAGTTCAATGGCGCGCTGATCCTGCAGGTGTTCGGCGACGGCCCGGTCAAGCTGGCCGTGGCCGAAGTGCGCTCCAGCCTGGCGCTGCGCGCCACGGCCACCGTCAGCGGCGACGTACCGCACGATGCCCGCCTGCCCGAGCTGGTCAACGCCGGCGGCCAGGGCCGCTGCGCCATCACGCTGGACCCTCAGGACCGCCTGCCCGGCCAGCAGCCCTACCAGGGCGTGGTGCCGCTGAACGATGTGCAGGGCGACAAGCTGGGCAGCCTGGCTGAAACGATCACCCAGTACATGCGCCAGTCCGAGCAGCTGGACGCCACGCTGGTGCTGGCCGCCAGCGACCAGGTGGCGGCCGGCCTGCTGATCCAGCGCATGCCGGTGCAGGGCGAGGGCAACCTGGCTGGCGGCGCGGGCGCGGGCGACGATGAGCAGCGTGCCCAGCAGGACGAGGACTACCGCCGCATCGCCACGCTGGCCGCCAGCCTGACGCGCGAGGAGCTTCTGGGCCTGGACGTGCCGACCATCCTGCACCGCCTGTTCTGGGAAGAGCGCCTGCTGCGCTTTGAGCCGCGCCAGGGCGCCGATGGCCCGCACTTTGCCTGCACCTGCTCGCGCGAGCGGGTGGGCGCCATGCTGCGCAACCTAGGGGCGGACGAGGTGCAGTCCATCCTGGATGAGCGCGGCGACGTCGAGGTGGGGTGCGACTTCTGCGGCCGCCAGTACCACTTCGACAAGGTGGACGCGGCCCGGCTGTTCACCGAGCCGGGCAAGCAGCCGCCCGCACCCTCGGGCGTGCAATGAGCGTCCCGCAATAAACGTCAAAAGTGGCTGAAGCCCGCGCCAGTCAAGCGCGGGCAGCTCTCATTTTTGAGAAGGCTGGGGCTGCACGGGCGTGACGTGCACGTAGATCTCGCCCTGGCGCACCATGCCCAGCTCGCTGCGGGCCTTTTCTTCCACCATGTCCAGGCCCTCGCGCAGGTCCTGCACCTCGGCGGCCAGGCGCTCGTTGGCCTGGCGCGCCTGGGCGTTGGCCAGCTGCTGCTCGGCCAGCTGGCGGCGCATCTCCTGCACCTGGCCGATGCTGCCGCGCCCCGTCCACAACTGCCCGTGTACGACCACGAGCAGCAGCAGCAGGATGAGGGCGACCAGGCGCGAGCCCATGGCGGGGTGGGGCGCAGTCAGCCGGGCAGCAGCCAGGAGCAGGGTGACGCGCGAGCGTCAGCGCAGGTTGTAGAAGGCCGCGCGGCCGGGGTACACGGCCACGTCGCCCAGGTCTTCCTCGATGCGCAGCAGCTGGTTGTACTTGGCCATGCGGTCCGAGCGCGACAGCGAGCCGGTCTTGATCTGCCCGGCGTTCAGGCCCACGGCGATGTCGGCGATGGTGCTGTCCTCGGTCTCGCCCGAGCGGTGGCTGATGACGGCGGTGTAGCCCGCGCGCTTGGCCATCTCGATGGCGGCAAAGGTCTCGGTGAGCGTGCCGATCTGGTTGATCTTGATGAGGATCGAGTTCGCGATGTGCTTGTCGATGCCTTCCTTCAGGATCTTGGTGTTGGTGACAAACAGGTCGTCGCCCACCAGCTGCACGTCCTTGCCCAGGCGCTCGGTCAGGATCTTCCAGCCGTCCCAGTCGGCTTCATGCATGCCGTCTTCGATGGAGATGATGGG
Source organism: Pulveribacter suum (assembly GCF_003013695.1). Lineage (GTDB taxonomy): Bacteria > Pseudomonadota > Gammaproteobacteria > Burkholderiales > Burkholderiaceae_C > Melaminivora > Melaminivora suum. Next base: position 2,897,052 of record NZ_CP027792.1, on the reverse strand, counting down.
GTACTTGTCGCACCAGGTGGCCAGCATGTCGGTCCATTGCTGGGCAGTCAGCTGCAGGCCGCCTTCGCCCTCCAGCACGTATTTGCCGTCCTTGTAGAACTCGCTGGCGGCGCAGTCCAGGCCCAGGGCGATCTGCTCGCCGGCCGTGTAGCCTGCGGCCTCGATGGCCTGCAGGATCAGCTGGATGGCCGCCTCGTGGTTCTCCACGCTGGGGGCAAAGCCGCCCTCGTCACCCACGGCGGTGCTCATGCCGCGGTCGTTGATGATCTTCTTCAGGGCGTGGAACACCTCGGCGCCCCAGCGCACCGCCTCGCGGAAGGTGGGCGCGCCGACGGGGATGATCATGAACTCCTGCAGGTCCAGGCTGTTGTTGGCGTGCGCGCCGCCGTTGATGACGTTCATCATCGGCACCGGCAGCTGGCAGCCGCCCATACCGCCGAAGTAGCGGTACAGGGGCAGGCCAGCCTCTTCGGCGGCGGCGCGGGCTACGGCCATGGAGACGGCCAGCATGGCGTTGGCGCCCAGGCGGCTCTTGTTGTCGGTGCCGTCCAGGTCGATCAGGGTCTTGTCCAGGAAGGCCTGCTCGGATGCGTCCAGGCCCAGCACGGCTTCGCTGATCTCGGTGTTGATGTGCTCCACGGCCTTGAGCACGCCCTTGCCCAGGTAGCGACTCTTGTCGCCGTCGCGCAGCTCGATGGCCTCGCGGCTGCCGGTGGAGGCGCCCGAGGGTACGGCGGCGCGGCCCATCACGCCGCTCTCCAGGAGCACGTCGCACTCGACGGTGGGGTTGCCGCGGCTGTCCAGCACTTCGCGGCCTACGATGTCAACGATGGCACTCATGGGATCCTCAAGCTGAGAGTTTGCAAACCGGGAAGCCGCTGCGGGCGGCGCTAGTATTTATGGAAAAACAGCCTCCAGCGCCCGTCCATCAAGCGCTGGCAGCTATTGAAATGTGAGCGTCAGAGACCTTCGACGCAGACCAGGCGCATGACGGCCGCGCCCTCGCGCGCCGCACGGGCCTTGCCGTATTCGGGCGAATCGTAGAAAGCCTTGGCAGCCTCGAAACTGGGGAATTTCGCGATCACCACGCGCTCCGGCTCCCAGTCGCCCTCCATCACCGCCACCTGGCCGCCACGCACGCAGATCTCGGCGCCATGCGCCTGGAAGGCGGCGGTGGACCACTTCTTGTATTCCTCGTACTGCTCGGGGTTGGTCACGCGCACGTTGGCAATCAGGTATCCGCTGGGCATGGGGGTCTCTCTTTCGTTCGTGTGGGAGGGTCAGGCGCCGAAATCGTTTTCCAGAAAGCCGTTCTTCTTGGTTACGGCGTCCAGCTGCACCAGGGTCTCCAGCAGCGCGCGCATGTGCTTGAGCGGCACGGCGTTGGGGCCGTCCGACAGGGCGTTGCACGGGTCCGGATGGGTTTCCATGAACAGGCCGCCCACGCCCACGGCGACGGCGGCGCGCGACAGCACCGGCACCATCTCGCGCATGCCGCCGCTGGTCGTGCCCTGGCCGCCCGGCAGCTGCACGCTGTGGGTGGCGTCGAAGACGACCGGCGCGTCGGTGCCCCGCATGATGGCCAGGCTGCGCATGTCGCTGACCAGGTTGTTGTAGCCGAAGCTGGCGCCGCGCTCGCAGGCCATGAAGCGGTCTTCGGACAGGCCTGCCTCGCGCGCGGCGGCGCGGGCCTTGTCGATGACGTTCTTCATGTCGTGGGGCGCGAGGAACTGGCCCTTCTTGATGTTCACCGGCTTGCCGCTTTGTGCGACTGCGCGGATGAAGTCGGTCTGGCGGCACAGGAAGGCTGGCGTCTGCAGCACGTCCACCACCGATGCCACGTGGGGCACTTCGGCCTCGGTGTGCACGTCGGTCAGCACGGGCACGCCGATCTCCTTCTTCACCTTGGCCAGGATCTCCAGGCCCTTGTCCATGCCCGGGCCGCGAAAGCTCGCTCCCGAGCTGCGGTTGGCCTTGTCAAAGCTGCTCTTGAAGATGAAGGGGATACCCAGCGAGGCCGTGATTTCCTTGAGCTGGCCAGCCACGTCCAGCTGCAGCTGCTCGGATTCGACCACGCAGGGGCCGGCGATCAGGAAGAAGCGGTGCTCAAGGCCGACGGGAAAGCCGCACAGTTGCATGGTGGTGTCCTTGTAGGTGCGCAGGCGCTCACGCGCCGGCCTGTGCGCCTTGCTGGTGGTGCTGCGCGGCGGCCTTGACGAAGTCGTTGAACAGCGGGTGGCCGTCCCAGGGCGTGGACTTGAACTCGGGGTGGAACTGCACGCCCATGTACCAGGGATGCACGTCCTGCGGCAGCTCGACGATCTCGGTCAGCTGCTCGCGCTGGGTCTGCGCCGAGATCACCAGGCCAGCGCCCCGCAGCCGGTCCAGGTACTGCACGTTGGCCTCGTAGCGGTGGCGGTGGCGCTCGGTCACCGTGTCGCCGTAGATGCGGTGGGCCAGCGTGCCTGGCTGCACATTGGAGGTCTGCGCGCCCAGGCGCATGGTGCCGCCCAGGTCCGAGTTCTCGTGGCGCGTCATCACGCGGCCGTCCTCGTTCTTCCACTCGGTGATGAGGGCGATGACCGGGTGCGGACTGGCCTGGTCGAACTCGGTGGAGTTGGCGCCGGCAAGATTGGCCTTGTGACGTGCGTATTCGATGGTGGCCACCTGCATCCCCAGGCAGATGCCCAGGTAGGGCACGCCGTGCTCGCGGGCATAGCGGGCGCTGCTGATCTTGCCCTCCACCCCGCGCGAACCAAAGCCGCCAGGCACCAAGATGGCGTCAAAGCGGCCCAGCTGCTCGGCGGCGTTCTGGTCGGTGATGCCTTCGGAATCCAGGTGGGTGATCTGCACGCGCACGTGGTTTTGCATGCCGGCGTGCTTGAGCGCTTCGTTGACGGACTTGTAGGCGTCTGACAGCTCGGTGTACTTGCCCACCATGGCGATGCTGATCTCGCCGCCCGGGTTCTCGCACTCGTGCACCAGGTCGTCCCAGCGCTTCAAGCTGGCCGGCGGCGTGTTCAGGCGCAGCTTGTCGCAGATGAGGCCATCCAGGCCCTGCTCGTGCAGCATGCGCGGCACCTTGTAGATGGTGTCCACGTCCCACATGGAGATCACGCCCCACTCGGGCACGTTGGTGAAGAGGGAGATCTTCTCGCGCTCCTCGTCGGGCACGGCATGCAGCGCGCGGCACAGCAGCGCGTCGGGCTGGATGCCGATCTCGCGCAGCTTCTGCACCGTGTGCTGGGTGGGCTTGGTCTTGAGCTCCCCGGCGGTCTCGATCCAGGGCAGATAGGTCAGGTGCACGAAGGCCGAGTTGTTCGGGCCCAGCTTGAGCGACAGCTGGCGCACCGCCTCCAGGAAGGGCAGGGATTCGATGTCGCCCACCGTGCCGCCGACCTCGCAGATGGCCACGTCCACCGCGTCGGGCGTGCCGATGCCGGCGCCGCGCTTGATGAACTCCTGGATCTCGTTGGTGACGTGCGGGATGACCTGCACCGTCTTGCCCAGGTAGTCGCCCCGGCGCTCCTTCTCCAGCACGGACTGGTAGATGCGCCCGGTGGTGAAGTTGTTGGTCTGCTTCATGCGGGTTTCGATGAAGCGCTCGTAATGCCCCAGGTCCAGGTCGGTCTCAGCCCCGTCGTCGGTCACGAAGACCTCGCCATGCTGGAAGGGGGACATGGTGCCCGGATCCACGTTGATGTACGGGTCGAGCTTGATGAGGGTGACTTTGAGGCCGCGCGATTCGAGGATCGCGGCAAGGGAGGCGGAGGCGATTCCCTTGCCCAGGGAAGACACCACGCCGCCGGTGACGAAGACGAATTTGGTCATGTCGTGATGGAGTGGGAAATGGTGATTATAGGTTCGGGCCCGCCGGCAGCCCCGCCAAAGGGCCGTGCGCAGGCGTGCGCCATGCCCTCTGCCAGAATCCCCGCCCATGAATGCACTTGCTGGCAAACACATCGTGCTGGGCCTCTCCGGGGGCGTGGCCTGCTACAAAGCGGCGGAGCTCGCGCGGCTGCTGATCAAGGCCCAGGCCACCGTGCAGGTGGTGATGACCGAGGCGGCCGAGCAGTTCATCACGGCCGTGACGCTGCAGGCGCTGACGGGCCGGCCCGTCTATGGCTCGCAGTGGGACGCGCGCGAGGCCAACAACATGGCGCACATCAACCTCTCGCGCGAGGCCGACGCGGTGTTGATCGCCCCCTGCAGCGCCGACTTCATCGCGCGCCTGGCGCAGGGGCGGGCCGATGAGCTGCTCAGCCTGCTGTGCCTGGCCAGGCCGTCCGATCGTGTGCCGCTGCTGCTGGCACCCGCCATGAACCGCCAGATGTGGGCCCACCCGGCCACGCAGCGCAACCTGGCCCAGGTGCAGCAGGACGGCGCCACCGTGCTGGGCGTGGGCCATGGGGACCAGGCCTGCGGTGAGACGGGCGACGGGCGCATGCTGGAGGCCGCCGAGATCCTGGAAGAGCTGGCCGCCTTCTTCGCCCCGAAGCTGCTGGCGGGGCAGCAGGTGCTGATCACGGCCGGCCCTACCTTCGAGGCCATCGACCCGGTGCGCGGCATCACCAATCTGTCGTCGGGCAAGATGGGTTTTGCCATCGCCCGTGCTGCGCGCGAGGCGGGCGCCGAGGTCACCCTGGTGGCCGGCCCGGTGCACCTGCCGACGCCGCGGGGCGTGCGGCGGCTGGACGTGGTTTCAGCACAAAATATGCTCGAAACCGTTGCTGGTCAAGCGCAAGCAGCTACCGTATTCATAGCGACAGCGGCCGTGGCCGACTGGCGCCCGGCGACCAGCGCCGACCACAAGATCAAGAAGGACGGATCGGGCGCCGTGCCGGCCCTGGCCTTCGTGGAGAACCCGGACATCCTGGCCACCGTGGCACAGTCGCCGCGCGCGCGCAGCGGCCAGCTGTACTGCGTGGGCTTTGCCGCCGAAAGCGAGAACCTGCTGGAGCACGCCAGCGCCAAGCGCCAGCGCAAGGGCGTGCCCCTGCTGGTGGGCAACATCGGCCCGGCCACCTTCGGCCAGGATGACAACGCCCTGCTGCTGGTCGATGCCGACGGCCACCGCGAGCTGCCGCGTGCTTCCAAGGTGGAGCTGGCGCGCCAGCTGGTGGCGGAAATCGCCCGCCGGCTGCGGCACACTCGCGCCGCATGAACGTTGACATCAAGATTCTCGACGAGCGGCTGGCCGATCAGCTGCCCAGCTATGCCACGCCGGGCAGCGCCGGCCTGGACCTGCGCGCCTGCCTGGACGCGCCGCTGCTGCTGCAGCCCAACGCCTGGCAACTGGTGCCCACCGGCATCGCCATGTACCTGAAGGACCCGGGCTACGCCGCGCTGATCCTGCCGCGCTCGGGCCTGGGCCACAAGCACGGCATCGTGCTGGGCAACCTGGTGGGTCTGATCGACAGCGACTACCAGGGCCAGCTGATGGTCAGCGCCTGGAACCGCAGCGATACGGCTTTCACCCTGCAGCCCCTGGAGCGCCTGGCGCAGCTGGTCATCGTGCCGGTGGTGCAGGCGCAGTTTCGGGTGGTGCAGGATTTTCCCGCCAGCCAGCGCGGCGAGAGCGGCTACGGCTCCACCGGGCGCCATTGATCGGCCCGCGAGGGCGGCGCCTGTCAGCGCATGCTGACGGCCGGGCGCTTGCCCGAACTACGCCGGCGCCGGCCATTGCCCGGCCCCTGGCTGCGCCACGCTTTGCTTCAATCGAACACCTGCAGCGTGGACCAAATGCCCACGCCAGTGTTTTCCCGTTTGCAAGCCAAGCAATCAACTAATCAACAGGAGTGAAGCCATGCGCAAGTATTCCCGTATCGCCGCCATTGCCGGCACCATTTCGCTGGCTGGTGCGCTGGCCGCCTGTGCCGATGCACCGCGCTACGGCGATCAGCCTTACTACCCGGGCCAGCAATCGCAGGCCTACCCCAACTACGACAGCCGGGCGACGGAGTACGGCTCCGTCTCGCATATCGAGGGCCTGCATGCCCGCAACCGCACCAGCGGCGCCGGTGCCGTGCTGGGGGCAGTGGTTGGTGGCGTGCTGGGCAACCAGGTCGGCGGCGGCTCGGGCCGCCTGGCCGCCACTGCCGTGGGCGCGGTAGGCGGGGCGCTGGCCGGCAATGCCATCGAATCGCGCAACGACCGCACGGACTTCGAGTCCTACCGCATCACCATCCAGCTGGACCGCGGCGGCCAGCGCGTGTACGAAGTGCCTGCCACTGGCGATCTGCGCACCGGTGACCGCGTGCGCCTGTACAACGGCCAGATCTCGCGCGTCTGACGGCAGGCACCGGCGCTGCCGGGCTGGGTGGCTCAGGCTGCCCGCCCGGCAATGCAAGCGTCAGTGCAGCGTATCGCTGCCGGGCGCCTGCGGCTGCAGCCGGAAAAAGCCCGTGCCGGCGGTAAGGCGCTCCAGCTCCTGCTCGGTGGCTTCGCGCACGGAATGCACCTTGAGCTGCAGGCGCAGTGCCAGGCCTGCCAGCGGGTGGTTGCCATCCAGCACCACGTGTTCCGGGTAGATCTGCGCCACGGTGTAGAGCGCTTCGCGCGGCGCGTCGGCGCTGGCCCCCGCGGGCAGCGCCGAGCCTTCAAAAGTCATGCCTTCTTCCAGCTCAGCCGGGAACAGCGTGCGCGGCTCCAGAAAGAGCAGCTGGCCGTCATAGTCGCCAAAGGCGTCTTCGGGCTCCAGGTGCAACGACAGCTCGGCGCCGGGCGCATAGCCCTGCAGGGCCTGCTCGATGCGCGCCAGCAGGTCGTCGCCGCCGACAAGAAACTCCACCGGATCGTCCAGCACGTCCAGTTCTTCGCCCATGGTGTCCTTGAGCACCCAGGTCAGGGCCACCACGCATTGTTCGTTGATTTCCATAGGACAATTGTCGCAGCTCCCTTCCTCCTAGCTGCCGCCCGCCCGGCTGCCACCCTCCATGGATATCCAACAACCGCTGCCGCTGCTGGGCGGCCTGAGTGCTGACCAATTCATGCGCCGCCACTGGCACAAGAAGCCCTTGCTGGTGCGCCAGGCAATGCCCGGCTTCAAGCCGCCTGTCTCGCGCAGCGCGCTGCTGCAGCTGGCCGGCAGCGAGGACGTGGAGTCGCGCCTGATCCAGCACAGGGATGGGCGCTGGCTGCTGCGCCACGGGCCGCTGCCGCGCCGCGCCATCCCCTCGCTTTCGACCCGCGAGTGGACGGTATTGGTGCAGGGGGTGGACCTGCACGACGACGCCACGCACGCGCTGATGCAGCAGTTCGCCTTCGTGCCGCAGGCACGGCTGGACGACCTCATGATCAGCTATGCCAGCGATGGCGGCGGTGTCGGTCCGCATTTCGACAGCTACGACGTCTTCCTGCTGCAGGCCCAGGGCCGCCGGCGCTGGCGCATCGGCCGCCAGAAAAACCTGGAGCTGGTGGACGGCCTGCCTTTGAAAGTGCTGGCGAACTTCGAGCCGGAAGAGGAATACGTGCTGGAGCCTGGCGACCTGCTGTACCTGCCACCGCGCTGGGCGCACGACGGCGTGGCCGAGGGCGAGTGCATGACGTATTCCATCGGCTTTCGCTCGCCAGAGCGGGCCGGCCTGGCGCACGAGGTGCTGCTGCGCATGGCCGATGCCGCCGCCGATGAGGAGGGCGGCCCCCTCTACCGCGATCCGCAGCAGCCGGCCGTGGCCACGCCAGGGGCCATTCCGGCCGAGCTGCAGGCCTTTGCCCGCCAGGCCGTCGAGCGCGCCCTGGCCCAGCCGCAGGCGCTGGAATGCGCCCTGGGGGAGGCATTGACCGAGCCCAAGCCGAACGTCTGGTTCGAGCCAGGGGCGGGCGCCGGCCTGCTCGAGAGCGTGGCGCTGGACCGGCGCACCCGCATGATGTATGACGCGCGGCACATCTTCATCAACGGCGAGAGCTATCGCGCTGCCGGGCGCGACGCGGCGCTGATGCGCCGCCTGGCCGACGCCCGTGCGCTGACGCCGGCCGAGCTGGCCCGCGCCAGCGATGAGGCGCTGGAGCTGCTGTCCGCCTGGTGCGACGCCGGCTGGGCGCACGCCGGGCCGGCCGCCTGAAGCACGGGAGGGCTCACCCATGGATGACGCGAACGCAGCAGCGCCTGCCCTGCCTGAAGGCCGTTTCGAGGGCCGCGAGGACTTCCGCCAGCGGGTGCGCGACGCGCTGGCGGCGGCCGCGCGCGAAGGCTGGGGCGAGCTGATCCTGGCCGATGCTGACTTCATCGACTGGCCACTGGGCGAGCGCGACGTGGTCGATTCACTGCAGCAATGGTCGCGCACCGGGCGCCGCTGCACGCTGCTGGCGCTGGACTATGCCGAGCTGGTGCGCCGCCATCCGCGCTTCGTGCAGTGGCGCCGCCAGTGGGACCACATCATCACCTGCCGCAAGGCCATGGGCAGCGACCCGCTGGCCGTGCCCAGCGCCCTGTGGTCGCCGGCCTGGGTGCTGCAGCGCCGGGACCCGGTGCGCAGCGTGGGCACGACGGACAGCGAGCCCGGGCGGCGCGTGCAGCTGCGCGAGACCCTGGATGAGTGGCTGGAGCGCAAGAGCAGCCCCGCCTTTCCCGCCTCCGTGCTGGGGCTGTAACGGACGGCTCCGCGTAATTCAGGATTGACGGATAATCATCGGTTGGTTTTGCCCCGGGGCATGTGGAGTGCCCCAGCCGGGCCTGCGCCATCGCGGCAAGGGCCACGGCATTTCATAACTATCCCTGTCCATCATAGGAAGACTGCAATGAAGAACTCCGTCGTTCTGGCTGCCCTGGTTGCTGCCGTTGCCCTGGCCGCTTGCGGCAAGAAGGAAGAGCCGGCGCCCGTACCCGCGCCTGCGCCGGTGGAAGCACCCGCTCCGGCACCTGAGCCCGTCCCCGCTCCTGTCGAGGCCCCTGCTTCGGCAGAAGTCCCGGCTCCCGCCACCGACGCTGCTTCCGATGCCAACGCTGCCGATGCGAAGGCGGCGGCCGACGCTGCTGCTGCCGCTGCGACGGGCACTGCTTCGCAAGAAGCCAAGTAAGCGCATCGCCTCTGCGCCTTCTGCCTGGCTCCTGGCTTGGCAGGAGGCAGGGAGAAAAAACAAAACCCCGGTCGCTCAGGCGGCCGGGGTTTTGTCTTTGGCAGGGTCTGGGTTCTCAGTAGCTGGCTTCGATCCAGCCCGTACCCGTGCGCTGGTCGGCCACGACGATGTCCGTGTCGGCGCAGCCCCAGGCACCGGCGAGCGCCGCCTGGGCCAGGTGCGGCTGGTTGTTGCGCGCGCTCAGGTGGGCGGCGACCACATGGCGCAGGCCGGGGTGGCACAGGGCGTGCAGCAGGTCGGCGCTGGCATCGTTGGGCAGGTGGCCGTGGGGTCCGGCGATGCGCCGCTTGAGGAAGGCGGGATAGTGCCCGCCGTGCAGCATGTCCGCGTCGTGGTTGGTTTCCAGCAGCAGGGCGTGGCAGCCGCGCAGGTGCTGCAGCACGTGGTCGCTGGCGTGCCCCAGGTCGGTCATCAGGCCGATGTGCGTGGCCCCGTCGCTGCAGCGCAGGTGCAGCGGCTCGCGCGCGTCGTGGGGCACGGCGAAGGGCAGGGCCTCGAAATCGCCCAGGTCGATGGGCTGGCCGTCGCGTGCGATGCGCAGCAGGCCGTCCAGAGGGGGCGCGCCCATGCCTTCCCAGGTGCCCTGGCTCATCCACACGGGGATGCGCTCGCGCAGCGCCAGCTTGAGCACGCAGCCCGTGTGGTCCGAATGCTCGTGGGTGATGAAGAGCGCGTCCAGCTCGCCTGCCCCGGTGCCGGCGGCGGCCAGCCGCACGTCCACCTGGCGCAGGCTCAGGCCGCAGTCCATCAGCAGGCGGCGCGTGTGGGCGCCGCTGCGTGCCTCGATCAGGGTGGCGTTGCCGCCACTGCCGCTGGCCAGGTTGCGAAAGCGCAGCAAGTTACTTCAGGTCGTCCGCAATGACGCGCACGATGCGCTCGGCGTTGGCCGAGCTCTCGGGCGCGCCGGCGGCATTGAGCACCGACACGGTGCTCTGGCCGCCCTCGCTGCGCACGACGATGCGGTACTTCAGGGGCGCCGCCGCATCGGCGCTGCGGCTGAACAGCTTGCCGAAGAAGCCCTTGTCCTTCTTGTCGGCGTTGGGCTCTACGTAGCGCACGAAGTACACGCCCTGGCTGCGGTCGCGGTCCTCGACGGTGAAGCCCGTGCGGTCCAGCGACACGCCCACGCGGCGCCAGGCCCGGTCGAAAGGCTCATCGAGCTGCACGACGGGCGCGCCGCCCACCTGGCCGATGCGCGCGGAAGGCGCGGCCGGGACCGGGGCGGCGGCGGCAGCGCGCGACTGCTCCTCGCTCACGCCCAGCTTGACCATCATGCGGCGCAGGAATTCGGTCTCCAGCTCCGGATCGGGAGCGCGCGGCTGCCAGACGGTCTGGTCCTTTTGGGTGTTGTTATAGACCTCGATCATGCCGCGGTGGGTCACATAGATCTCGGTGCTGCCGTCGGCGCGCCGCTCCATGCGGGTGCGGAACTTGTCACGCTCGCCGGTGGAGTACAGCGAGTCGAACACCTTGCCGATGGTCTGGCGGATGAAGTCCTGGGGCAGCTTGGCGCGGTTTTCGGCCCAGTCGGTTTCCAGCAGGCCCAGATCGCGCTGCTCCAGGGTATAGACGAAGCCATTGTCCAGCCAGAAGTCGCGCACCGGCTCCCACAGCTGGTCCACCGGGCGGCCCACCACCAGCCAGCGCTGGTTGCCGTCACGCTCGATGTGCACGTCGCCGATCTTCAGGGGCGCGGCGTGGGCCGAGCGGGGCTGCTGCGCCTGGCCAGCCTCGAAGGCCGCGGCCGAGACCACGCCGCCGGGCACCGTGTAGCGGGTGTCGCGCGAGAGCTGCGACAGGTCCGGCGGCACCTCCAGCGTGGCTCCCTTGGTGGCGCTTTTGTAGTCGATCTTGTCGCCCTCCAGGACGGAGCAGGCCGACAGGGACAGGGCGAGGCCGATCAGGCCGATGCGGGTGCCAGGGTTCACGCGTAAATCCTCGTTGGTGCGCGAGCGCAAAGAAAAGGGCAGCAGGGGAAGGGGCAGCGCTCAGGCCACCAGGCCGGCGGCGCGCAGGGCGCCTTCCACCACGGGTTCGTTGGCCTGGGTCAGCGGCGTCATGGGCAGGCGCATGGCCGGGCCGCACAGGCCCATGCGGGCCATGGCCCATTTGACGGGAATCGGGTTGGCCTCGACGAACAGGTGCTTGTGCAGCGCCAGCAGGCGAAACTGGATCTCCATGGCGCGCCGGGCGTCGCCCGCGATGGCCGCGGCGCACAGCTCGCGCATCAGGCGCGGGGCCACGTTGGCCGTCACGCTGATGTTGCCCTGGCCGCCACACAGCATGAGCGCCACAGCCGTCGGGTCGTCGCCCGAATAGACGGCAAAGCCCTTGGGCACGTCGCGGATCAGCCACTGCGCGCGGGCGATATCGCCGGTCGCTTCCTTGATGCCGATGATGCCGGGCACCTGGGCCAGGCGCAGCACGGTCTCGTGGTGCATGTCCGCCACCGAGCGGCCGGGCACGTTGTACAGCACCATGGGCAGGTCACCCACGGCCTCGGCGATCGCCTTGAAGTGCTGGTACTGGCCCTCTTGCGTAGGCTTGTTGTAGTAGGGCACGACCTGCAGCTGGCTGCTCGCGCCCACCTCGCTGGCGTAGCGCGCCAGGGCGATGGCCTCGTGCGTGGAATTGGCGCCGCAGCCGGCCATGACGGGCACGCGGCCGGCGGCCTGCTCGACGGACACGCGGATGATCTCGCGGTGCTCCTCGACGTTCACAGTGGGCGACTCGCCCGTGGTGCCCACCACGCCGATGCAGTCCGTGCCTTCCTGGATGTGCCAGTCGATGAGTTTGCGCAGGGCGGAGTAGTCCACGCTGCCGTCATCGTGCATGGGAGTGGCGAGGGCGACGATGCTGCCCGTCAGGGGGGCGCTGGGAGAGGTCATGGCGCGGTCGAAAACTGCAAAAAAAGCATTCTAACTAGGGCTTGCCGTCCCTCAAGCTGGCGGCATGAGGGGCAGGCGCATGGCCGCGGCGGCCCCGGCGGGCAGGCGCACGGCGGCGATGCGCTGCACGAAGCGCGCCGGCCCCTCCAGGAAGCCGTCTTCATAGGCCACCACCCGCAGCGGCGCGCAGGCGCGCAGCAGCTCGCCCGGAGCCAGCAGAAAGTCGGCCCGCGCAGGCCGGCCCACGGTCTCGTTGCCCTGGGCGAAGGTCTCGTACAGCAGCACGCCGCCCGGCGCCACGCAGTCCACGATGGCGGGCAGCAGGGGGCGCCACAGGTAGTGGGTGACGACCACTGCGGCGAACTGCCGCCCGGCCAGTGGCCAGGGGCCGCCCTCGATGTCGGCCCGGATGGCCTCGGCGTAGGGTGCTATTGAATCAATAGCTTCTGGCGCTTGATCCACGCCGGTTACGGGGTGATTTCGTTCATGAAACCAGCGCAGGTGCCGGCCCGGGCCGCAGGCCACGTCCAGCACCGCGCCGCCGGCGGGTACCAGGTGCGCCCAGCGCACGATCCATTCGGAGGGCCGACCCTGGTGGTGCGGGTGCATGTTCAGAAGCAGGCCCACAGCTGGTCGGCCAGCGCGAGCATGAAGTCCGGCCGCAGGTACCAGGCGAAGACGGCCAGCAGCACGGCCGCGCCGGCCGCGGCGGCCAGCCCGTTGCGTATGCGCGGTGCCATGGCTTTGTTCCTTTCAGGCCGCCTGCGCGGCGGGGCGCACGATGGCGCGCTCGCGCACCGGCAGGTTGATCAGGCCGGCCGCCACGCCCAAGGCGACGGCCAGGTACCACACGATGTCATAGCTGCCCGTGCGGTCATAGAGGTAGCCGCCCAGCCACACGCCCATGAAGCTGCCGATCTGGTGGCTGAAGAACACGAAGCCGCTAAGCATGGACAGATGCTGAACGCCGAAGATCTGCGCCACCACGGCGTTGGTCGGCGGCACGGTGGACAGCCACAGCGCTCCCATCACGGCAGAAAACACATAGACCGACAGCGGCGACAGCGGCACCACCAGGAAGACGGTGATGACCACTGCCCGCGCCCAGTAGATAAACACCAGGATGTTGCGCTTGGGGATGCGCTGGCCCAGGGAGCCGGCCGCGTAGGTGCCAAAGACGTTGAACAGGCCGATCAGCGCCAGCGCAAAGCTGGCCACCTGCGGCGACAGACCGTGGTCCTTCAGGTAGCTGGGCATGTGCACGCCGATGAACACCACCTGAAAGCCGCAGACGAAGTAGCCCAGGGTGAGCAGCACGAAGCTCTTGTGGCGCAGGGCCTCCACCACTGCCTCGCCCATGCTCTGCGAGCGCTGCGCCGGCGTGCCGCCGTGAAAGCCGGGCTCGCGCAGGCCGAAGGCCAGCGGGATGATCAAGAGCGCCATGGCAGCCAGCACCAGCAAGGCCTGCTGCCAGCCGAAGGACAGGATCAGCTGCCCCTCCAGCGGCACCATCAGAAACTGTCCGAAGGAGCCCGCCGCCGCTGCCACGCCCATGGCCCAAGAGCGCTTGTCCGCCGAGATCTGGCGCCCCAGCACGCCATAGATGATGGCGTAGGTGGTACCCGCCTGGGCCGCGCCGATGACCACTCCCGTGGTCAGCGCGAACAGTCCCGGCGTGGGCGACAGCGCCATGCCCACCAGGCCGGCGGCGTACAGCAAGGAGCCGCCGATCAGCACCCGGAAGGCGCCGAAGCGGTCGGCCACCATGCCGCCGAAGATGCCGAACAGCCCCCAGGCCAGGTTCTGGATGGCCATGGCCAGGGCGAAGGTCTGGCGCGTCCAGCCCATGTCCTGCGTGATGGGCTGCAGCCACAGGCCGAAGCCGTGGCGGATGCCCATGGACAGCGTCACCACGGCGGCGCCGCAGAGCAGGACCTGGGCCATGGAAAGCGGGCGCGCGCGAGTGTTGGCAGGGTGCATGGCAGCGAATGTAAACAAATCCCGCAATGCCTGCCGGGGCAGGCAAAAGAGCGAAAATACTGTTTATATAACCAGTCCTACAATCCGCCGCCATGGCAGCCAAACCCGCATCCCACACCACCAGCGACTACGCAGAAGGCTCGATCCGCGTGCTCAAGGGCCTGGAGCCCGTCAAGCAGCGCCCGGGCATGTACACCCGCACCGACAACCCCCTGCACATCATCCAGGAGGTGCTGGACAACGCCGCCGACGAGGCGCTGGCCGGCTTTGGCAAGAAGATTCGCGTAACGCTGCACCTGGACGGCTCGGTCAGCGTGGAGGACGACGGCCGCGGCATCCCCTTCGGCCTGCACCCGGAAGAAAAGGCCCCCGTGGTGGAGCTGGTCTTCACCCGGCTGCACGCCGGCGGCAAGTTCGACAAGGGCAAAGGCGGGGCCTACAACTTTTCGGGCGGGCTGCACGGCGTGGGCGTGTCGGTGACCAATGCCCTGTCCACGCGCATGGAGGTGACCACGCACCGCGAGGGCCAGTCAGCCCGGTTGGTGTTCGCCGCCGGCGACGTGGTCGAGCCGCTGCAGGCCCGGCCCCTGCAGGCCGGCGAGCGCAAGCAGGGCACCACCGTGCGCGCCTGGCCGGACGCGAAATATTTCGAATCCAGCCACCTGCCCATGGCCGAGCTGACACACCTGTTGCGCAGCAAGGCCGTGCTGATGCCCGGCGTGGCCGTCACGCTGCTGAGCGAGAAGACGCGCGAGACGCAGACCTGGCAGTACAAGGGCGGCCTGCGCGACTACCTGCAGCAGACCCTGCCGGTGGACCCGGTCATCCCCCTGTTCGAGGGCGAGGGCTTTGCCGACGCCGGCAGCGACAGCTTTGCCGAGGGCGAGGGCGCGGCCTGGGCCGTGGCCTTCACCGAAGAAGGCGCGCCGGTGCGCGAGAGCTATGTCAACCTGATCCCCACCAGCGCCGGCGGCACGCACGACAGCGGCCTGCGCGACGGCCTGTTCCAGGCCGTCAAGGGCTTCATCGAGCTGCACGGACTTTTACCCAAGGGCGTCAAGCTGATGCCCGAGGACGTGTTCGCGCGCGCCAGCTACGTGCTGTCGGCCAAGGTGCTGGACCCGCAATTCCAGGGCCAGATCAAGGAGCGGCTGAACTCGCGCGACGCGGTGCGGCTGGTCTCCAGCTTCGTGCGCCCGGCGCTAGAGCTGTGGCTGAACCAGCACGTGGACTACGGCAAGAAGCTGGCAGAACTGGCCATCAAGGCCGCGCAAACGCGCCAGAAGGCCGGCCAGAAGGTCGAAAAGCGCAAGGGTTCGGGCGTGGCCGTGCTGCCGGGCAAGCTCACCGACTGCGAAAGCCGCGACACGCAGTACAACGAAGTCTTCCTGGTCGAGGGCGACAGCGCCGGCGGCAGCGCCAAGATGGGCCGCGACAAGGAAACGCAGGCCATCCTGCCGCTGCGCGGCAAGGTGCTCAACACGTGGGAGGTCGAGCGCGACCGGCTGTTTGCCAACACCGAAGTGCACGACATCTCGGTCGCCATCGGCGTGGACCCGCACGGCCCGCTGGACGAGCCCGACCTGTCGGGCCTGCGCTACGGCAAGATCTGCATCCTCTCGGACGCGGACGTGGACGGCTCGCACATCCAGGTGCTGCTCTTGACCCTGTTCTTTCGCCACTTCCCCAGGCTGATCGAGGCCGGCCACATCTACGTGGCGCGCCCGCCGCTCTTTCGCGTGGACATCCCCGCGCGCGGCAAGAAGCCCGCCGCCAAGCTGTACGCGCTGGACGAAGGCGAGCTCGCCGCCATCCTGGACAAGGCCGCCAAGGAAGGCGTGGCGCGCGAGAAATGCCAGATCAGCCGCTTCAAGGGCCTGGGCGAGATGAACGCCGAGCAGCTGTGGGAAACCACCCTGAACCCCGACACCCGCCGCCTGCTGCCGGTGCAGCTGGGCAGCGCCGGCTACGAGGCCACCGAAAACCTGATGACCCGCCTGATGGGCAAGGGCGAGGCCGGCTCGCGGCGCGAGCTGATGGAGCTGCACGGCGACGCGGTGGACGTCGATATCTAAGCGCCCCGATTAGTGGTCTTTTTGGCCTCCAGCCCTTGCCAGGCAAGCGCTGGAAGCTCCTGTTTTTGAAGCATGACAGAACATCCCGCTCCTGATCTCTCGCCCGCCCCGCAGGCGGATGATTCGCTGGCCAGCTACGCCCAGCGCGCCTACCTCGAATACGCCCTGTCCGTCGTCAAGGGCCGGGCGCTGCCCGACGTCTGCGATGGCTTGAAGCCGGTGCAGCGGCGCATCCTCTACGCCATGGGCGAGATGGGCCTGGGCTGGAGCGGCGCCAACCGCAACACCGCCGCCCGGCCCGTGAAGAGCGCGCGCGTGGTGGGCGACGTGCTGGGCCGGTTTCACCCGCACGGCGACCAGTCGGCCTACGACGCGCTGGTGCGCCTGGCGCAGGACTTCAACCAGCGCTACCCGCTGATCGACGGCCAGGGCAACTTTGGCAGCCGCGACGGCGACGGCGCGGCCGCCATGCGCTACACCGAGGCGCGCCTGGCGCGCATCACCACTTTGCTGCTCGACGAGATCGACATGGGCACAGTGGATTTCGTGCCCAACTACGACGGCTCGACGCTGGAGCCGCGCCAGCTGCCGGCGCGCCTGCCGTTTGCGCTGCTCAACGGCGCCAGCGGCATCGCCGTGGGCCTGGCCACCGAGATCCCCAGCCACAACCTGCGCGAGGTGGCCGATGCCTGCGTGGCGCTGGTCAAGACGCCGAAGCTGTCCGACGACGAGGTGTACGCGCGGATCCCGGGGCCGGACTACCCCGGCGGCGGGCAGATCATCAGCCCGGCGGCCGACATCCAGGCGGCCTACCGCACCGGGCGGGGCAGCCTGAAGGTGCGCGCGCGCTGGAAGATCGAGGAGCTGGCGCGCGGCCAGTGGCAGCTGGTGGTGACCGAGCTGCCGCCCGGCGTGTCGGCGCAGAAGGTGCTCGAGGAGATCGAGGAGCTCACCAACCCCAAGGTCAAGGCGGGCAAGAAGGCCCTGAACCCGGAGCAGGTGCAGCTGAAAGCCAGCATGCTGGCGCTGCTGGACGGCGTGCGCGACGAGTCCAGCAAGGACGCGCCGGTGCGCCTGGTCATCGAGCCCAAGACCTCGAAGATTGCCCAGGCCGAGCTGACCACGACCCTGCTGGCGCACACCAGCCTGGAGACGTCCGCGCCCATCAACCTGACCATGGTGGGCCTGGATGGCCGGCCGGTGCAAAAGTCGCTGCGCCAGATGCTGGAGGAGTGGATCGCCTTTCGCCAGCAGACCATCACGCGGCGCAGCCAGCACCGCCTGGCCAAGGTGCTCGAGCGCATCCACATTCTCGAAGGGCGGCAGATCGTGCTGCTCAACATCGACGAGGTCATCGCCATCATCCGCGGAGCCGACGAGCCCAAGGCCGCGCTGATCGAGCGCTTCCGCCTGTCGGATCGACAGGCTGAGGACATCCTGGAGATCCGCTTGCGCCAGCTGGCGCGGCTGGAGGCCATCAAGATCGAGCAGGAGCTCGCTGATCTGCGCGAGGAGCAGGGCAAGCTGGAAGACATCCTGGGCAACCCGGCCTCGCTGCGCCGGCTGATGGTGCGCGAGATCGAGGCGGATGCCAAACAGTTTGCCGACGCGCGCCGCACGCTGATCCAGGAGGAACGCCGCGCCGTGGTGGAGGTGCGCGTGCCCGACGAGCCGGTCACCGTCATCGTCTCGCACAAGGGCTGGGTGCGCGCCCGCCAGGGCCATGGGCTGGACGCGGCCAGCTTCACCGTCAAGGCGGGCGACAGCCTGTACGGCACCTTCGAGTGCCGCACGGTGGACACGCTCATCGTCTTTGGCAGCAATGGCCGGGTGTATTCGGTGGCCGTGGCGCAGCTGCCCGGCGGGCGTGGCGACGGCCAGCCCATCACCACGCTGATCGAGCTGGAGTCGGGCACGCAGCCGCTGCACTACTTTGCCGGGCCGGCCGGCGCGGCGCTGGCGCTGGCGGGCTCCGGTGGCTACGGCTTCGTCTCCACCGTGGAGCACATGACCGGGCGCAACCGCGGCGGCAAGGCCTTCGTGAGCCTGGCCGAGGGCGAGCGCCTGTGCCGCCCCTCGCATGCGGCGTTCACCAGCGCCAGCCAGCCTTTGGTCTCCGCCACGCACGTGTGCTGCGCCTCGGTGGGCGGGCGCATCCTGACGTTCGAGATCAGCGAGATGAAGTTCATGGAAAAGGGCGGGCGCGGCCTGATGCTGATCGACCTGGAAGCGGGCGACCAGCTGGCCGGCGTGGCCGCCTACACGCGCAGCGTGCGCTTCGAAGGCGTGGGCCGCGGCGGCAAGGCGCGCCAGGAGCAGCTGGAAATCCGCTCGCTGAACAACGCCCGCGCCGCCCGCGGCCGCAAGGGCAAGGCGGCCGACCTGGGCTTCAAGGTGGCGGACGTGCTGCGCGTGGAGTAGCCCGGCATCGCGGGCCGCGGCACAGTGCAGCTCTATTCAAAAATGATAGCTGCTGGCGCTTGATGGTATTGGGCTAGAGGCCAAAAACGCCGTTAACTTTCTGGCCGCCTTGCCCGGCAGCGGGCGGCCGAAGGCAGGCGCAGGGCGCGCGGTGTTGCCAAGGCGCAAGGGCCGGGCTGTTGCGTTTGGTAGCATTCCCGGGCCGGGGCTCGCGCTCTTGTTGAGCCCTGGTTCTTCCACCGCAGGAGTTGCCCCATGAAAACGCTGCGTCTGTCGCACAAGCTCTGGCTGGCCGTCATGGCCATCGTGGTGGCGCTGGTCGCCGTGGTGGGCGCTGCCGGCTACCGCTCGGCCCAGTCCCAGGCCCAGGCCGATGCCGTCACCCAGGAAACCTCGCGCCGCGTGCAGCTGGCCGCGCAGTGGATGGCGCTGACCGAGCTCAACGCCGCGCGCACGCTGGCACTGGTGCTCAGCAGCGAGATGGCGGTGGAGCAGGCCTTTCAGGCCGATCTGGTGGCCACCAGCGAGCGCATCACGCAGATGCAAAAGACGCTGCAGGAGCTGGCGCTGTCGCCCGCCACGCGCCAGCAGATGGAGCGCGTGGCCAGCGCCCGCGCCACCATGACGCAGCTGCGCGCCCAGGCGCGCAAGTTGCGCGACGAGAGCGACTACGACGGCGCCTCCAAACTGGCCCTGCAGTCGCTGGTGCCGGCCGTGCGCTCGTACCTGGACACGCTGCGCCAGGTGGTGGATCTGTTCGAGCTGGAGGCGCGCGAGCGCCACGCCGAAATGTCCGGCGCCCGCATGGCGACCGTGAAGATGGCCGGCGCCGCCGTGGCCGTGCTGCTGCTGGGCATCGTGGCCGGGGCGTGGGTGCTGATCCGCAGCATCCAGCGGCCGCTGACCCAGGCCAACGAGGTGGCCGCGCGCATCGCCCAAGGCGACCTGCGCGCACAGGCGCTGGACGGCGCGGGGCGCAGCGACGAGTTCGGCGAGCTGCTGGCCTCGCTGGCGGCCATGCGCGGCTCGCTGGCCGGCACGGTGCAGCAGGTGCGGCGCAGCACCGACAGCATCGCCACCGCCAGTGCGCAGATTGCCGCCGGCAACCAGGACCTGTCGGCGCGCACGGAAAGCACCTCCAGCAACCTGCAGCAGACGGCCGCGGCCATGGAGGAGTTCACCGCCACGCTGCAGCAAAGCGCGGGCAGCGCCGGCCAGGCCAGCCAGCTCGCTGGCGCTGCCCGCGAGGTGGCGCTGCGCGGCGGCGCGGTGGTGACCGAGGTCGTCGCCACCATGGAAGAAATCCAGGGCAGCAGCCGCAAGATCGCCGACATCATCCAGGTCATCGACTCGATTGCCTTCCAGACCAACATCCTGGCGCTGAACGCCGCTGTCGAGGCCGCGCGCGCCGGCGAGCAGGGCCGGGGCTTTGCCGTGGTGGCGAGCGAGGTGCGCAGCCTGGCCGGGCGCAGCGCAGAGGCCGCGCGCGAGATCAAGGCGCTGATCGGCTCGTCCGTTGACCGGGTGGAGGACGGCTCGCGCCTGGTGCAGCAGGCCGGCGCCACCATGGGCCAGATCGTGCAGTCCGTGCAGCGCGTGGCCGACATGATCGGCGAGGTGACGGCCGCCGCGGCCGAGCAAAGCGCGGGCGTGGGCCAGGTCAACCAGGCCGTGGGCCAGCTGGACCAGATGACGCAGCAAAACGCCGCGCTGGTCGAGCAAAGCGCCGCCGCCGCGCACAGCCTGCGCGAGCAGGCCCAGCAGCTGGCACAGGTGGTGGCCACCTTCCAGGTGGACGGTACGGGCCCGGCCCCGGCCCCGGCCCCGGCCCCGGCCGCCGCGCCGCGCCCGGCGGCGCCTGCTTTTGCTGCGGTCGCCGCTCCGGTGCGCGCGGCCTCCGCGCCCCCGGCGGCTTTGCCGCGCAAGCCCGCGCCCGCGGCGCTCGCCCCTGCTCCCGCGCTGGCCGCGGGCGCCTCGGACGACTGGGAAAGCTTCTGACCTGAGCGCCCGGGCGCCTGAGATTCAGGGCCCGCGCCGTACCCGCGCTGCCAGGCGGGACAGGGCGGCAAGAGCACAATCCGCGCCTTTGGCCGGCGGCCGCGCGCCCGGCCGCCTTCGCTCGCACGTGCTGCGGCAACGCGTTGCCTTTCCGACTTCTACCCATGCAAACCTGGCAGGACTTTCGCCACCAGTACCTGGTGCGCTTTTGGTCGCCCGTGCCCGCCGTCATCGCAGCTGGCGTGCTCTCGGCGTACTACTTCGGCATCACCGGCACCTTCTGGGCCGTCACGGGTGAGTTCACCCGCTGGGGCGGGCACGTGCTGCAGCTCTTCGGCGTGGACCTGTCCGGCTGGGGCTACTTCCAGCTCATCGGCATGCAGGGCACGCCGCTCACGCGCATCGACGGGGTAATGATCATCGGCATGTTCGCCGGCTGCCTGTCGGCGGCGCTGTGGGCCAACAACGTCAAGCTGCGCATGCCCCAGCACCGCATCCGCGTGGCCCAGGCCCTGGTGGGCGGCGTCATCGCGGGCTTTGGCGCGCGCCTGGCCATGGGCTGCAACCTGGCGGCGTTCTTCACCGGCATTCCGCAGTTCTCGCTGCATGCCTGGTTCTTTGCGATCGCCACGGCCATCGGCTCGCTGGCCGGGGCCAGGGTCAGCATGTGGCCCGTGTTCCGCATCCCCGTGCGGCTGGAGCGGGTGAGCGCGCAGCGCCCGCTGGTGCAGCGCGAGCAGCAGGCGAGACGGCGCTTTCGCGCGGGCATGCTGCTGTTCGCCGCCTTCGTGCTGTGGGCCGTGGCGCTGGTGCTGGACCGCCCGAAGCTGGGCTTTGCCGCGCTGTTCGGGCTGGCCTTTGGCCTGATCATCGAGCGCGCGCAGGTGTGCTTCACCTCGGCGTTCCGCGACCTGTGGCTCACGGGCCGCACGCAGATGGCCAAGGCCATCATCATCGGCATGGCGGTGAGCGCCATCGGCGTCTATGGCTACGCCCAGCTGGGGCTCCCTCAGAAAATCTTCTGGGCCGGGCCCAACGCCGTGATCGGCGGGCTGCTGTTCGGCTTCGGCATCGTGCTGGCCGGCGGCTGCGAGACGGGCTGGATGTACCGCGCCGTCGAAGGCCAGGTGCACTTTTGGTGGGTGGGCCTGGGCAACGTGCTCGGCTCCACGCTGCTGGCCCTGGTCTGGGACGACCTGGCGCCGGCCATCGCCGTGAACTACGACAAGGTCAACCTGCTCAAGACCTTCGGCCCGCAGGGCGGCCTGCTGGTGACCTATGTGCTGCTGGCCGTGGCGCTGGCGCTGGTGCTGCTGTGGGAGCGGCACTTCTTCAACAAGCGCCGGGGCAGCCTGCAGCCCGCCGCGCCCGCCCTGCGCACCGCCGCCTGAGGCACGCGCAACCGTTTTTTAAGGAGCTGCCATGCCTGCCACCCCCGCCACCGAAACCTGGGTGCCCAACTACCGCCTGGACATGATGGGCGAGCCCTGTCCGTACCCGGCCGTCGCGACGCTGGAGGCCATGCCGCAGCTGGCGCCCGGCGAGATCCTGGAGGTCATCTCCGACTGCCCGCAGTCCATCAACAACATCCCGCTGGATGCGAAGAACCACGGCTACGAGGTGCTGGCCATCGAGCAGGACGGGCCGACCATCCGCTACCTGATCCGCCGCTGAGGAACGGAGCGCCCACATGCCGGGACCACAGCACATCGTCGTCATCATCCACGCCGCCGCCTACGGCAGCGAGCGCTGCCTGTCGGGCCTGCGCGTGGCCAATACGCTGGCCGCGCGTGATGACGTGGCCAGCCTGCGCGTCTTCCTGATGTCCGACGCCACCGTGGCCGCGCTGCCGCACCAGCGCGATGGCGCGGGCCAGGGCCTGCAGACGCTGGTGCAGGAGCTCGTGCAGGCCGGCGCCAGCGTGCTTTTGTGCCGCACCTGCGCGCTGGCGCGCGGCCTGGCCGAGCTGCCCTTGATCGAGGGCGTGGCCATCGGCACGCTGCCCGAACTGGGCGACTGGATCGCCGCGGCCGACAAGGTCATCACCTTCTGAGCGCAGCACCCGCAAAAAAGCAAAGGGGCCGATGGCCCCTTTTTTTCTTGGCTGCTGAAGCCGCTCAGCCGAGCTCGGCGATCAGCTCGATCTCCACGCAGGCGCCCATGGGGATCTGCGCCACGCCGAAGGCGCTGCGCGCGTGCTTGCCGCCGTCGCCGAACACCTGGCCCATCAGCTCGCTGGCGCCGTTGGTCACCAGGTGCTGCTCGGTGAAGTCGCCCGTGGAGTTGACCAGGCTCATCAGCTTGACGATGCGCTTGATGCGGTTCAGGTTGCCATCGGTGGCTGCATGCAGCGTGCCCAGCAGGTCGATGGCCACGGCGCGCGCCGCCTGCTGGCCTTCCTCGGTCGAGATGTCGCGGCCGAACTGCGCCACCCAGGGCTTGCCGTCCCGGCGCGCGATGTGCCCGCTCAGGAACAGCAGGTTGCCCGTCTGCACGTACGGCACATAGGCCGCTGCCGGCACAGACACCGGGGGCAGGGTGATGCTCAGTTCTTTCAGCTTGTCGTAAACGCTCATGGCGATCCTCAGGTCAAGGAAGGGGTAGAGGGAAAAAGCGAAGCCCGGCAGGGTAGTGCCGGGCCGGGCAGCAGTGTTGCACAGCTGCGCTCAGAGGCGTTCCTTGACGTAGGAGGGCCGATCCATGTCCACCACGTCCACGCTCAGCTGCACCATCAGCCCGGCGGGGCGGGGGGTGAGGCGGCGCAGCACGGCGGCCACGCGCTCGGCCAAGTCGGCCTTGGCCTGGGGCGTGCGGCCGGCCAGCAGGCGCAGCTCGGCGTGCACGAAGGCGCGGTTGGCAGGGGCGGTGCCGATCTCGAAGGCGCTGGTGTGCACGAAACGCGTCTTGAGGTCGGCCTCGTCCTTGACTTCTGGGCTGGCGCAGACGGCGGCGTTCAGCGCGGCCAGCGCTTCGGCCTCGGGATAGCCCGCGAGGTTGGCGCTGTATTCGACGATCAGGTGGGGCATGGCGCGGAAAAAGAGAGATGGAAAAGCCCTGTTTGTATCAGCCTGGCCGTCGCATTAACGTATGGATGCACTTGTCGCATCTGTACATAGGGGCATGGTAGGTAGGCCGGCTGCCATCTTGGCTGCGGGCAGGCAATCGTCGCACCGATGCCTGGGGAGCCCATTTTTGGGGATTGGCGCTCGGCGCCGGGCGCGAAGAATCGGTGGCACCGTAGTAGCTGGATACGAAATCAGCAGGCGTGCAACGCCTTCGCCTGACCACCGTGGAGCCTCGCCATGACCGAACACCCGCCCCCGCCGCAACACTATTGCGCCGACCCCCGCCGAGGCGGCAACTTCGAGCGCTGCAGCCCGCTGTGCGCGCTGCTGGCGGTGCTGTTCCTGCTGGTGGCCACGGGCTACCTGGTCTGGCGCGCCACCACCTTCAACCAGGAGCACCCGGTCTTTTCCTGGCTGGTGTATGCGGCCGAGGTCTATGGCGTGCTGGTGGCGGCGGTACACATCTTCGTCATGTGGCGGCTGACGCAGCGCGAAGCGCCCGAGCCGGAGGCAGGCCGCACGGTGGACGTGTTCGTCACCTGCTTCAACGAGCCGGTCAGCATGCTGCGGCGCACCCTGCTGTTGGCGCGCGACATGGACTATCCGCACGAGACCTGGCTGCTGGACGACGGCAACCGCAGCGAGATGCGCGAGCTGGCCAGCAGCCTGGGCGTGTGGTACCTGTGCCGCACCAGCAACGAGCACGCCAAGGCCGGCAACCTGAACCACGCCCTGGCCCGCACGGGCGGCGAGCTGATCGCCCTGTTCGACGCCGACCACGCGCCCGGGCGCGACTTCCTCGTGCGCACGCTGGGCTACTTTCGCGACCCGGCCGTGGCCTTCGTGCAGACGCCCCAGGAGTTCTTCAACCTCGACTCCTTCCAGCACCGCCTGCGCCGGCGCTCGCGCCGGCTGTGGACGGAGCAGTCGCTGTTCTTCAAGGTCATCCAGCGCGGCAAGGACTACTGGAACTCGGCGTTTTTCTGCGGCACCTGCGCCGTGGTGCGGCGCAGCGCCCTGCAGGACATCGGCGGCTTTGCCACCGGCACCGTGACGGAAGACCTGCACACCTCGCTGCGCCTGCACAAGGCCGGCTACCGATCGGTCTATCACGCCCAGGCGCTGGCGTTCGGCATCGCGCCGGCGCAGGTCTCGCCCTTCCTGGCGCAGCGCGTACGCTGGGGCCAAGGCGCCATGCAGGTGCTGCGCCAGGAGGACGTGCTGTTCACCCCGCGCCTGAGCGCGGCGCAGAAGCTGAACTACCTGGCCTCCATGACCACCTATTTCGACGGCTGGCAAAAGGGCCTGTTCTGGCTGGCGCCGGCCATCGTGCTGCTGACCGGCTGGTTGCCGATCGACGCCAGCGGCTGGGTCTTCCTGTGCTGGTTCGTGCCCTACTTCGTGCTGAGCATCTGCGTCTTCGAGGAGCTGAGCCGCGGCTACGGCAGCTGGCTGTATGCCGAGCAGTACAACTTCGCGCGGTTTGCCGCGTTCATCCGGGCCACGCTGGGGCTGGTGCTGGGCCCGAGCCGCTTCACGGTGACTGACAAGTCCTTCTCGCAGCGCCACCAGGTGCTGCTGCAGGTGCTGCCGCAGGCACTGCTGCTGGCCTTCAACGTGCTGGCCATCGCCTGGGCGCTGTACCGCACCAGCCGCGAGGGGCCCTACCTGCCGCCCTATGCGCTGTACTTCAACCTGGCCTGGGTGGGTGCCAACCTGCTGTGCGGCTGGCAGCTGACGCGCCACTTCCTCAGCACCGAGGCGCACCACCACCGCCGCGAATACCGCTTTGACATGCCGCTGCCCCTGGTGCTGCTGCCCGAGGCGGGTGCGGCGCCGGCGCAGTCCGCGCAGGCCGGGGCCGCCCTGGCCATCGAGAACGTCTCGCCCGACGGCTGCCGCGTGGTCGGCATGCTGCCGCCGGCGCTGGTGCAGGGCCGCAGGGTGCGCGCGGCGGTCATGCTGCCCAGCGGGCTGCTGCCGGTGCGGCTGGTGCCGGTCTCGCGCGCCCAGGCCGATGAAGGCGCCGGGCCGGACGCCGGCAGCGCCGTGCGCTGCCGCTTCGAGTGGCCGGATGCGCTCGCGCGCAACCAGATGGAGCGCATGCTCTACGGCAACGACCTGCAGTGGCAGCTGCAGGAGCTCAACGAACGCGGCACCACGCCCAGCGACTGGCTGGGCGGGCGCTTCCTGGCGCGCGACCACGGCCAGCGCACGCACTGGGGCATCTGCGAGGTGCAGGTAGGCGCGGCGCAAGGCGGCCATGCGCTGCTGGGCCTGCTGCCACTGCAGCAGCAGGCCGCGGCGCCAGAGCGCGTCCTTTTGTTCGAGCCTGTCCAGGAGGGCGCCAGCCTGCGGCTGTCGCTGCGCACGCCCACCGGCTGGCGCCGCATCGGGGCGCAGGCCGGCCGCGTGGTGCCGCTGCGCTCCACGGCCGGCACCTTCTACGCTTGCGCGCTGGTCAGGGTGCGCCAGGTCGTGCCCGCGAGCGCATCCGCACCCAGCCAGCAGGAGCCGCCATGCCCGCCCGCCATCCTTACCGCGTGAACCTGGCGCTGCCGCTGGGGCTGTGCCTGGCCGCCGCCGCCGCGCTGCCGCTGCCGGCGCTGGCAGACGGCCTGTGGCTGTCCGGGGCCGAGGCCTCGCGCGGCGCCAGCTACCTGTACGTGGGGCGCATCGCCTCGCTGGAGCACGAGCAGCTGCAGAACGGCTGGGCCACGCGGCTGTGGCTGGACCGCGCCAGCTACACCTACTGGGCCAGCGGCCAGCGCTACCGCGGCCGCAGCGTGGGGCTGGAGGCGGGCGTGGGCTACCTGTTCGGCCAGGCGCCATTCACCGGCTCGGTTTTTCTCAACCTGATGGCGCGCGACACGCACCTGTCGCCCTCCGACCCGGGCAGCGCCGTCAGCGGCTTTCACCTGCGGCCCAAGGTCAGCAGCGACCTGAACTGGCAGTTCAGCCCCGAGTGGGGTGCCAACGCCGGTATGAGCTACACCCCGCTGGGCAACGCCTGGTGGGCGCGCGCGCGGCTGCTGCATGGGTCGCAAGGGGGCCTGCAGTGGGGGCTGGAGCATGCGCGCCACGGCGACGATTCCTACCGCGCGCGCCAGACTGGCGTGGTGCTGACCGGCGTGCCGGCCGGCCCGGCGCGCTGGGCCTTCAAGGCCGGCGTGCGCCAGATGCGCGGCGAGAGCAGCTCGCCCTACGTGGGCGTGGACCTGAGCTGGACGTTCTAGCCGCCCCGCCTGCGCCGGGCCTGCCTGTACACTCGCCAGCCTTGCAACAGGTGCCTGGCAGTTCATGCCGGGTTCAACGGGAACAGGGTGCAAAGCCCTGGCTGCCCCCGCAACGGTAAGCAGAGAAAAACCGCTTCACTTCAGATCCCATGCGTTCACCGGCCCGCAGGCCGGCGCAGCGCTTGCGGATCGGCCACTGGCGTCCTACGTGGCCTGCACAGCAGCAGGTGCGCGGCGGCGCCGGGAAGGCGAAGCGGACGGCCGCGGCGCGCCTGCCCTTCACACCGGCGCACGCCACCGGCCACCTGCCAGCCCGGATACCGGCCTGTTGGGCGCCGTGCCGCCTCGTTCTGGCCTGCCAGACGGAGGCGCACGGCTTGCGCAACGACCGGCTGCGGGGTGCAGTGATGGCGGCGCTTTCGCGCGCGGCTGCCCAGCCAGAAGGGGGCAGCAGGCCGAAAGGGCGGCCCATCGCTCAGGCAGGCGGTCCGCTTTTCGTGTGATTGCCATGAACCGCCTCCTGCCCGCCCGCGCCCGCCACGGCCGCGCCGCGCTCTCCCCCATCGCCACGGCCGCCTGCCTGGCCGGCCTGCTGGCTCCTGCCGCCGCCGGTGCACAGACGGCCGAGCCGCCGGCGCTGCCCGCCGTCACCAGCACCGCCGCGCCGCACGGCGGCCTGGGTCTGCGCCAGCCCTCCCTGTCGGGCAGCCGTACCGGCCTTGCCACCGAGGAGCTGCCCGCCAGCCTGGACGTGGTGGACAGCGAAACCTGGCAGCAGCGCGGCGACACGCGCATGGCCGACATCGTGGGGCGCACCGTGGGCATGACGCCGCTGTCCGCCTCGGGCTACAGCAGCCTGTCGTTTTCCGCGCGCGGCTTCACCGGCACCAACTCGGTGGGCATTGCCGAAGACGGCGTGCGCCTGTCGGTGGCCTCCAGCACCACGCCGTACCCGGCCGACGGCTGGGGCTATGAGCGCGTGGAGGTGCTGCGCGGGCCGGCCTCCATCCTGTATGGCTCCGGCACCGTGGGCGGCACGGTGAACGTGGTGCGCAAGCAGCCCAGCCGCGAGGTGGTGCGCGAGGCGCTGGTCGGCGCCGGCTCGCACGGCAGCGCGCGCCTGGGGCTGGGCGCCGCCGGCCCCTTGGGCGAGACGCTCAGCTACCGCCTGGACGCCTACGGCCACACCACCAGCGGCGAGCGCGACCTGGGCCGCGCCAGCGGCGGCAAGCTGATGAGCACGCTGCGCTGGCAGCCCGAAGCCCGCGTGCGCCTGGAGCTGCTGGCCGACGTGAGCGACCAAAAGCCCGAGCGCTACTTCGGCACCCCCGCCCTGGACGGGGCCATCGTGCCCGAGCTGCGCCGCAGCAACTTCAACAGCGACGACAGCACCATCACCATCCGCGACAAGCGCGTGCGCGCGCGCGCCAGCTGGCAGGTCAGCGACCAGCTCACGCTGCGTGATGAGGCCTACCACTTCAGCGCCGACCGGCATTGGAAGAACATCGAGGCCTACCGCTACGAGCCGGCCAGCCAGAGCGTCACTCGTTCGGACTACCTGGAGATCGGCCACGACCTGCGCCAAAGCGGCAACCGGCTGGAGGCCGCGCTGGCCGCCGGCGCCCACAGCCTGGTGCTGGGCTGGGAGGCCTCGCGCGCCCGCTTCTCCCACGACAGCAACACCCCCTACCGGCCCGACCCGGCGGGCACGGACACGGTGGTCTCCGCCTTCGATCCGCAGCGCGGCCAGTGGGCCAGCCTGGATGCGACGCTCACGCGCTACAGCACCGAGGCCACCACGCACGACCTGTACGTCGAAGACGCCTGGAGGCTGGGCGAGCGTTTCACGCTGCTGGCCGGCCTGCGCCGCGACGTGACCGACATGCAGCGGCGCGAGCGGGTCAGCGGCACGCCGTTCGACAAGACCCTGGCCGGCACGGCCTGGCGCCTGGGCGCGACCTGGAAGCTGGGCTCGGGCACCCACGTCTATGCCCAGGCCTCGCAGGGGCACGACCCGGTGACCAACATCCTGACGCTGAACCTGGCCAACCGCGACTTCCAGCTGACCCGCGCGCGCCAGGCCGAAGTCGGCATCAAGCAGACCTTGGCCCAAGGCCTGGGCGAGTGGACGGCGGCGCTGTACCGCATCGAGAAGAAGGACATCATCACCCGCGACCCGGCCGTGCCCTCGCTGTCGGTGCAGGGCGGCAGGCAGCACTCGCAGGGGCTGGAGTGGTCGGCCGTGCTGCGCCCGCACGCCCAGTGGCGGGTGGAGGCCAACTACGCCTACACCGACGCGCGCTTTGGCGAACTGATCGAGGCCGGCGGCGCCGACCGCAGCGGCAACCGCCCGTCCAACGTGCCGCGCCACAGCGCCAACCTGTGGGGGCACTACAACGCCGCCAGCGGCGCGGGCGCCTGGCAGGCGTCGCTGGGCGTGCGGGCGGTGGGCGAGCGCTTTGCCGACAACGCCAACCTGTTTCGCACCGGCGGCTACGCCGTGTGGGACGCCGCGCTGGCCTGGCAGCCGCGCGCCGGCACCACGCTGCGCCTGACGCTGCGCAACCTGGCCGATCGGCTCTACACCTACTCGGCCGTCTCGGGCACGCAGGCCCTGCTGGGCGACGGGCGGCGCGTCGATCTGTCGGCGCAGTTCCTGTTTTGATAGCTGCTGGCGCTTGCTGCATGCGGGCTGGAGCCGTTTTTGACCATAAACGCCGCGCCGGCCTTGCCGGGCTGGCGCTGGTGGCCGTCTGCGCCCTGGCCGCCTGCTCGCGCGGGGCCGACGCGCCGCTGCCCGCGGCCAGCGCTGCCGCCGCCGCCAGCGCGCCCGTGACGGCCAGCGTCTGCGGCCAGGCCGTGGCCTACCCGCACGCGCCCCAGCGCGCCGTGGCGCACGGCATCAACATCGTCGAGATGGTGCTGGCGCTGGGCCTGGAAGGCCGCCTGGCCGGCTACGGCGGGGTGCGCGACACCGCGCGGCTGCCGCCGGCCATGCAGGCGCAGCTGGCGGGCGTGCCCGACCTGTCCAGCCAGGGCATGAACCTGGAGACCCTGCTGGGCGCGCAGGCCGACTTCGTCTTCAGCGGCTGGAGCTACGGCTTTCGCGCCGGCCAGGTCACGCCCGATGCGCTGGCCGAATTCGGCATCGCCAGCTACGTGCTGACCGAGTCGTGCATCCGCCAGGGCCCGCGCGAGCGCGTGTCGCTGCACGACACCTTTGCCGACCTGCTGGCCCTGGGGCGCATCTTCCGCGTCGAGGCCCGCGCCCAGGCGCTGGTGGACGCGCAGGCCGCGCAGCTGCACGCCCTGCGCCAGCAGCTGCAGAGCGTAGCGCCGCGCCCGCTGGTGTTCCTGTTCGACAGCGGCACCGACGTGCCCGTCACCGCCGGGCGCTACGCCATGCCGCACGCCATGATCGAAGCCGCCGGCGGGCGCAACCTGTTTGGCGACATCCCCAGCAGCTGGACGCGCGGCAACTGGGAGGACGTGATCGCGCGCGACCCGGACTGGATCGTCATCGTGGACAACGACCGGCCCGCGGCGGACGGCAAGCGCCAGTTCCTGCTGGCCCAGCCGCAGCTGGCGCACCTGAAGGCGGTGCGCGGGCGGCGCTTCGTGCTGCTGGACTTTGCCGAGGCCACGCCCGGCCCGCGCAACGTGGCCGCCACGCTGCGCATCGCACGCGCCCTGCACCCCGAGCGGGTGCCCGCGCCATGAGCAGCGCGGCCGCCATCGTGCAGGCCTTTGCCCGCCAGCGCCGCCACCTGGCCTGGTGGCTGGCGGCGCTGGGCCTGCTGCTGGCGCTGTCGCTCACCCTGGCCATCGCGCTGGGGCCGGTGCGCATCGCACCCATGCAGGTCTGGCACATCACGCTGCACGAGCTGGGCCAGCGCCTGGCGCTGGCGCTGCCCGCCGGCGACTGGAGCGTGTCGCAGCAGCAGATCGTCTGGCGCGTGCGCCTGCCGCGCGTGCTGCTGGCGGCGCTGGCCGGCAGCGGCCTGGCGCTGGTGGGCGTGGCCATGCAGGCCATGGTGCGCAACCCGCTGGCCGACCCGTACCTGCTGGGCGTGTCTTCCGGTGCGTCGGTGGGCGCGGTGGCCGTGCTGGCCTATGGGCCGCCGGTTTTTCTGAGCACGGTTTTGGGCACGCTGGCGCTGCCGCTGGGCGCCTTTGGCGGGGCGCTGGCGGCCTGCGTGGCCGTCTATGGCCTGGCGCATGCGGGCGGGCGGCTGTCGCCGGCGCGGCTGATCCTGGGCGGCGTGGCCATCGCCTACTGCCTGGGCGGGCTGACCAGCCTGATGGTGCTGACGTCGGACCAGCGCGACCTGGCCAACTCGGTGCTGACCTGGACCATGGGCAGCCTGGCCGGCACGCGCTGGGACGAGCTGGGCCTGCCCGCCGCCCTGGTGGCCGCCGGCATGGCGCTGCTGCTGGCGCAGGCGCGCGCGCTCAACGCCCTGCTGGGCGGCGAGGACACGGCCGCCACCCTGGGCGTGGACACCACGCGCACGCGCCGCGGGCTGTTCGTGCTGGTTTCGCTGGTCACCGGCACGCTGGTGGCGCTGGCGGGGCCGATCGGCTTCGTCGGCCTGGTGGTGCCGCACATCACGCGCATGCTGGTGGGCAGCGAGCACCGGCGCGTGCTGCCGGTGGCGGCGCTGGTGGGCGCCATCTTCCTGGTCTGGGCGGACGCGCTGTCGCGCATCGCCTTTGCCCCGGCCGAGCTGCCGGTGGGCGTCATCACCTCGCTGGTGGGCGGGCCGTTCTTCGTCTGGATGCTGTGGCGGCGCCAGGCGCTGCAGGGGTTGGGCGCGTGAGCGCGCCGGCATTGCTGCAGGCGCAGGGCCTGTCCTGGCAGGCCGCGGCCGTGCACATCGTGCAGGACATCCACCTGCACGTGCGCGCCGGCGAGCTGGTCGGGCTGCTGGGGCCCAACGGCAGCGGCAAGTCCACGCTGCTGCGCATGATCTGGCGCACGCTGCGCCCCAGCGCCGGCCGGGTGCTGCGCGGCGGGCGGGACGTGTGGCAGGCCAGCGCCCGGGACAACGCCCGCCACATGGCCGTGCTGGCGCAGGAGGGCGCGCTTGAATTCGACCTTTGCGTGCGCGACGTGGTGCTGATGGGCCGCACGCCGCACCACAAGGCCTTTGCGCGCGACAGCGCCGAGGACTACGCCATCGCCGCCCAGGCGCTGGCGCAGGTGGACGCTGCCCACCTGGCCGGGCGGCGCCTGGCCACGCTGTCGGGCGGCGAGCGCCAGCGCGTGCTGATGGCGCGGGCGCTGGCGCAGCAGGCGCCGCTGCTCCTGCTGGACGAGCCCACCAATCACCTGGACGTGCGCCACCAGTTCGAGCTGATGAACCTGGTGCGCCGCCTGGGCCTGACCACGCTGGCCGCGCTGCACGAGCTGCAGCTGGCCGCCCACTACTGCGACCGCCTGTATCTGCTGCAGGGTGGGCGGCTGGCGGCCCAGGGCACGCCGGCCGAAGTGCTCACGCCCGGGCACATCGCCAGCGTCTATGGCGTGCGCGCGCTGGTCACGCCCAGCCGCCACACCGGCCGGCCCATGATCGAGTACCTGCCCGATGACATGCCCTGACACCCCCGCGCCGCTGCAGGCGCTCGTCGTGCTGGGGCGCGGCGGCTACGGCGGCGCCGTGCCTGCCGAGATGACGCGGCTGTGCGAGCGCCTGCGCCAGCTGCTGCCCCAGGCGCACGTGGCCCTGGCCTGGGTGGACCGCGCTAGCCCCGGCCTGCCCGAGGCGCTGGACGAGTGCCTGCGCGCCATGCCGCAGGCGCAGCACATCCTGGTGCAGCCGGCCTTCGCCCCGACCGATGCCGCGCTCTTGCGCTGGCTGGAAAAAGTCGCCCAGCGCTGGCGCCACCGGCAGGCGCAGCCCGACGCGCTGCCGCGCGTGGTGTTCGGCCCGGCCCTGGCCGAGCTGCCGCAACTGGCCGAGTTGCTGGCCGACCAGCTGGCGCAGGCGCCGGCGCTGCCCGACGTCGTGCAAAACCAGCCCGAGCATTGGCACAGTGACCCGCAGGCCTGGTCGGAGGTGCCCGCCTTCCAGCAGCACCTGCTGCTCTGCATGGGCCCGCGCTGCACGGCGCTGGGCGCGGCCAGCCTGTGGCACCACCTGCGCGCGCGGCTGCGCGGCCACCCGCAACTCAAGAGGACGGTCATGCCGCTGCACACCAGCTGCCAGTACCCGTGCAACCTGGGGCCGCTCATGATTTCCTACCCCGAGGGGTTGTGGTGGGGGCGGCTGGACGAAGCGGCCATCGACGCCATCGTGGGCGCGGGCCTGGTGCCCGAAGGCGCGGCGCGGGCGCACCTGGTGCACCGCCACGGCGCGGACGAGCCGCAGCAGCCTCAGACCGGCGTGTAGGCCAGGCGCACGTAGATCGGGGCGAAGGCCTCGGCCTGGGTGATCTCCACCAGCGTCTCCTTGGCCAGCTCCAGCAGAGCGATGAAGGTGACGACCAACACGGTGGCGCCGCGGGCAGGCTCGAACAGGTCTTCCAGCAGCACGAAGCGCCGGCCCTGCAGGGCCTTGAGCACGTGGCTCATGTATTCGCGCACCGACAGCTCCTCGCGCGTGATGCGGTGGTGCTGCACCAGCCGGGCGCGCCGCAGCACGGCCTGCAGGGCCTGCTGCAGCTCCTGCACGCTGACGTCGGGAAAGCGCGTCCGGCTGCCCTGCTCGATATGCACGCGCGCCGGCAGAAAGTCGCGCCCGTACTGGGGCAGGGCGCCCAGCTGGTGCGCGGCCAGCTTGATCTGCTCGTATTCGAGCAGGCGGCGCACCAGCTCGGCGCGCGGGTCCTCGGCCTCCTCCTGGCCCTCCTGGCGGCGCGCAGGCAGCAGCATGCGCGACTTGATCTCGATGAGCATGGCCGCCATCAACAGGTATTCGGCCGCCAGCTCCAGGTTGCGGCTGCGGATCTCGTCCACGTAGCCCAGGTACTGGCGCGTGACATCCAGCATCGGGATGTCCAGGATGTTGAAGTTTTGCTTGCGGATCAGGTACAGCAGCAGGTCCAGCGGGCCCTCGAAGGCCTCCAGGAAGACCTGCAGCGCATCGGGCGGGATGTACAAGTCCTGCGGCAGGGCGAACAGCGGCTCGCCGTACAGGCGCGCCAGCGCCACCGCGTCCACCTGGCCGGGCATCAGGCTGTCGGTGGGCTCGGCCATTCGTTTGCTATTGTTTCAGTAGCTGCCAGCGCAGGACTGGCGGGCGTTAGAGCCTGTTTTGGCAGTTGATATGGGCAGCGCCGGGGCGCGCCGCCGCTCAGCTGCGCGTCTGGTACACGTAGGGCTGCTGGGACACACCGGCGGCGCGGTACTCGTCCCAGACGCTGCGGTCCACCTGCTTGTCCCACAGCAGCGCGCGCCCGGCCTGCTGCTGGGCGTCCAGCTCGGGGCGGCTGGCCTTGAGCTTTTCGATGAACTGCGTGGTGTCGGATTGGTAGTCGGGACGGCGAAAGAAGGACATGGCAGGTACGGCAGATACGGCAGGGACGCCCGGGGAAGCTACATTCTCGGCAGCCGGGCATTCTATCGGGCCCGGCCCCCAAGCACCGATCACCGCATGAGCACACCACACTGGATCAAGTCCCTGGGCGCGGCAGCGCTGGCCCTGCTGGCGCTGGCCGGCTGCGACGACCAGCGCATCCGCGAGCTGGAGGAAGGCGTGTCCACCGAAAGCCAGGTGCGCGAGCGCTTCGGCGAGCCCGACCGCGTCTGGCCCGAAGACGGCGGCGCCCGCACGCTGGAATACAACCGCCAGCCGGCCGGGCGGCGCAACTACATGATCACCATCGGCACCGACGGGCGCATGAGCGCCCTGGTGCAGGTGCTGGCGCCGCACCACTTCGCCCGGGTGCGCCCCGGCATGCACGAAGACGAGGTGCGCCGCCTGCTGGGCCGCCCGGCCAAGCGCACCACCTACGACCTGAAGCAGCAGACCGAGTGGGACTGGTACTGGAGCGACGGGCCGGGCCGCGAGATGGTCTTCACCGTGGTCTTCGACGCCGCCGGCCAGGTGCTGCGCAGCGGCTCCAGCGAGCGGCTGCACGACGGGCCGTAGCGTCCTTCAAGGCGCGATGCTGCGCTTGAGCGCCGCCGCCAGCGGCCGCGGCAACCGGGCCAGCGAGCCCAGCAGGTGCGGCAGCACGCGCAGCTTCAGCCCGGTCAGGGTGGGCGGCACCACGGCCTCGATCAGGTGCGGCCCGGGGGTGCGCAGGGCGTGCTCCAGCGCGGCGGTGAAGCCTTCGGTGGTGGTGGCGCGCGTGGCGGCCACGCCCATGCCGCCGGCCAGGCGCACGAAGTCCAGCGCCGGCGTGCCGATGTCCAGCTGGTCGTGGGCCTTCTTGCCCGCGCCCGCGGCGCCCACGCGCTGCAGCTCCACGTTCAGGATGGCGTAGGAGCCGTTGTTGAAGATGACGGTGACCACGTCGAGCTTTTCGCGCGCCATGGTCCACAGCGCCTGCAGCGTGTACATGGCCGAGCCGTCGCCCGACAGGGCCAGCACCTTGCGCTCGGGGCAGGCGATGGCCGCGCCCACGGCGCAGGGCAGGGCCTGGCCGATGGCGCCGCCGGTGAGCGCCAGCACGTCGTGGCGCGGGCTGCCGGCGGTGAACATCGCCAGCATGATGCCGCTGGTCTGCGCCTCGTCCACGATGATGGCCCGCTCGGGCAGCAGGTGGCCGATGGCCTTGCAGACCTTGTCGGCGGTGAACTTGCCCTGCGGGCGGTCGGGGCGCCTGGGCGCCTGCAGCAGAGGCGCCGCGGCCTGCGCGCCCACCGCCTGCAGCAGGCGCTGAACGCTGGCGGCCACGTCCTCGTCGGCGGCGGCCAGGGTGTGCAACTGGCAGCCGGCGGGCAGCAGGTCGCTTTTCTTGCCCGGGTAGGCGAAGAAGGACACGGGCGACTTGGCGTCCACCAGCACCAGGTGTTCCACGCCCGTGAGCTGCACCGAGGCCAGCTCGGCCAGATAGGCGATGCGCTCCACGTGCGGCAGGCCGGCGCCGCGCTCCATGCGCGCCGGGAAGACCTCGGCCAGCAGCCGCGCGCCGGTGTGCTGGGCGATGCGCGACAGCGGCTCCAGCAGGCCAGCGCGCAGCGCGCGCGTGCCGAGCAAGAAGGCGGTTTTCCTGCCGCTGGCCGCCAGCGCCTGGGCGATGGCCTGCACGCGCTCAGGGGGCGCGGCGGGCGCGGCCGGGGGCGGCGTGCAGGCTTGCGGAACGCCGCCCGGCCCCCACGACACATCGGCCGGCAGCACCAGCGTGGCCACGCCGCCGGGCGGGCCCATGCAGGCGGCGATGGCGTCCACCGCGTCCTGGCACAGGGCGGCGGTGCTGGCGCTGGTGCGCACGAACTGCGGCGAGACGTTGCGCGCCACGGTCTCGATGTCGGACTGCAGCTGGGCGTCGTACTGCACGTGGTGCGTGGCGTGGTCGCCCACGATGTTGAGCACCGGCACCTTGCCCTTGCGGGCGTTGTGCAGGTTGGCCAGGCCGTTGCCCAAGCCGCAGCCCAGGTGCAACAGCGTGGCGGCGGGCTTGCCGGCCATGCGGGCGTAGCCGTCGGCCGCGCCGGTGGCCACGCCCTCGAACAGGGCCAGCACGGCGCGCATGCGCGGCTCGGTATCGAGCGCGGCGACGAAGTGCATTTCGCTGGTGCCGGGGTTGGTGAAGCAGACCTCGATGCCCGCGTCGGCCAGGGTCTTGAGCAGGGCTTGTGCGCCGTTCATGGTGGAACTCCTCACGTTCGGGATGGGTTGGATGCTATTGATTCAATAGCTGCTGGCGCTTTCCCCATAAGGGCTAGGGCCTGATCTGGCTTGAAACCCGGTCCAGCTGTTCCGGGCC
This sequence comes from Pulveribacter suum, assembly GCF_003013695.1. Lineage (GTDB taxonomy): Bacteria > Pseudomonadota > Gammaproteobacteria > Burkholderiales > Burkholderiaceae_C > Melaminivora > Melaminivora suum. The sequence goes on along the minus strand of NZ_CP027792.1, from coordinate 2,860,435 downwards.
GATATCGGCCACGCGCGTGACGCCGGTGAGCGTCATGGCCAGCAGCAGCTCGCGCTGCCAGGCCGCCAGCAGCTGGCGCACGCCGGCCTCGCCGCCTGCGGCCAGCGCCCAGACCCACGGCCGCCCGATCAGCACGCCGCGCGCGCCCAGGGCCAGGGCGCGAAACAGGTCGGTGCCGCTGCGCACGCCGCCATCGACCAGCACCTCCAGCTGGCCGCCCACGGCGCGGGCGATGGCCGGCAGCACCTCGGCCGTGGCGGCCACGCCGTCGAGCTGGCGCCCGCCGTGGTTGGACACGACGATGCCCTCGGCCCCGGCCGCCGCGGCGGCGCGCGCGTCCTGCACGTCCAGCAGGCCCTTGAGCAGCAGCCGCCCGCGCCACTGCGTGCGCAGCCAGTCGATGTCCTGCCAGGTCACGGACGGGTCGAACTGCGCGTCCACCCAGGCCTTGAAGGCGTTCAGGTCGCGCCCGCCGGGCACCTGGCTGGCCAGGCTGCCAAAGGACAGCGGCTTGCCGCGCAGCGCCACGTCCCACACCCAGCCGGGGCGCGCCAGCAGCTGCGATGCGCGCAGCAGCGCCGCGCGCGCGCCCCGGTGGGCCATGCCGTTGCGCACGTCGCGCTGGCGCATGCCGGGCAGGGGTAGGTCCACGGTGAAGACCAGGGTGCGGCAGCCGGCCTGCCAGGCCTGCTCCAGCAGGGCGCGCACGGCGCCGCGGTCGCGCAGCATGTACAGCTGGAACCACGGCGGCGGCGCGCCGGCCGGGGCCGCGGCGCACACTTCATTCAGCCCGCAGATGCCCACGGTGGACAGGGTGAAGGGCACCTGCGCGCCGCTGGCCGCGCGCAGGGCCTGGGCCTCGCCCCGGCGCGCCATCATGCCGGCCAGGCCCACGGGCGCCAGCGCCAGCGGCAGGGCGCAGTCCTGCCCGGCCAGGCGGGTGCGCGTGTCCACCTGGCTCACGTCCACCAGCACGCGCTGGCGCAGCGTGGCCTGGCCCCAGGCCTGCACGTTGGCGGCCAGCGTGCGCTCGTCGCCGGCGCCGCCGTCCAGGTAGTCGAACAGAAAGCGCGGCAGGCGGCCGCGGGCCTGCGCGCGCCAGTCCTGCGCGGTGGCGGGAAACTGCAGGCCGCTCATGGCGCAGCCCTGCCGGTGATGGAGGCTGCGGCGGCGTGCGCCGTCAGGATGCAGCCGGGCAGGAAGGTGCCCTCCAGCGAGCGGCGGCCGCTGGCGCCGCCGCCGCCAAAGCCCGCTGCCTCGCCCACGCAGTACAGCCCGTCGATCGCTGCGTTGGCGCCATCCAGCACGCGGCTTTGCAGGTCGGTGGCCAGGCCGCCCAGGCTCTTGCGGGTGATCAGCTGCATGTGGATGGCGATGAAGGGGCCGGCGCCTTTTTGCTGCAGCGGCGCCGGCGCGCAGGTGCGCAGCTTGTCCGGGCCCCACTGGCGTGCGTGCAGGATGCGGCGGATCTGGTCGTCGTCGTGCAGGCGGAGCGTGCCGCCGGCGGCGAAGTTGGCGTCGAAGGCGTCGGCTGTGGCCTGCAGCACTTCGGGCCGCACGTGGGGCGTGCCGGTGAGCTGGTTCATCTTGGCCGCCAGCCCGGCCAGGGTGTCATCCACCAGGAAGTGCGGGCTGTCCTGCTGCATCTGGCGCACCAGGCGGTGGTTGCCCAGCAGCGTTTCCTTGATGAACAGGGGGAACTGCCGGTCGCGGATGCGCTGGTTGTGCTCGGCGCCGGAGATGGCGAACTCCTTGGCCGCGATGCGCCAGTTCAGGAGGTGCCAGGTCCAGGGCTGGTCTTGCTCGGCCACGCGCTGGCACAGCCAGTGGGTGTCAAAGCCGGTGACCAGCGGCTCGGGGCCGATGCGCTCGCCCCGGTGGTTCAGCCACAGCGCCGACTTCGCCGGAATGGCCGACAGGCCGTGGCCTTCGAAGTGCGGCTGCGGGTGGGGAAAGCCGGCGGCGTAGTTCCACATCTCGCCGGTATTGCGCAGCGCGCCGCCCAGCGCCGCCGCCTGCTGGTGCAGCGCGCCGTCGGCATAGGGGTGGGCGCCGTTGAGCATGGCGGCCGGCAGCGGGCGGCCCGCCGGCCAGTGGGCGCGCGTGCGCTCATGGCTGCCGTTGATGCCGCCCATGGCCAGCACCACCACGGGGGCCTGCAGGCGCTGCTGGGCCCCGGTGTCCTCGTCGGTCACGTGCAGCCCGGCCACGCGCCCGGCTGCGTGCTCGATGGCCGTCACCCGGTGGCGGTGCAGCAGGGTGAGGCGGCCGCTGCCGGCGTCGGCCTCGCGCAGGGCGGCGATCATGCGCCGCGTCAGCTCGCGCGCGGTGCCCCAGACGATGTGGTAGCGCGGCAGCCGGTTGCCTTCGCCGAAGCGCCCGCGCTCGACCCAGTTCACCGCCGGCATGAATTTCAGGCCGTGGGCCAGCAGCCATTCGTACACGTCGGCGCGCGAGCGCTCCACGTAGCGGCGCGCCCACTGCAGCGCGGCCCCGTCGCCGGGGCCCAGTTCGCCAAAGCGGACCCAGTCGGCCAGGGCTTTGTCGGGCGTGTCGGGGATCTTCATGCGCGCCTGCAGCGGCGTGCCCACCAGGGCCATGCCGCCAAAGGCCCACAGCGCCAGGCCGCCCAGGCGCTCGGGGGTGTCGCGGTCCACCAGCGTCACGCGCTGGCCGGCGCGCAGGCAGTGCAGCGCGGTGACGATGCCCGCCAGCCCGCCGCCGGCGACCAGCACGTCGGATTGCAAAGTTGCTGCCATGGGGTGTGTCTCCTGTCGCGCGCTCTGGGGTGCGTGGGGCGGATGCGGCGCGCTGCACGGCAGGGTAGCCGCCTATCATCGGGCCCGGTTGACCTTGGAGGACAGCGCCCTTGACTTTGCAGGCCACGGTTTCGATGAGCTGGGTGGGCACGGTGCTGGCCGCGGCCGAAGGCGCCGGCGTGCCGCGCGCCGCGCTGCTGGCCCGCGCCGGCCTGGGCGCCGACGCGCTGGCGCTGGAGCGCTGGCCCATCGACCACATCACCCGGCTGTGGCGCGCGGCGGCGCACTGCACGCAGGACGCGGGCTTTGGCCTGAAGGCGGGGGCGCTGGTCGGGCCCGGCAGCTTCAACGTGGTCAGCTACCTGCTGCAGTCCGCGCCCAGCCTGCGCGCGGCCATCGGCGTGGTGCAGCAGTACCAGCGCCTGATCAGCGACGGCGGGCGTTTTCAGATGATGGCCGGCGCACAGGCCGGCTGGGTGGTCTATCACCCGCGCCAGGGCACGCTGGCCTTCAGCCCGCACCAGATCGAGGCGGTGCTGGCGGCGGTGGTGGCGTTCTCGCGCTGGGTGACGGGCCAGCCGGTGCGCCCGCTGCAGGTGCAGTTCAGCCAGCCGCGGCTGGGGCCGCTGGCCGGCTACCGCCAGGCCTTCGGCTGCCCGGTCGCCTTCGAGCAGGCCTTCAGCGGCGTGCTGCTGGACAACGCCCTGCTGGATGCGCCCCTGCCCCAGGCCGACGCCCAGCTGGCGCGGCTGCACCACCAGTACGCGGCCGAGCGCCTGGCCGTGCTCAGCCAGGGCCGGGCGCTGGCCCAGGAGCTGCGCAGCTGGATCGCCGCCGCGCTGCCGGCTCGCGTGCCTACGCGCGCCGAAGCCGCCGCCGCCCTGGGTCTGAGCGAGCGCACGCTGGCGCGGCGCATGCAGGCCCAGCAGCTGAGCTTTTCCGCCCTGCTGGACGCCGTGCGCCGCGACGCCGCCCTGCAGGCCGTGGCCCAGCCGCAGCGCCCCCTGGCCGACATCGCCCAGGCCCTGGGCTTTGCCGAGCCGGCGGTGTTCTGGCGCGCCTTCAGGCGCTGGACGGGCTGCACCCCGGCGCAGTGGCGGGCGCAGCAGGCAGCGTCGCCCTGAGTGCTATGCAATCGGGAGCTGCTGGCGCTTGGCAGGCAAGGGCTGGAGGCCGTTGTGGCCTCCAGCCGCAGCGCCGTCAGGCGCAGGCCAGCAGGTCGGCGATGGTCAGCACCGGCAGGCCGTGCGCGCTGGCGTAATCCGTGACCTGTGCGCCGCGCATCATGGTGCCGTCCGGGTTCATCAGCTCGCACAGCACGCCGGCCGGGCGCAGGCCGGCCAGGCGCGACAGGTGCACCGTGCCCTCGGTGTGGCCCTGGCGCGCCCGCACGCCGCCCGGGTGCGCGCGCAGCGGAAAGACGTGGCCGGGGCGCACCAGGTCGGCGGGCCGGGCCTGCGGCTGGATGGCAGCCTGCACCGTGGCCAGCCGGTCGCGCGCGCTCACGCCCGTGGTCACGCCGTGGCGCGCCTCGATGGAGACGGTGAAAGCCGTGCCGTGGGCGCTTTCGTTGTGCTGCACCATGGGCGGCAGCTCCAGGCGGCGCAGGTCCTCATCGGTCATGCACAGGCAGACGATGCCGCTGCCGTCGCGGATCAGCTGGGCCATGGTCTGCTCGGTCAGCCGCTCGGCGGCGACGACCAGGTCGGCCTCGTTCTCGCGGTCATCGTCGTCCAGCAAGACGACGGGGATGCCCTGGCGCACGGCGGCCAGGGCGGCATCGACGCGCTCTTGCGCGCGCGGGGTGGTGCTGTGGGGTTGAGACATGCAAACGCTCCTCGTGAACTGGGTTGAGAAGACGTTTTCGGGGCGCGCAGCCGCACGCGCCCCCGCGCGCACGGCCCTGTGACAGGGCCGCGCCGCGCGGGCGTGCACGGGCTTGCGCATCTTCTTTCATCCGGACTGTGACCGTCGGCTCTGGTGTGTGGCCAGATCTGCTGACCCCGCCGCCCCGGCAGGCCGGGGCGGCGGGCGCTCGCGGGCTCGCGAAGCCCGCGGCGCGGTGCCGCTGCTTCGCCTACCGCCGGTGGGGAATTTCGCCCCGCCCTGAAGACGCGATACCGGCCCGGGGGCCGGTGCCGGCATTGTAGAAAGGAAGGCAAAGGCCCTGCGCTGCCTGCCGGAAAATAGGAGCCAAAAAGGCCTTCAGCCCTTGTGCAGCAAGCGCCAGCAGCTCCTGTTTCAGGAGTGCCTCAGCGCCCCTCGCCCCAGGGCGCCAGCCGCCCCAGCTTGTGCGCCAGCTCGATGGCTGACTCCACGCCCATCTTCTCGAAGATGTTGGCGCGGTGGAACTCCACCGTGCGGGCGGTGATGCCCAGGTGCTCGGCGATGTTCTTGTTGTAGTGCCCGCGCAGCAGTTCGTCGAGCACCTCGCGTTCACGCGGGCTCAGCGAGGCCAGTGCGTGGCGCAGGCGCCCGGCCTCGCGCTCGGCCTGGCTGACGTGCAGGGCGGCCTGCATGGCCTGCTCCACGCGGTCCACCAGCATGTTGTCCTGAAAGGGCTTTTCCAGAAAGTCCCAGGCGCCGTTCTTGACCGCATCCACGGCCGTGCCCACGTCGCCATGACCGGTCAGAAACAGCACCGGCCAGGGGCAGCCCAGCGTCTTGAGCTGCTCGAACGTGAGCGGCCCGGACAGCGGCTGCATGCGCACGTCCAGCAGCACCACGGCCAGGCCCCAGTCGCCGCTGGCCTGGCGCTGGCGGGCGGCGGCCAGCAGCGCTTCGCCGCCGGCCCAGGTGCGCGCCTGCCAGCCGCGCGAGTCGAACAGCCAGGCCAGGCCGTCGCGCACGTCGGCGTCGTCGTCAACGATGTGGATGTCCACGGCGCGCAGGGGCTCGGAGGTCATGCGGAGAAGGAAGAAGGGGCAGAAGCTGCCGCCAGGGGCAGCTCGGCGGTGAAGAGGGCGCCGCCCAGCAGCGCGTCCCGGCCCACCAGGATACGCCCGTGGTGCGCCTCGGCGATGGAGCGGCAGATGGCCAGGCCCATGCCCATGCCGCCTTCCTTGGTGCTGAAGAAGGCGTCGAAGATGCGCGCCTGGGCTTCCTCGGGCACGCCGGGGCCGTTGTCGGCCACGGCCAGGCACAGGTAGCCGGGGGCACCGGGGCAGGGCTGCAGGCGCACCTGCACCTGCGGTGTCTGGCCCGCGCGGCGCGCCCAGTCCAGCGCGTTGCCGCACAGGTTGTGCACCAGGTGCTCCAGCAGCAGCGCATCGCCCCGCACCCAGGCCGGCTCGCCCTGCAGCTGCAGTTGCAGGGCGGCGCCGTGGGTCTCCTGGGTGGCGGCGGCGGCGCGGCGCACCAGGGGCACCAGGTCCAGGCGCTTGAGGTTGAGCTCGCGCCGGCGCGCAAAGGCGTTCACGCGCTGGGTCACGCCGCCGGCGCGTTCGGCCAGCGCCGCCATGCGGCGCACCACGGCCTGCAGTTCGGACTCGGTGATGGTGCCGCGCTCCAGCCGGTTGAGCAGGCCGCTGGCGAAGCTGGACAGGGCGCCCAGCGGCTGGTTGAGCTCGTGCGCCAGGGTGGAGGCCACCTCGCCCACGGCCACCAAGCGGGCCGAGGCTTCGAGCTTTTCCTGCTGCGAGGCGGCCAGCTGCTGGGCGCGCTTGCGCTCGCTGATGTCCAGGATGGAGCTCATCCAGCCCAGCTGGGTGCCGTCGGCGGTGGTCAGGGGCGCCTCGTGGATCAGCACGTCCACCAGGTGGCCGCTCTTGTGGCGAAACTGCACCTCGATGCCCTCGGGCTGCGTGCCCTGGCGGATCACGCTCTGGTGCAGCGCGGCCAGGCGCTCGGCCTGCTCGGGCGGCCAGTAGGGCAGCGGTGCGCGCGTGCCGCGCAGCTCCTCGCTGCTGTAGCCCAGCATGGCGCAGAAGGCGTCGTTTACATACAGGATGCGGCCGCCCATGTCCCAGGCGCGCATGCCGATGGTGACCGAGCCCTCCATGGCGGTGCGCAGCGCCACCTCGGCCTGCAGGCGCTGCTGCACCTGCTGGCGCTTGCCGAAGTCGCGCCGCAGCGCCGCCAGCGCCGCCAGCATGCCCAGCAGGAACAGGAGCGCCACCAGAAAGAAGATGCGCGGCACGGGCGAGGTGCGCGCACCCTGCGGCACGACCTCCAGCAGCAGGTCGGTGCCGGGCAGGTTCATGACGGTGCGGTAGGGCGGGGCCAGCTCGGTGGCGGGGGCCGCGGGCGCGCCGTCCACCACCAGGCGCACGGTCTGCTTTTGCAGAAACCACGGCGGCAGCAGCGCGTCCACGGCCTGGCGCATGGCCAGCTGCACGGCGTACATGCCCACCAGCCGCGTGCCGTCGAAGTAGGGCACGGCCAGCCAGACACGGTCGGTGGCCTCGCCCTCGGCCGTTCGCATGGGGCCGGCGTAGCTGGCGCGGCGCAGGCCGCGCACGATGTCCTGCAGCGTCTGCAGGGCCTGCCGGTTGTCCTCGTGGCGCGCCACGTCTTCGTACCAGGCGGCCACGTCGCCGCCGCCCGGGCCCTGCTCGGTCAGCCAGGCCTGGGCCAGCACCACGCCCTCGGCGCGCTGCAACAGGCCGGCGGGCAGGTCGCTGTCGGCGTCGCCCGGGCGGGTGCGGCCGCTCCAGGCGAGCGGGCCGTCCAGCGCGGCCTGGCGGGCCTGCTGGGCCACGTCGTCCTCCAGCCGGCGAAAGTGAAACTGCACGCTTTGCTCCAGCCACTGGGCGTCGGCGCCGCGGCGGCGCTCCTCCTCTTCGCTCTCGAAGCGGTTCAGGTACCAGACCAGAGCCACCACGGCGGCCACGATGAGCACGGCCAGGCCCATCATCCACAGCACCGTCCAGCGGCTGCGGTCGGGCAGGCTGCGCGTGCTGGCGTGCAGCAGGGTGAAGTCGTCGGCGGGCGGGGGCGTGGGTGGAGGCACGGCGCAGTGCGGGGCGCGGCAGCAGGGAAGGGCAGGGCAGGGAAAAGGCGCTGGCGATAATACCGGCCATGTGCGCCGCACCCCGCAACAGGCTCTCACGCCGCCGGTTCGCGCAGGCCCTCGGCCTGGCGGTCCTGCCGGGTGCGGGTGCGGGTGCGGGTGCGGGTGCGGGTGCAGATGTGGCGCGGGCGGCGCAGCGCGCGCGCGTGACCATCCGCCTGTCGCACGTGGTGGCGCGCCAGACGCCCAAGGGCCTGGCGCTGGAGCACTTTCGCGAGCGCGTGCGGGTGCTCAGCCAGGGCGAGATCGAGGTGCTGATCTACCCCAACTCGCTGCTGTACGGCGACGAGGACGAGATGCAGGCGCTGCAGCTGGGCGCGGTGGACATGCTGGCGCCCTCGCTGTCCAAGTTCGGGCCCATCGGCTTTCCCGAGTTCGAACTGTTCGACCTGCCTTTCATGTTCGACGCCACCGCGCAGGTGCACCGCACCATGCAGGGCGCGGTGGGGCGCGAGCTGCTGGACCTGCTGTCGCGCCAGCGCCTGCTGGGCCTGGGCTACCTGGACAACGGCTTCAAGCACATGAGCGCCAACCGCCCGCTGCTGGCGCCCGCGGATTTCGTCGGCCTGCGCGTGCGCATCCAGTCCTCGCGCGTGATCGCGCACCAGATGCGTGCGCTGGGCGCCAAGCCGGTGGTGCTGACGTTCGGCGAGACGCACCGCGCGCTGGCCGCGGGCGTGGTGGACGGCACGGAAAACCCGGTCTCCAACTTCTGGACCCAGCGCATGCACCAGGCGCAGACCGACCTGAGCCTGACGGCGCACGGCTACCTGGGCTACGCCATCGTGGTGCACCAGCAGTTCTGGCAGTACCTGGAGCCGGCCGACCGCGCCGTGGTCGAGCAGGCCCTGGCCGAGTCGCTGGCCTGGGGCAATGCCATCGCCCAGCAGGAAAACGACGAAGCCCTGGCCGCGCTGCGTGCCAGCGGCGCCACCCGCATCCACGCGCTGGATGCGGTGCAGCGCCAGCGCCTGCGCCACGCCACGCGCGGCGTGCATGAAGCGCTGGCCGCGCGCATCGGCGCGGACTGGCTGCGGCGCATGCGCGGCGCTGCGGCCGCTGCGGCCTGACGTTGCGGGTTGCTACGTACGGGTTGTCCCTAGCTGTGGAACACCACAGTTACAGCGCGTAAGCGCGTTCTCTAAAGTGCGCAGCGTCGTGAACCCATCTACAAGGAGACTGTCATGCGTTTTCCCGTGAAAAGCATCCTCGCCGGCGCCCTGCTGGCCTTCGGCGCCACCTTTGCCCAGGCACAAACGGTCATCAAGTTCAGCCACGTCGTGGCCCAGGACACGCCCAAGGGCAAGGCCGCCGAGTTCTTCGCCAAGAAGGCCGGCGAGCTGACGCAGGGCAAGGTCAAGGTCGAGGTCTATGCCAACAGCGCCCTGTACAAGGACAAGGAAGAGATGGAGGCGCTGCAGCTGGGCTCGGTGCAGATGCTCGCTCCGTCGCTGGCCAAGTTCGGCCCGCTGGGCGTGAAGGAGTTCGAGGTCTTCGACCTGCCCTTCATGTTTGACAACCGCGATGAGCTGCACAAGATCACCACTGGCGACGTGGGCGCCAAGCTGATGAAGAAGCTGCAGACGCGCGGCATCACCGGCCTGGCCTTCTGGGACAACGGCTTCAAGGACTTCTCGGCCAACCGGCCGCTGCACGCCGTGGCCGACTACAAGGGCCTCAAATACCGCATCCAGTCCTCCAAGGTGCTGGAAGAAGAAATCCGCGCGCTGGGCGGCATTCCCCAGGTGATCGCCTTTGGCGAGACCTACCAGGCGCTGCAGACCGGCGTGGTGGACGCCACCGAGAACCCGCCGTCCAACTTCTACACCCAGAAGATGCACGAGGTGCAAAAGCACGTCAGCCTGACCAAGCACGGCTACCTGGGCTATGCGGTCATCGTCAACAAGAAGTTCTGGGACGGCCTGCCCGCCGACGTGCGCGGCCAGCTGGAAGACGCCATGCGCCAGGCCACGGCCTACGCCAACCAGATCGCGCAGGACGAGAACGACCGCGCCCTGGAGGCGGTGAAGGCCAGCGGCAAGACCACCATCTACACGCCCACCGCCGAAGAGCGCGCGGCGCTGAAGAAGGCGCTGGTGCCGGTGCACGAGAAGATGTCCAGCCGCATCGGCAAGGAAATCATCCAGGACGTGTACAAGGCCACCGGGTTCGATCCCAAGAAGCTCTGAGCCCTTTCGGACCGAGCTGAAAAGAGACCGCCGGGGCGCAGCGCAGCACCCCGGCAAAGAGGGCGCCCAGGCGGGCGCCCTCGCCGTGCAAGCCGCACCGCGCACCGACCTTCTCTGCGGAGAACCATCCCATGATGAAAATCCTCGATCACCTGGAAGAGTGGCTGATCACCTTCCTGATGGGCGCTGCCACGCTCATCGTCTTCGTTGCCGTCCTGCACCGCTACACGGCGGGCTATGCCATTCCGGGGCTGCAGGACTGGCTGCTGTCCATCAACATGACCTGGGCGCAGGAGCTGACCATCATCATGTTCGTGTGGATGGCCAAGTTCGGCGCGGCCTACGGCGTGCGCACCGGCATCCACGTGGGCGTGGACGTGTTCATCAACCGCATGGGCAAGGACACGCGCGGCAAGTTCATCATCTTCGGCATGGGCGCGGGCGCGCTGTTCACCGGCATCGTGGCCCTCATGGGCGCCACCTTCGTCTGGGACAACGGCGCCCACTACGCCTTCTTCAAGCTGGCCGGCATGAACGTGGAGGAGCTCATCGAGGGCCCCACCACGCCCGACCTGGAATGGCCCACCTGGATCGTCTATAGCGCCATCCCGCTGGGCAGCGGACTGATGTGCTTTCGCTTCCTGCAGGTGCTGGTGGGCTTCATCCGCACCGGCGAGCTGCCGCACCACGACCACGGCCATGTGGACGGCCTGGAGGAGACGGCGGAAGAAGAGAAGGTGCAGAACACCGAGTTCTACAACCTGCAGGACAACCTGCACCCGGACGAGGACAAGCCTGGCAACGACCCCAAGAACGCAGGTGACCGCAAATGAACGCCGCCATCATCTTTTTCATCCTCGCGGCGCTGATGCTCACCGGCATGCCGGTGTCCATCTCGCTGGGCCTCACCGTCCTCACCTTCCTGTTCGGCTTCACCGACGTGCCGCTGGAATCGGTGGCATTGAAGCTGTTCACCGGCATCGAGAAGTTCGAGATCATGGCGATCCCGTTCTTCATCCTGGCCGGCAACTTCCTCACGCATGGCGGCGTGGCGCGGCGCATGATCAACTTCGCCACCGCCATGGTCGGCCACTGGTATGGCGGCCTGGGCCTGGGCGGCGTGCTGGCCTGCGCGCTGTTCGCGGCGGTGTCGGGCTCCAGCCCGGCCACGGTGGTGGCGATCGGCTCCATCTTGCTGCCGGCCATGGTCAAGGCGGGCTTTCCCAACCGCTTCGGCGCGGGCGTCATCACCACCTCGGGCGCTTTAGGCATCCTGATCCCGCCGTCCATCGTGATGGTGATGTACGCCGTGGCTACCAACACCTCGGTGGGCGCGCTGTTCATGGCCGGCGTGGTGCCGGGCCTGGTGCTGGCGCTGGTGCTGGGCGGCGTGACCTACTGGCGCGCGCGCAAGTACAACTACCCGCGCCTGCCAAAAGCCTCGTGGGGCGAGCGCTGGCTGGCGTTTCGCCGCTCCGCCTGGGGCCTGTTCCTGATCATCGTGGTCATGGGCGGCATCTACGCCGGCATCTTCACGCCCACCGAGGCGGCCGCCATGAGCGCGGTCTATGCCTTCATCGTCGCCGTGTTCATCTACAAGGATCTGACGCTCAAGGACGTGCCGCGCGTGCTGTTGTCCTCGGCCAACATGAGCGCGATGCTGCTGTACATCATCACCAACGCGGTGCTGTTCAGCTTCATCATGACCAACGAGAACATCCCGCAGGCGCTGGCCGACTGGATGCTGGGCAACGGCCTGGGCGTGGTCGCCTTCCTGCTGGCGGTGAACGTCATCCTGCTCTTGGCCGGCAACTTCATGGAGCCGTCGTCGATCATGCTGATCTTCGCGCCCATCCTGTTCCCGGTGGCCATGAAGCTGGGCATCGACCCGATCCACTTCGGCATCATCATGGTGGTCAACATGGAGGTCGGCATGTGCCACCCGCCCGTGGGCCTGAACCTGTACGTCGCCTCGGGCATCACCAAGATGGGCATCACCGAGCTCACCGTGGCCGTGTGGCCGTGGCTGCTGGCGATGCTGGGCTTCCTGATCGTGGTGACCTACGTGCCCGAGCTGAGCCTGTGGTTCCCGCGCATGCTGGGCATGCTGTAGCGGCCAGGGCCGCACCTGTGGAACGCCACAGTTACTGTTTGTTTAAAAGTTGCCTACAGTCAATCCCGAGGTCGGTCCATCCGGACTGACCCGGGGATGCAAACCGAAACGCATGCCGGCCTCGCGCCGGCATGCGTTTTTTTGGAAATGACAGGCAGGCAATGTTCAAACTGACGATGAAGGCGGCCCTGGCCGCCGCTGTAGGGGTGGGAGTGGCGCTGGCGGCGCAGGCACAGATCCGCATCGGCCAGACCGTGGGCGTGACGGGGCCGGTGGCGGCCACCGTGAAGGAGTCCATGGCCGGTGCCCGGCTGCACTTCGACCAGGTCAACGCCCGGGGCGGCGTGCACGGCGAGAAGATCGAGCTCATCACCCTGGACGACGCCTTCGAGGTGAAGAAGGCCGAGGCCAACGCCCGCACGCTGATCGAGGACAAGGGCGTGCTGGCCCTGTTCATGACCCGCGGCACGCCGCACACCGAGGCCATCTACCCGCTGCTGGAGCAGCACCGCGTGCCGCTGGTGGCGCCCTCCACGGGCGCCATGGTGCTGCACCAGCCCGTCAAGCCCTTCTTGTTTCATGTGCGCGCCACCTACCAGCGCGAGGCCGAGCGGGCCATGGCCCACCTGTCCAGCCTGGGCCTGCAGCGCGTGGCCATCGTGCACGTGGACGACAGCTTTGGCACCGACGGCCTGCAGGGCGCGCGCAACGGCCTGAAGAAGGCCGGGCTGGAGCCCGTGGCCGTGGCCAAGTTCGACCGCAGCAAGCCCCAGTTCACGCCCCTGCTGCCCAGCCTGAAGGCGGCCGAGCCGCAAGCGGTGCTGGTCATCGGCTCGGGCACGGCCGTGGTCGAGGGCCTGCGCGCCCTCAAGCAGGCAGGCATCGGCGGGCAGCACCTGACGCTGTCCAACAACTCTTCCAACGGCTTCATCCAGATGCTGGGCCAGGACTCCAAGGGCATCATCGTCGGCCAGGTCATGCCCACCAGCCCCAGCTATCCGCTGGTCATGCAGGCCGCCACGCTGGCCAAGGCCCAGGGCATGGACGACCTGAGCCCGGCCATGCTGGAGGGCTTTGCCGGCGCCAAGGTGCTGGTGGAGGCGCTGCGCCGCGCCGGCCCCCGGCCTACCCGCGCCAGCTTGCACCAGGCACTGGACAACCTGGGCCGCTTCGACCTGGGCGGCCTGGCCCTGGACTACCGCAGCGACCACCACACCGGCCTGGAGTTCGCCGAGCTCACCGTCATCGGCAGCAGCGGCAAGTTCCGCCGCTAAGCTATCTTTTCAATAGCTGCCAGCGCTTGTCCCATAAGCGCTGGAGGCCGTTTTGATGCTTGGTGCCTGAGGCTTGAAGCCTGAGGCTGCGCTTCAGCCCACCGTGATGGCCTTGGTGGCGCTGACGCTCTGGCCCGCGTCGTCCTTCCACAGCAGCTGCAGTTCGCCGCTGGTGCGCGCCAGGAAGGTGAACTCGATGTAGGGGTTCTGCGCCACGGAGATGCCGGGCTCCCAGGCGAACAGCAGGGCGGGCCCCAGGCGCGCCTCGAAGCGCGTGACGATGTTGCGCGGGCGGATCTTGCCGGCGCCGTCGCTGCGCAGGCCGCTTTCCATGGCGTGCTCGATCTGGGCGCGCACGCGCAGCACCTCGCCCGCCTTCGGCGCGGCGTTGCTGACCCAGACGCGGGGCGGTTTCTGGTTCATGCGGATCTCCTTGTGGTCACATGCCGCAGCCGCTGGCGGCCACGGTGACGGCCTGGCTGGCGGCCAGCACCTTGCCGCTCTTCATGCGGGCCAGGGCGTGGATGGTCTGCGACTGCGACAGGCGCACGCGCACGGCGGCCTCGGCCGTGCCGGCGGCCGCCGTGAACTGCAGCCGGCAGGCCAGCGGCGAGGGGTTCAGGTCGGCCAGCACGATCACTTCCTCGCACCAGTCCTGCTCGGTGATGGGCCAGGTGACCTTGACCTTCACCGGCACCGCGCCGGGGTTGTCGGCCAGCGTGGGTACGTCCAGCAACAGGCCCTCGGCCTGGGCCGGCCGCCCCTGCGTGAAGTCGGCCATGGCCTTGCGGAACGCCGCCGGGTTGGGTGCCAGGGCGTCGGCCAGCGGCGCCTTGCTCTGCTGGGCCAGGGCCGCCGCGCCCGGCAGGGCCAGTGCGGCGCCGGCAATCAGGGTTCTGCGTTGCATGCCGTGTGTCAGATTGCGAGGAAATCGGAGAACTTGGAGCGCGCCCAGGCGAAGTCTTCCTTCACCAGATCGGCCGAGCGCACGTCCATGTCGATCTGGTTCTGGATGACCTGTCCCGTAGCGTCCACTTCGTACTCGAACTTGACCGAGATCTCTTCCTGCGGCTCGGTGTTGACCATCATGTAGCACAGGTTGTCGGGCAGCAGCGCCCTGACCTCCTGGCCCGCCACGCGCTGGGCGATGTACTTGGCGACGATCTGGCCGATGTAGTTGGCCACGTGCGCGCTCTTGGGGTAGTGGCCGAACTGCGGCGAGATGGCGCCCATCAGGTCGCCCACGAAGTACACGCGGTCGTCGCCGTTGGCGTGGAACAGGCGCGTGTGCATGTCGGCCCAGCCGGTGGGCTTGCCCGTGGCGGGGTCCTTGCCGATCAGGCCGGCGTGCCAGACCATGTCGGCCGCCTGGTGCGGCGGCATCAGGATGGCCTCGTCGAATTTCAGCTCGCCGGCCGTGGTCTTGATGCGCTTGTTGAACGGATCGACCTCCTGCACGCGCGCGTTGGGCACGTGGGTGATGATGTCCGGGTACAGCTCCTCGAAGGCCTGCTGGTAGCCCATGCCGATCGGGGCGATCTTGGGCTTGGGGTCCAGGATCACGATCTTGCCCGGGATCTTGTTCTTCTTGATGTGCGAGGCGATCAGGCAGGCGCGCTCGTAGGGCGAGGGCGGGCAGCGGTGTGGCGGCGGGGGCAGCGTCATGACCAGCGTGCCGCCACGGAAGTCCTTCACGCGCTGCTTGAGCGCGAGCATCTGCTGGTTGGGAATGTAGGCGCTGGCGAAGTGCGCGCGTGCGTGGTCGATGGCGCGCTGGTCGTCGCCGAACCAGGCATCCCAGGCGTCGCGGATGCCGCCCGACAGGATGAGGTAGTCGTACTCGACCAGGCCATGGCCGGTGCGCACCAGCTTCCTGTCGCGCTCGAAGCCCGTCACCTCGGTCTGCAGCAGCGTGTAGCCGTACTTGTTGGCCGGGCGCAGCATGTCGTGCTGCACGAAGTCGGTGTTCACGATGTCGATGAGCCACTTGTTGCTCATGGGGCCGGACCAGAAGGTGGCATTGCGCTCCAGCACCACCACGTCGGCATCGGGGATCTGCTCGCGCAGGTAGCGCGCGGCCGTGAGGCCGCCCCAGCCGCCGCCGCAGATGACGATGCGCGGGCCCTTGCCGCGGAGCGGCAGGATGCGCGACTGCGCGGAGATGACGGCCGGTGCGGCCAGCACGGGGCCGGCCGCGGCGCCCAGGGCCAGGGCGGGCGGGGTGATCAGGAAATGGCGGCGTTGCATGGCGAGGCTCCCTCCTTGTGGAACGGCGAAAAAAACGAGTGCAGGCGCAGCGCGCCCAGGGCGCCCGCGGCGATGCCCAGGCAGGCGGGCAGGCTGGCCAGGGCCAGCGTGGACAGGCCGGACAGGCACTGGCCGATGGAGCAGCCCACGGCCAGCACGCCGCCGAAGCCCATCAGCAGGCCGCCGCAGGCCGCGGCGGCCAGGCGGCCGGCGCCGTCAAAACCTTCCCAGCGGGCGCTGCGGGTGAGCAGCGCGGCGGCTGCCGCCCCCGCCAGCGTGCCGGCCACGATGGCCGGCCCCAGGCTGGGCGCGCGGCCCACGGCCAGCTGCAGGAACAGCAGCCCCTCGGCGACCGGGCCGATGAAGCTCAGCGAGGTCAGCGGCGCGGGCTCGAACGGGTCCACGCCGACCTGGGCGGTGATCCACCAGCCGGCCGCCACCAGCGCGCCGATGGCGGCGGCGCACAGCAGCTGCACCGGCTGGCGGCGCAGCACAGGGCGCCATAGCGCAAAGCCGAGCAGCGCCAGCGCTGGCACTGCGGCGGCGCACAGGGTGGCGGCGCCTGCCGGCAGGCCCAGCGCGGTCAATTGTGCAGGCAGCGTGGCCTGGGTCAGGGCGACCGTGCCCCAGCCCTGCAGCGTCTGGCGCAGCGGGGCCAGCACGCCGGTCAGCGTGGCCTGCGCTGCCAGGCCCAGGCACAGCAGCGTCACCAGCGCGCGCAGGTTGCCGCCGGCCAGCAACACCAGGGCGCGCGCGCCGCAGTGGCGCGCCAGCGCCATGCCGGCGCCGAACAGCAGGCCGCCCAGCAGCACGCCGGGCACGGAAAACTTCGCGCGTACGACCTGCGCCGCGCTCAGGTCCACCAGCCCGGCCCAGGCCAGCGCCTGTGAGGCCAGCAGCGCCACGGCCAGCGCCAGGGCAAAGGCCTGCAGCGCCGGTGCGCCCTGCACGGGCCGAACGTGCCACTCGCGCAGTCCGCGCATCAGGCAAAAACGCCCCAGCCGCGCCGCCACGCCAAAGGCGCAGCCCAGCAGGAAGCCGGCCCAGAGCAGCATGTCAGTACCCTCCTGCGCTGCGCACCGCGCGAGACTGTTGCGGCAGGCGCGCGGCAGGCCAGCAACCGCCGCGCAAGGGCCGCCCCGCAGCACCGGCGGTGTCCCTCTTTCCAGCGCGCAGCGCGTCAGAGAAGAGGGAAGGCGCGCAGCGCCACAGGGGGATGTTCACTTATCCACCCCAGATGTCGGTGGTGATGGCGGCATACCAGGCATCGCCGTAGCGTGCTTCCGCCGCGCGGTAGTCGGCGCTGGCGTCCAGCGGGCTCACGCCGCCCGAGCCCGCCGGCTCGACCAGCTTGCCGCCCTCGGCGCGGTACACGCCCGCCACCGAGATGCCGTAGCCCGGCCCGATCAGGCTGTAGCAGGTGTTGGCGTAGCTGGCCGTGGGCGCGGGCAGGCCCAGCAGATCGGCGGCGATGGCGGCGGCGGCCACCTTGCCATGGGTGTTGGCGGCGAAGCCTGATTTGGGCATGGGCGCGGCGATGGTCGCGTCGCCCAGGGCGTAGATGCCGGCCACCTGGCGCGACTCGAAGCTCTCGGCCTTCACGGGCACCCAGCCGCTGGCGTCCGTCACGCCCGCGCGCGCGGCGATGAAGCCGGCCTTTTGCGGCGGGATGACGTTCAGCACGGCGGCCTTGTGGCGCGTGCCGAAGGCGGTCTCCACCTCCAGCCGGGCGGCGTCCACGCGCATCACCTGGCCATCGTCCTTCTGGCCCACCCACTCGATCATGTCGCCGTACAGCGCCTTCCAGCCCTGCTGGAACAGCGCCTGCTTGGAAAAATGGTCCTTGGCGTCCAGCAGCAGCAGCTTGCTGCGCGGCTTGTGCTGCCGGAAATAGTGCGCCACCATCGCCGCCCGCTCATACGGCCCGGGCGGGCAGCGAAAGGGGTTGTCCGGGATGGCCATCACGAAGGTGCCGCCGTCTTCCATCGCCTGCAGCTGGCGGCGCAGCAGCAGCGTGTGCGCGCCGGCCTTCCAGGCGTGCGGGGCCTGCTGCGCGGCGGCTTCGCCATAGCCCTCCAGGGCGTCCCAGCGCATGTCCACGCCGGGCGAGAGCACCAGGCGGTCCCAGCGCATCAGCTGGCCGGTGGACAGGCGCAGCGTGCGCGCGCTGGCATCCACGTCCTCGGCCCGGGCGTGCACCACCTCCACGCCGGCGGCGCGCAGGCCGGCGTAGCCGTGGCCGATGCTGTCCCAGCTGCGCAGGCCTGCCAGCACCAGGTTGGAGAACGGGCAGGTGTAGAAGCGCTCGGCCGGCTCCACGAGCGTCACGCGCACGCCGGGGGCGTGGCGGCGCAGGTAGCGCGCCGCCGTGGCGCCGCCGAAGCCCCCGCCCACGACGACCACGTGGGCGGCTGCGGCGCGGGCCTGCACCAGGGGGGGCAGGGCCAGGGCGGCGGCCAGCACGGCGCGGCGGGTCGGGTGGTGCAGACCGCTCATCGCTGGCCCCCCGTGCGCGCAAACCACTGGGCCAGGGCCTCGACCTGCGCGTCGTCGTAGCCCTTCATCAGCCGCGTCATCACGGTGGCATCCGGCGCCTGGCCGTGCTGAAAGGCCTGCAGGCGCTGGCGCAGTTCAACGGCGCTGCGGCCCTGCAGGCTGGGGATCGTGCCCGTGGAGCGGCCGTCGGTCCCGTGGCAGTTGAAGCAGGTGCCGGCCAGCACGGCGGCGTCCAGCGCGCCCGGCTGCGCGCTGGCACAAGGCGACGCCAGCAGCAGCGCCAGCCAGAGGGCGCGGTGCAGGGGCAGGGAGAGAGGGGGCATGCAGACTCCTGGGATGCGAGGGGCCCGGCGCTGGCAGCGCAGGGGCCCGGCACCGGTGCAGTCAACGCAGGCAGGCAGGGTGCCTGGGCGTTGTGTTGAGCCCGCGGGGGCTCGCTGCTGCACCGGCAGGTGCATCCCTCTCGACCGGCACGCGGCACAAGCGGAGTTGTTGAGTGGCGGCGATTCTACAAGAGCCTGCTGGCGCAGCCGGCGCCGGCAGAATTAGTGGTCAAAAGTGGCCCCAGCCCTTGTGCATCAAGCGCCGGCAGCTCACTTTTTTGAATGTTCAGCGGATGCGCATGCCGGGCTGCGCGCCGGCAAAGGGCTCCAGCACGTAGATGCCCGGCTGCGCCTTTTCGTCCGCGTGGCTGGCGGCCAGCACCATGCCTTCGGACACGCCGAACTTCATCTTGCGCGGCGCCAGGTTGGCCACCAGCACGGTGAGCTTGCCCGTCAGCTGCTCGGGCTGGTACATGCTGGCGATGCCGGAGAACACGTTGCGCAGGCGGCCCTCGCCCGCGTCCAGCGTCAGCTGCAGCAGCTTGGTCGAGCCTTCCACGGCCTTGCACTCGACGATCTTTGCGATGCGCAGGTCCACCTTGGCGAAGTCGTCAATGGTGATGGTGGGGGCAATCTCCTCGCCGCCGGGCGTCACTTTTTCGACCACCGGCTCGGGCAGGGCGAACAGGGCGTCCAGCTGCTCTACCACCACGCGCTGCAGCAGGTGCTGGTACTGGCCGATGGCGTGGCCGGCGCCCAGCAGGCGCTGCGCGTCGGCAAAGGCCAGCGGCGGCACGTTCAAAAAGCCTTCCACCTGCGCGGCCACGGCCGGCAGCATGGGTTTGAGGTAGATGGTCAGCAGGCGGAAGGCCTCGATGCAAGTGGTGCACACGTCGTGCAGGCGCGCGTCCATGCCGTCCTGCTTGGCCAGCTCCCAGGGTTTGTTGGCGTCCACGTAGGCGTTCACGCGGTCGCACAGCAGCATGACCTCGCGCGCCGCGCGGGCGGTGTCGCGCGCCTCGTAGGCCTGGGCTATTCCCGCCGTCTGGGCACGCAAGGCGGCCAGCAGTTCCTGGCCGTCGCTGCTCGACTGGCCCAGCTGGCCGGCAAAGCGCTTGGCGATGAAGCCGGCGGCGCGCGAGGCGATGTTCACGTACTTGCCGATCAGGTCGGCGTTCACCCGGGCCATGAAGTCCTCGGGGTTGAAGTCGATGTCCTCGTTCTTGCCGTTGAGCTTGGCGCCCAGGTAGTAGCGCAGCCACTCGGGGTTCATGCCCAGGCTCAGGTACTTGAGCGGGTCCAGCCCGGTGCCGCGGCTCTTGCTCATCTTCTCGCCGTTGTTCACGGTCATGAAGCCGTGGACGCAGATTTTCGTGGGCGTCTTCCTGCCGCTGAACTTGAGCATGGCGGGCCAGAACAGCGTGTGGAAGGTGATGATGTCCTTGCCAATGAAGTGCACCTGCTCAAGCGCCGGGTCGGCCATGTAGGCGTCATAGCTCTCGCCGCGCTTTTCCAGCAGGTTCTTGAGCGATGCCAGGTAGCCCACGGGCGCGTCCAGCCAGACGTAGAAATACTTGCCCGGCGCATCGGGGATTTCGATGCCGAAGTAGGGCGCGTCGCGCGAGATGTCCCAGTCGTCCAGTCCTTCGCTGGTGCTGCCATCGGGGTTGGTGCGGGTGCCGAACCACTCGCGGACCTTGGCGGCCACCTCGGGCTGCACGTGCTGGCCGTTTTGCGTCCACTCCTGCAGGAACGCCACGCAGCGCGGATCGGACAGCTTGAAGAAGAAGTGCTCGGAGGTTTTCAGCTGCGGCTGGGCGCCGGACAGCGCGGAGTAAGGGTTGATCAGCTCGGTGGGCGCGTACACGGCGCCGCAGACCTCGCAGTTGTCGCCGTACTGGTCCTTGGCGTGGCAGCGCGGGCACTCGCCCTTGATGAAGCGGTCGGGCAGGAACATGTTCTTCTCCGGGTCGAAGAACTGCTCGATGGTGCGCGTCTCGATCAGGCCGGCGGCCTTCAAGTCCAGGTAGATCTGCTGCGCGAGTGCGTGGTTTTCGGGTGCGTCCGTGCTGTGCCAGTTGTCGAAGGCGATGTGAAAGCCGTCCAGGTACTGCTTGCGCCCCGCGGCGATGCCCGCCACGAACTGCTGCGGCGTGACGCCGGCCTTCTCGGCGGCGATCATGATGGGCGCGCCGTGCGCGTCGTCGGCGCCGACGAAGTTCACCTCGGCGCCCTGCATGCGCTGGTAGCGCACCCAGGTGTCGGCCTGGATGTATTCCATGATGTGGCCGATGTGGAAGTTGCCGTTGGCATACGGCAGGGCGGTGGTGACGAAGATCTTGCGGGCGGTCATGGGCTTGGAGGCGGGCTTTCGCGGAACAACCCGCCATTTTAGGAAGAAGGGGGCGGAGCATCGCCTTGCTGCGGATCGCGCCAGCCGAAGAAGGCGCAGATCTGCGCCCGCTGCGCCAGCGCATCGGCCCGGCCCAGGGCCATCAGCTCGTGCGTGTAGGCGCGCTCGAACAGCAGGTAGCTGGCCAGCACGGCGTTGCGCGGGTCGGGGCTGCTGGCGGACACGCCCAGGGCGCCCAGCAGCGCGCGCACCGGCACCGGCAGGCGTGCCACGTGGCGCACGGCCAGCGCGTCCAGGCGCTGCGAGGGCGAGATCAGCAGCAGCTGCACCGGCCGCAGGCTGCTGGCACGCCGCGCCTCGGGCGGGATCAGCGCCAGCGTGGTGTTGATGCGCTGCAGCCGCTCCAGGTCCACCGGCAACGCGTCCAGGAAGATGCCCGACAGCGCGTGGCCGGCCACCTGCGCCAGCGGCGGGTAGCCGGCGGTCATGGGGCCTGGGCGTCGTCCTCCTGCGCCTCCTGCATGCGCCCGGCGCCTATCACCAGGATGCGCTCGGCGCCCAGGTGGATGGCCGGGGCGATGGGCGCGGTCTGGCGCATGGAGCCGTCGCCGAAGTAGCGCGTGTGCCCGCCCATGCGGATGGCCGCGGCCGGAAACACGAAGGGGATGGCCGAGGAGGCCTGCAGGTGCTGGTGCGTGATGCGGCTGTGCACGGCGCGGCGCTGCCAGCGCACCCAGGGCTGCAGCTGCCGGGCCGCGTCGAAGAAGGTGATGTGCTCGCCCGAGGTGTAGCTGGAGGCGGTCACCGCCAGGCCCTGCAGGTGGCCCTGCTCCATCAGCATCGGCAGGCGGGCCAGGGGCACCATGTCGTGCAGCAGGTGGGCCAGCGGCGTGTTGTCCAGCAGCGAGCGCGGCCGCGTGTAGCGCCAGCGCGCCAGCGCCCAGCCCAGCGACAGCAGCGTGAGCCAGTGCGCGCCGCTGCGCAGCATGCTGATGGCGTCGGTGCGATAGACCTGCTGCGCCTCAAAGCCGCCCCACACCCGCGCCATGTTGCGCACCGCGTGGTCGAAGTCGTCTGCGCCGCTGGCCAGGGCCGCGGCGTTGATGGCCCCGGCCGAGGTGCCGGCCAGGATGGGAAACGGGTTGGGCTGGCGGTGCGCGTGGCAGGCCCGGCGCAGGTCGGCAATGGCCTCCAGCACG
This sequence comes from Pulveribacter suum, assembly GCF_003013695.1. Taxonomy (GTDB): domain Bacteria; phylum Pseudomonadota; class Gammaproteobacteria; order Burkholderiales; family Burkholderiaceae_C; genus Melaminivora; species Melaminivora suum. The sequence goes on along the minus strand of NZ_CP027792.1, from coordinate 2,838,471 downwards.
CCCACCTAGTAGGCCGCGCGGGCGCCGCCGCCGGTCAGCACCAGGCCGGTGCGGGAGGCGCTGGCGGGCGATGCGGCGGCAGCGGGCATGTGGCTGCCTTACCGGCCGGGCTGGCCCTTGAGCAGCAGCGCGTCCAGCGCCGCGCCCTCCAGCAGGGCCAGGCCGTGGGCGGCGGCGAACTGGCGCGCCGCGTCGCTCACGCTGCCCTGCAGCACCACATAGGTGCCGGCCTGGGCGCCCTGGCCCTGCACCAGCGCGTGCAGGGCGCGCAGCGGCTCCACGCCGTGGCTGGCTGCCTTGTAGCGGCGCGCCGCCACCAGCACCGACTGGCCCGAGCCGTCGCCGCGCACCAGGCGCAGGTCGGCCGCCTGCGCGCCCTGGGGCAGTGGCTGCACGCCGTGGCCCTCGGCCGTCCAGGCGCGGGTCAGCAGCGCCTGGAAGCCGCGCCAGGGCATGGCGGCAGCGGCGGCGCGCGCGGCCTCCACCCGGGCCGCGCTGGGCGCGCGCCACTGGCGCCAGGCGGCAATGCAGCCGATGACCGCGATCGGCAGGGCGCCCGCGGCAGCAAAGGGCACCAGGTGCGAGGGCAGCAGCGCCGCGCACGCCAGCACGATGGCGCCGACCACGGCAAAGCTCACCCACCAGGGCGAGCGCAGCAGGACGGCGAAGCCCGAGTTCGGGGCCATTTTGAATTTCACGGCGGGGCGGTCTTTCTGAAAGGGAAGAGGAGCGGCACAGGTGCTTTGCTATTGAAAATATAGCTACTCGCGCTTGACGGGCAAGCGCTGGAGGCATATTTCATTGGAATTCGTCAATCCAGCGCGCGTAGGGCCTGCGCCAGCGTGTCGATGCCCGCAGGCGACAGGTCGGGTGCGGCCACGCGCTGGCGCTCGTCCCAGCGCACAAAGTTGCGCGCCTGCGAGCGGCCGTAGTGCGGGTCGTAGTGCAGGTGCATCAGCTCGCCGAACAGCGCGGGCAGCTCACCCGCCTGCGCCCACTGCTGCCAGCGCTGCACCGTCTGGCGGCCGTGCAGCTCGGTCAGCTGCGCCAGGCGCTCGGCCAGGGCCTGGCGGTCATCGCCCAGGTAGCGGTAGTCGCGCAGCAAAAAGGCCAGGCGCTCTTCGGGCGGCGCCTCGATCTCGATGCAGCGCCCGTTGCGCAGGCCCTGCACCAGCGGCACGGGCACGGAGAGGCGACCGATGCGCGCGCTTTCGCCCTCCACATACACGGGCTGGGCCAGGTCCAGGTGCTCCAGCGTATCGGCCAGCTGCGTCTCGAAGTGCTTTTGCGAGGGCTGGGGCACACCGGGCAGCGCGCCCAGCAGCGAGCCCTTGTGCCGCGCGAGGCCCTCCAGGTCGATGGTCTGCGCGCCCTGGGCCTGCAGGGCGTGCAGCACGCGCGTCTTGGCGCTGCCGGTGGCACCCACCAGCACGCGCAGCTGCAGCTGCGGCACCAGCGCCTGGATCTGCTGCATGACGTGGCGGCGAAAAGACTTGTAGCCGCCGGCCAGCTGCTGCGCGTCCCAGCCCACCAGGCGCAGCCACTGCACCATGGAGCCGCTGCGCAGCCCGCCGCGCCAGCAATACACCAGCGGGCGCCAGCCCGGCGGCTTGTCGGCCAGCGGCCCCGCCAGGTGGCGCGCCAGGTTGGCGGCCACCAGGCCGCCGCCCACGCGCCGCGCCTCAAAAGCGCTTTGCTGCACGTAGATGGTGCCCACCAGGGCGCGCTCTTCGTCGGAAAGCACGGGGCAGTTGATGGCGCCGGGGATGTGATCCTCGGCGAACTCGGCGGGCGAGCGCGCGTCGATGATGGCGTCGAAGCCGTGGCGGTCTTCGGCTCGGATGGGGCGGTGGTGGGACACGGGCGGGGCAGCGGTACAGTGGTGCGATCAGCGTTTTGCGTTGAGCGATGCACGCAAAACGCTCAACGCCCACCGCTCAACCTGCCATTGTCCGCCACCCACCCGCCATGAACGCTCCTGACCCCACCCCCATCGCGCCGCGCCTAACCTCCCTGTCGCACGGCGGCGGCTGCGGCTGCAAGATCGCCCCGGGCGTGCTGTCGCAGATCCTGGCGCAAAGCGGCGCGGCCGGCGTGCTGCCGCCCGAGTTGCTGGTGGGTCTGGAGACGGCCGACGACGCGGCCGTCTATCGCCTGAACGACGACCAGGCCCTGGTGGCCACGACCGACTTCTTCATGCCCATCGTGGACGACCCGTACGAGTTTGGCCGCATCGCCGCCACCAACGCGTTGAGCGACGTGTACGCCATGGGCGGCAAGCCCATCATGGCGCTGGCGCTGGTGGCCATGCCGGTCAGCCAGCTGCCGCTGGAGGTGATCGGCGCCATCCTGCGCGGTGGCCAGGACGTATGCCGCGCCGCCGGCATCCCCGTGGCGGGCGGGCACACCATCGACTCGGTCGAGCCCATCTACGGCCTGGTCGCCATGGGCCTGGTGCACCCCGAGCGCGTGCGCAAGAACGCCGGCGCGCGGCCGGGCGACGTGCTCGTCCTGGGCAAGCCGCTGGGCGTGGGCGTGTACTCGGCGGCACTGAAAAAAGAGCAGCTGAGCGACGCCCACTACCGCCAGATGATCGACAGCACCACCCGCCTGAACACCCCCGGCCCGCTGTTGGCCGGGCTGGACGGCGTGCACGCCATCACCGACGTGACCGGCTTCGGCCTGGCCGGCCATGCGCTGGAGATGGCGCGCGGCGCGGGCGCGACGGTGCGCATCGACTGGACGCGCGTGCCGCTGCTGCCCGGCGTGGCAGACCTGGCGGCGCAGGGCTTCGTGACCGGCGCCAGCGCGCGCAACTGGGCCGGCTATGGCGAGGACGTCGCGCTGGCCGCCGGCCTGCCCACCACGGCCCAGGCCCTGCTGACCGACCCGCAGACCTCTGGCGGGCTGCTGGTGGCCTGCGCACCGGCGGAGGTGGATGCCGTACTGGCCGTGTTCGCACGCGAAGGGTTTGCGCACGCGGCAGTGGTGGGCGGCGTGCAGGCCGGCCCGGCGCGGCTTGACGTGCGCTAAAGGCCCCTGCGGGCCGGGGCGCCAGCGCCCGGCGGCTGCGCCGGCCGGGGTGGCCGCAGCGCCGCCCGGCGACCGCTGCGCGATAGACCCGGCGGCAAAAGTGCCAAGTCCGCTTGGCTAGACTCCCTGCACTTCCTGGACACACAGCGATCAACGGATCACACAGACATGGCACTCACAGAGCAAGACCTGCTTGCGGCACTCGCCGGCGTTCAAGACCCGCAGACCGGCACCGACTTCGTCAGCACGCGCGCCGTGCGCAACGTGCAGCTGCAAGGCGGCGACGTGGCCTTCGACGTGGAACTGGGCTACCCGGCCAAGAGCCTGATCCCCGGGCTGCGCAGCCAGCTCATCGCCGCCGCGCGCACCGTGCCCGGCGTGCAGAACGTCTCGGTCAACCTCACCAGCAAGATCGTCGCCCACGCCGTGCAGCGCGGCGTGCAGCTGCTGCCGGGCGTGAAGAACATCATCGCCGTGTCCTCGGGCAAGGGCGGCGTGGGCAAGAGCACCACGGCCGTGAACCTGGCCCTGGCCCTGGCGGCCGAAGGCGCCCAGGTCGGCCTGCTGGACGCCGACATCTACGGCCCCAGCATGCCGACCATGACGCGCACCTCGGGCAAGCCCGACAGCCTGGACGGCAAGTTCATGGAGCCCAAGCGCTCCATGGGCCTGCAGATCAACTCCATCGGCTTCCTGGTCGATGACGAGCAGGCCATGATCTGGCGCGGCCCCATGGCCAGCCAGGCGCTGGAGCAGCTCGTCATGCAAACGCGCTGGGACAACCTGGACTACCTGGTGGTGGACATGCCGCCCGGCACCGGCGACATCCAGCTGACCATGGCGCAGAAGGTGCCGCTGACCGGCGCGGTGATCGTCACCACGCCGCAGGACATCGCCCTGATCGACGCCAAAAAGGGCATCACCATGTTCCAGAAAGTGAGCGTGCCCATCCTGGGCCTGGTGGAGAACATGGCCGTGCACCTGTGCAGCAACTGCGGCCATGCCGAGCACATCTTTGGCGCCGAAGGCGGCAAGAAGATGGCCGAGGCGCAGGGCCTGCAGTACCTGGGCGCGCTGCCCCTGAAGATGTCGATCCGCGAGCAGGCCGACAGCGGCCTGCCCACGGTGGCCGCCGAGCCGGACAGCGACGTCTCGGCCCTCTACAAGGACATCGCCCGCCAGGTGGCCGTGAAGATCGCCCAGCAGGGCAAGGACTTTTCCGCCAAGTTCCCGACCATCACCATCAGCAAGAAGAGCTAAGGGGCGCCTGCCTCGGCGCGTCGGTGGCACAGGGGCAGGCGGCGCGTTCGCCCGGCAGGCGGGCGGCTGGATTGACACGGCGCGCCAAGGCCGCAAGATGCCGGGCATGACCACCGAACAAAAGATCACCCGCTACGACGGCCCCGCGGGCGGCTGGCGGGCGCTGGCCAGCGTGAAGGACACGCTGCTGGCCCAGGGCATCCCCGTCAAAGGGGCCAAGACCCTGCTGTCGGCCAACCAGCCGGACGGCTTCGATTGCCCCGGCTGCGCCTGGCCCGACCGCAACCACCATTCCACCTTCGAGTTCTGCGAGAACGGCGCCAAGGCCGTCGCGGCGGAAGCCACGGCGCGGCGCGCCACGCCGGAGTTTTTTGCCCGGCACACCGTGGCCGAGCTGGCGGTGCAGAGCGACTTCTGGCTGGAGGGCCAGGGCCGGCTGACGCACCCGATGCGCTACGACGCTGCCAGCGACCGCTACCTGGCCATTGCCTGGGACGAGGCCTTTGCCCTCATCGCCCGGCACCTGAACGCGCTGGCCGACCCGAACGAGGCCATCTTCTACACCTCCGGGCGCACCAGCAACGAGGCGGCCTTCCTCTACCAGCTGTTCGTGCGCCAGTTCGGCACCAACAACTTCCCCGACTGCTCCAACATGTGCCACGAGGCCAGCGGCGCCGCCATGCGCGCCCAGGTGGGCACGGGCAAGGGGACGGTGACTTTGCAGGACTTCGAGCGCGCCGACGCCATCTTCATCTTCGGCCAGAACCCCGGCACCAACCACCCGCGCATGCTGGGCGAGCTGCGCGCGGCGCACCAGCGCGGGGCGCGCATCGTGAGCTTCAACCCGCTGCGTGAGCGCGGGCTGGAGCGCTTTGCCGACCCGCAGGACAAGCTGCAGATGGCCACGCTGGGTTCTTCGCCCATCAGCACGCACTACCTGCAGCTGCGCGTGGGCGGCGACCTGGCGGCCGTCACCGGCATCGCCAAGCACGTGCTGGAGATGCACACGCAGCGCGGCGGCGTGCTCCACGAGGACTTCATCGCCCAGCACACCGCGGGCTTCGATGCCCTGGCCGCGCAGATCGCGCGCACCCCCTGGGCGCAGCTTGAGGAGGCCTCGGGCCTGGGCGAGGCGCAGCTGCGCGCCGTGGGCGACGTGTACATCGGCGCCGAGCGCGTGATTGCCTGCTGGGGCATGGGCATCACCCAGCACCGGCACGCGGTGGCCACCATCGGCGCCATCGTCAACCTGCTGCTGCTGCGCGGCAACATCGGCCGCGAGGGCGCCGGCCCCTGCCCGGTGCGCGGGCACAGCAACGTGCAGGGCGACCGCACCATGGGCATCTGGGAGGCGCCGCCGCCGGCGCTGCTGGACCGGCTGCAGCAGGTCTATGGCTTTGCGCCGCCGCGCGCGCACGGGGTGGACACGGTGGGGGCCATCCGCCAGATGGTGGACGGGCGCTGCAAGGTGTTCTTCGCCCTGGGCGGCAACTTTGCTGCCGCCACGCCCGACACCGCCGCCACCTGGGCCGGCCTGCGCCAGTGCGGCCTGACGGTGCACGTGGCCACCAAGCTCAACCGCAGCCACGTGGTGCACGGGCGCGAGGCGCTGATCCTGCCCTGCCTGGGCCGCACCGAGATCGACATGCAGCCCGGCGGCCCGCAGGGCGTGACGGTGGAAGACTCGATGAGCATGGTGCACCTGTCCATGGGCATCAACCCGCCGGCCTCGCCCGAGCTGCTGTCCGAGCCCGCCATCGTCGCCCGCCTGGCCGCCGCCACGCTGGGTGAGCGCTCCAGCGTGCCCTGGTCCTGGCTGGTGCAGGACTACGCCCGCATCCGCGATGAGATCGAAAAGGTCTTTCCCGATTTCGCCGACTTCAACGCCCGCGTGGCCGTGCCCGGCGGCTTTCGGCTGCGCAACGCCGCCAGCCAGCGGCAGTGGGCCACGGCCAGCGGCAGGGCGCAGTTCTCCGTGCACGCGGTGCCGGCACCCGGCCCGCAGCGGCACGAGGGGCGGGTGCTGTTCACGCTGCTGTCCACCCGTTCGCACGACCAGTACAACACCACCATCTACGGCCTGAACGACCGCTACCGCGGCGTGCAGGGCCAGCGCCAGGTGGTCTTCATCCACCCCGAAGACATCGCCGCGCTGGGTCTGGCCGGCGGCGACCGGGTCGACATCCACACCGTCTGGGACGACGGCGTGCAGCGCAGCGTGCACGGCTTCGTGCTGGTGCCCTACGACATCCCGCGCGGCAACCTGGCGGCCTACTACCCCGAGACCAACCCGCTGGTGCCGCTGGATTCGGTGGCCGAGGGTGTGGGCACGCCCACCTCCAAGTCCATTCCCGTGGTGCTGACGCCGCACACGCCACGGCCATGAGTCACGACGAGGCCGCGCTGCCAGCCTTGGCACTGGCGATCCTGCGGGAGCTGGCGCAGCCCGGCCTGCAGGACGGGCTGGCGCTGCCAGCCCTGTCCAAGCGGCTGGGCCTGGGCGCCAGCGCCGTGTTGCGCCAGCTCAGCGCCCTGGGCGACGCGCCCCTGGGCGGTGGCCAGCGTGGCCCAGGCTGGGTGCACGTGTGGCAAGACCAGGGCCGCTGGCGGGTGGCGCTGACCGCTGAAGGCCGGGCCTGGTGCGCACAGGCGCTGCCACCATGCCCGCCCACCGCGTAGCGCGCACCTTCTGGCTGGGCACGCCGGCGCTGCTGGGCGTGGTGCTGGGCACGGCGCTGCAGCTGCAGCTGCAGCAAAGCGCGCTGCTGCCGACCACCGTTTATGGCGCGGCCCTGACCTTCGGCGCCGCGGCGAATCTTATGGCCTGGCTGCGGGACGGCCGGCTTGCGGCAGCCCTGGCCGGCCTGGGCGCTGCGGTGCTGGCCTGGGGCCTGTGCGGCCTGCGCGCCGCGGCCTTCCTGGCCGGCGCTCTGGCGCCGCAGCTGCAGGGGCAGGACCTGCGCGTGACCGGCGTCATCGCCGCCATGCCCCAGGTGCGGGCCGACGGCGTGCGCCTGCGCCTGGCGGTGGAGTCGGCGCGGCAGGACGGTGAGGCCGTGCGCCTGCCGGAACTCGTCGACCTGACCTGGTACGCCCAGGGCTGGCGCGGCCAGGAGGTGGAGCAGCCGCCGCCCGCCCTGCGCGCCGGCGAGCGCTGGCAGCTGACCGTGCGCCTGAAGGCCCCTCACGGCGCACGCAACCCGCACGGTTTCGACTACGAACTGTGGCTGTGGGAGCAGGGCGTGCAGGCCGGCGGCTATGTGCGCACCGGCGCGCCGGGCGAGCCGCCCCGCCTGCTGGCCGCCACCTGGCGCCACCCTGTGGAGCAGCTGCGCCAGCGCGTGCGCGACGCCATCCTGCAGCGCCTGGCCCCGGCGGACGCCGACCCGGCGCGCCGGCGCGCGGCCGGCGTGGTGGCGGCGCTGGTCACGGGCGACCAGCGCGCCATCGACCGCGCCGACTGGGACGTGTTCCGCATCACCGGCGTGGCCCACCTGATGAGCATCTCCGGCCTGCACATCACCCTGTTCGCCTGGCTGGCCGCGGCCGTGCTGCGCCGCGCCTGGTCCCGCAGCGCCCGCCTGTGCCTGGCCGTGCCCGCGCCCAGCGCGGCGCTGGTGGGCGGCGTGCTGCTGGCCGGGGCCTATGCGCTGTTCAGCGGCTGGGGCGTGCCGGCGCAGCGCACGGTGCTGATGCTGGCCACCGTGGGCCTGCTGCGCCTGTCCGGCCGCGCCTGGCCCTGGCCCCAGGTCTGGCTGCTGGCCTGCGCGGCCGTGCTGCTGGCCGACCCGTGGGCGCTGCTGCAGGCGGGCTTTTGGCTGAGCTTCGTTGCCGTGGGGATGCTGTTTGCTACTGATATGAGAGCTGCCAGCGATGATGGGGCGGGCGCTGGAGGCCGATTTGGCTTGAAAGCTGCACAGCTGCTGCGCGAGCAGTGGGTGGTCACCGTGGCGCTGGCGCCGCTGACGCTGCTGCTGTTCGGCCAGGTTTCTCTCGTCGGCCTGGTGGCCAACCTGGTGGCCATCCCCTGGACCACGCTGGTGCTCACCCCGCTGGCCCTGGCCGGCGTGCTGTGGCCGCCCCTGTGGCAGGCGGCGGCGTGGAGCGCCGAGCTGCTGGGCGCCTGGCTGCAGTGGCTGGCCGGCTGGCCCTGGGCGCAGCTGACCCTGGCCCTCGCGCCGCTGCCGCTGGGCATGGCGGCCGTGGCCGGTGGCCTGCTGCTGGTGCTGCGCCTGCCCTGGGGCCTGCGGGTGCTGGGCTTGCCGCTGCTGCTGCCGGCGCTGGCCTGGCAGGTGGCGCGGCCGGCTGCCGGGCAGTTCGACCTGTTGGCCGCCGACGTGGGCCAGGGCCAGGCGGTGCTGGTGCGCACCGCGCACCACAGCCTGCTGTACGACGCCGGCCCGCGCCTGTCAGCCACGGCCGACGCGGGCGAGCGCGTGCTGGCGCCGCTGCTGCGCGCTTTGGGCGAGCGCATCGACCTGCTGGTGCTCAGCCACGGCGACAGCGACCACACCGGCGGCGCCGCCGCCGTGCTGGCGCAGCAGCCGGGCGCACGCGTGCTGGGCTCCATCGACGGCGGCCTGGCGCCCGGCACCCAGGTGCCGGTGCAGACCTGCGCCGCGGGCATGCGCTGGCAGTGGGACGGGGTGGAGTTCGCCGTGTTGCACCCGCCGCCCGGCCCGGCGCCGGAAGGCCGCGCCGCGCGGCCTAACGCCCGCAGCTGCGTGCTGCGGGTGGCGGCCGCTGCGGGGCAGGGCGCCCGCGCGGCGCTGCTGGCGGGCGACATCGAGCGAGCGCAGGAACAGGCCCTGGTGGAGGCCGGCGCAGAGCTGTCCGCCGACGTGCTGCTGGTGCCGCACCACGGCAGCAAGACCTCGTCCAGCGAGGCTTTCATCGACGCCGTCGCCCCACGCCTGGCGCTGGTGCAGGCGGGCTGGCGCAACTCGTTTGGCCACCCTGCGCCCGAGGTGGTGCAGCGCTATCGCGCACGCGGCATCGCCCTGGCTGCCACGCCCGGCTGCGGCGCGGCAGCGTGGCAGTCGGCCGACGGGCGGTTGCGCTGCGAGCGCGCCGCCACGCAGCGCTACTGGCAGCACCCGCCCCAGGAGGTGGACGCGCCGCCCTGACCGGCGGCAAGCCTGGTCTGGGTATTTTTACAAAGCAATCGCTTGCTAAAAATAAATGGCTTTGCTAAGGTCTGACCATGCCATCAGCAAAGCCTTCCAGCAGCGCCGCGCCCCCGGCTGGCGCCAATCCGCAGCCCGCTGCCGATCCGCCGCAGCGCCGCCCGCGCGGCCGCCCGCGCAAGACGGCCGAGGACCAGGACGACGGCAACCGCCGCCGCAAGCTCATGGACAAGGCGGCGCGGCTGTTCTTGTCCAAGGGCTACGCGGCCACCAGCACGCGCGACATCGCCGCCGCGGTGGGCATGCACAGCGGCTCGCCCTACTACCACTTCAAGAGCAAGAGCGCGCTGCTGCATGCCGTCATGGCCGAGGGCATGGCCGAGGCGCTGCAAAGCCAGCAGCTCACGCTGCAGGCCCTGGGCGACGGCGCCAGCCCGCGCGAGCAGCTGCGCGTGCTGGTGCGCCACCACTTCGAAATCCTGCTCGGCCCGCGCAGCGGCTTCATCCCGGTGATGCTGTACGAATGGCGCTCGCTCACCGCCGCCCAGCGCAAGGACGTGGCCCGCATCAAGGACGCCTATGAGGCCGACTGGATGCCCGCGCTGCAGGGCCTGGCCCGCCAGGGCCTGCTGCAGGCCGAGCCGGCCGTGGCGCGCCTGTTCATCTTCGGCGCGCTGAACTGGTCGGTGAGCTGGTATTCGCCCAAGAAGGGCCTGAGCCTGGACGCGCTGGCCGAGCAGGCCATGGCGCTGTTCACCAGGGCGCCGGCAGAAGGAGCCCATCCATGACTGCCGCACTTCCCCAAGCACCGGCCGCTTACGGCTCGGTTTTCGCGCCCGGTCTGTTTGCCGGGCAGGTCGTCGTCGTTACCGGCGGCGGCTCGGGCATCGGCCGCTGTACGGCGCACGAGCTGGCCCACCTGGGTGCCAAAGTGGTGCTGGTCGGGCGCAAGGCGGACAAGCTGGCCGCCGTGCAGCAGGAGATCGCCGCCGACGGCGGCTTGGCCACCTGGCAGGCCTGCGACATCCGCAGCGAAGACGGCGTGGCCGCCCTGGTGCGCGAGGTGCTGGCCACGCACGGGCGCATCGACGGCCTGGTCAACAACGCCGGCGGGCAGTTCATGTCGCCGCTGGAGGCCATCTCCGCCAAGGGATGGGAGGCGGTTGTCAACACCAATCTGACGGGTGGCTTTTTGCTGGCGCGCGAGTGCTTCACGCAGTGGATGGGCGCGCACGGCGGCGCGATCGTCAACGTGGTGGCGGACATGTGGGGCTCCATGCCCGGCATGGGCCACAGCGGCGCGGCGCGCGCCGGCATGGTCAGCTTCACCGAGACGGCGGCCGTGGAGTGGGCGCGTGCCGGCGTGCGCGTGAACGCCGTGGCGCCGGGCTACATCGCCTCCAGCGGCATGGACAACTACCCGCCCCAGGCGGCCGAGCTGCTGCGCGCCATGCCGCGTACCGTGCCGCTGGGTCGCATGGGGACTGAAGCCGAAATCTCCGCGGCCATCGCCTTCCTGCTCAGCCCGGCGGCCGCCTTCATCAGCGGCGCCACGCTGCGCGTGGACGGCGCCCGCCCGCAGGCGCGCCTGGGCTGGGGCATGCAGCAGCCGGATGAGACGGTGCGCCAGCGCGCCGCGGTCCGGCCGTTCGAAGGCTTTCACCGGGCGCAGACGCCGCGGGTGTTCGCTGCGGCCCCGGCGGGGCGGGAGGACGCATGAGCAGTCCCACCGCCTTCACCTCGCGCCACAACGCCGGCGCCCCCGACGCGCTGCGCCGCCGCGAGGCGCTGCTGGCGCGCCTGCAAGGCCTGCGCGACCTGCAGGAGCGGGCGGCCGCCGCCTCGGCACGCTCGCTGCCCCAGTTCGAAAAGCGTGGCCAGCTGCTGCCGCGCCAGCGCGTGGCGCTGCTGCTGGACGCCGGCGCGCCCTGGCTGCCGCTGATGGACCTGGCCGGCTACCTGCACGACACGAAAGACGCGGCTCGGTCCGTGCCCGGCGGCGGCGTGATCGCCGGCATCGGCTTCGTGTCAGGCGTGCGCTGCATGGTGGTGGCCAGCGACTCAGGTATAGAGGCCGGTGCCATCCAGCCCATGGGCCTGGAAAAAATCCTGCGCCTGCAAGACATCGCCCTGGAAAACCGCCTGCCCTTCGTCCACCTGGTGGAGAGCGCCGGCGCCAACCTGATGCGCTACCGCGTGGAAGGCTTCGTGCGCGGTGGCGCGCTGTTTCGCAACCTGGCGCGCCTGTCCGCCGCCGGCATCCCGGTGATCACCGTGCAGCACGGCTCGGGCACGGCCGGCGGGGCCTACATGCCGGGGCTGTCGGACGTGGTGGTCATGGTGCAGGGCCGCTCGCGCGCCTTTTTGGCCGGCCCGCCCCTGCTCAAGGCCGCCACCGGCGAGATCGCCACCGAGGAGGAGCTGGGCGGCGCCGAGATGCACACGGCCGTCTCCGGCCTGGGCGAGTACCTGGCCGGCGACGACCGCGAGGCCATCGGCATGGCGCGCGCCGTTCTTGCGCAGATGGACTGGGCGCGGCAGGCGCCGCCGCGCACGGCTTTTGAGCCGCTGCTGCCCCAGGATGATTTGCTGGGCCTGATGCCCGACGACCTGCGCCAGCCGGTGGATATGCGCGAGGTCATCGCGCACCTGACGGACCGCTCCGAGCTGCTGGAGTTCAAGGCCCGCTACGGCGCCGCCACCGTCTGCGCGCAAGGGCGCATCGCGGGCCACGCCGTGGGCTTCATCAGCAACAACGGCCCCATCGACGTGGCCGGGGCCAGCAAGGCCACGCACTTCATCCAGTGGATGTGCCAGCTGGGCCAGCCCATCGTCTATCTGCAGAACACCACCGGCTACATGGTGGGCAAGGACAGCGAGCAGGGCGGAATGATCAAGCACGGCAGCAAGATGATCCAGGCCGTCACCAACGCCACCGTGCCGCAGCTGACCATCCAGTGCGGCGCCAGCTTTGGCGCCGGCAACTACGGCATGTGCGGGCGCGGCTACGCACCGCGCTTCCTGTTCAGCTGGCCCGGTGCCAAGACGGCCGTCATGGGCGGCGAGCAGGCCGCGCGCACCATGCAGATCGTCACCGAAGGGGCTCTCGCGCGCAAAGGCCTCACGCCCGATCCGGCCGAGATGCAGGCCCAGTACGAGCGCATCGTGGCCATGTTCGAGCAGCAGGCCGACGTGGCCCACACCAGCGGCCTGCTGCTGGACGACGGCGTGATCGACCCGCGCGACACCCGCGCCGTGCTGGCCTTCTGCCTGGACACCATCGCCGAAGGCGCCGCCCGCGCCGTGCGCCCCATGCAGTTCGGCGTGGCGCGCATGTAGCGCCCGGGCCGCCCCAGACACACACACACAAGACGAGAACGGAGACACCCCCATGCAACTCACGCACGAGCACCGCGAGATCCAGAAGACCCTCAAGCGCTTCATCGACGAGGAGATCAATCCCCATGTGGACGAGTGGGAGGAGGCCGAGATCTTCCCTGCGCACGAGGTCTTCAAGAAGCTGGGCGACCTGGGCCTGCTGGGCCTGACCAAGCCCGAGGAGTACGGCGGCGCGGGGCTGGACTACTCCTACGGCATGGCCATGGCCGAGACGCTGGGGCACATCCACTGCGGCGGCGTGCCCATGGCCATCGGCGTGCAGACGGACATGTGCACCCCGGCGCTGGCGCGCTACGGCAGCGATGAGCTCAAGCGCCAGTTCCTGGCACCAGCGATTGCCGGCGACGTGGTGGGCTGCATCGGCGTGAGCGAGCCCGGCGCGGGCAGCGACGTCTCGGCCATCAAAAGCTTCGCGCGCAAGGATGGCGGCGACTACGTCATCACCGGCCAGAAGATGTGGATCACCAACAGCCTGCAGGCCGACTGGATGTGCATGCTGGTCAACACCAGCGACGGGCCGGCGCACAAGAACAAGAGCCTGGTCATGGTGCCGCTGCGCGAGGCGGGCCGCCTGCTGCCGGGCATCGATGTGGCCAGCAAGATCCGCAAGATCGGCATGGACAGCAGCGACACGGGCCTGTTGTACTTCGACGAGGTGCGCGTGCCGCAGCGCTACCTGATCGGCCAGGAGGGGCAGGGCTTCATCTACCAGATGCAGCAGTTCCAGGAAGAGCGCCTGTGGTGCGCGGTCAGCTGCCTGGAGTCGCTGGCCAACTGCATCGACTGGACGGTGCAGTGGGCACAGGAGCGCAAGATGTTTGGCGCCACCCTGGCCGACCAGCAGTGGGTGCAGTTCAAGCTGGCCGAGATGAAGACCGAGGTGGAATGCCTGCGCGCGTTGACCTGGCGCGCCGGCGAGCTGTACGTGAGCGGCCAGGACGTGCTGGAGCTGGCCAGCATGGCCAAGCTGAAAGCCGGCCGCCTGAACCGCCTGGTGACCGACACCTGCCTGCAGTTCTGGGGCGGCATGGGCTTCACGCTGGAAAACAAGGTCGCGCGCATGTACCGCGACGGGCGCCTGGCGTCCATCGGCGGGGGTGCCGACGAGGTCATGCTGGGGATCATTGCCAAAACCATGGGCATCGCCAAGCGCCCGGCGCGCTGAACAAGAGGCCGGCACGCATGAGCGATGAACTGCTGATCAAACGCCAGCCCCTGGCCGCTGGCTTCGTTGAGACCTGGACCCTGAACGCCCCGGCCAGCCGCAACGCCTTGAGCGACGGCATGGTGGGTGCGCTGCTGGCCGCGGCCGGGCGCGCCCGCGGCGACGCCGGCCTGCGCGGCGTGGTGCTGCGCGGTGCGGGCGGGCATTTCTGCGCGGGCGGCAGCCTGGGCGGCTTCGCAAAAGCCATCGGCCAGCCGCTGGCCGAGGGCGCGGCCGACCCCCTGGTCCCCATAAACCGCCGCTTCGGCGCGCTGCTGGAGGCGCTGTGCGCGCTGCCGCAGTGGCTGATCGCCGTGGTCGAAGGCGCGGCCATGGGCGGCGGCGTGGGCCTGGTCTGCTGCGCCGACCATGTGCTGGCGGCCGAGGGCGCGCAGTTCGCCACGCCCGAGGTGACGCTGGGCGTGGTGCCGGCGCAGATCGCGCCCTTCGTGGTGCGGCGTCTGGGGCCCACCGCTGCCCGCCGCTGGCTGCTGACTGGCCAGCGCCACGGCGCCGCAGCGGCCTTGCGCGACGGTATGGCCGACGAGATCGCCGATGCCGATGGCCTGCAGGCCGCCCTGAACGCCGCCGTGGCTCGCTACGCCCAGGCCGCCCCGCAGGCCGTGGCTGCCACCAAGCGTCTGCTGCTGGAAGAACGCGAGCAGCCTCTGCCTGATCTGCTGGACGCCGCCGCTCAGTTGTTTGCCCAGTCGCTGCGCGGCAGCGAGGCCCCGTTGGGCCTGGCCGCCTTTGGCGCGCGCCAGCCGGCACCTTGGAGCATGAGCCCATGAAGAAGAAATTGATTGCGAACCGCGGTGTTCCTGCCGCAGGCAGGGCGCAGCACATCGCCCCAGCCCGCGCAGCGGGCTGGCGGGCGACCTCGCCGCATGGGAGCGACGCATGAAGAAGATCTTGATTGCCAACCGCGGCGAGATCGCCCGCCGCGTCATCCACACCGCCCGGCGCATGGGGATCGACACCGTCGCCGTCTATTCCGACCCCGACGCCCGCGCCCTGCACGTGCGCGAGGCCACGCAGGCCGTGGCGCTGGGCGGTGCGGCCAGCGGCGACAGCTACCTGCGCATCGACAAGCTGCTGGCGGCAGCGCGCGCCAGCGGCGCCGATGCCGTACACCCGGGCTATGGCTTTTTGAGCGAGAACGCCGACTTCGCCCAGGCCGTGCAGGACGCGGGCCTTGCCTGGATCGGCCCGCCGCCCGCCTCCATCCGCGTCCTGGGCAGCAAGGCCGGCGCCAAGCAGCTGGCGCAGCAGCACGGCGTGCCCTGCCTGCCAGGCTACGCGGGCGAAGACCAGAGCGACGAGCGCTTCGCGGTCGAGGCCGCGCGCATCGGCTACCCCGTCATGGTCAAAGCCGTGGCCGGCGGCGGCGGGCGCGGCATGCGGCTGGTGAATGGCGCTGCGCAGCTGCCCGCGGCCCTGGCCAGCGCGCGCTCGGAGGCGCTGGCCGGCTTTGGCTGCGGTGACCTGCTGGTCGAGCGCGCCCTGCTGGCGCCGCGCCACGTCGAGGTGCAGGTGTTCGCCGACGCCCACGGCCACTGCATCCACCTGGCCGAGCGCGACTGCTCGGTGCAGCGCCGGCATCAAAAGCTCATCGAGGAATCCCCCAGCCCGGCGGTCGGAGAAGCCCTGCGCGCGCACATGGGCGCAGCCGCCGTGGCCTTGGCGCAGGCCGCGGGCTACGTGGGCGCAGGCACGGTGGAGTTTCTGCTGGACGGCGAACAGTTCTACCTGATGGAGATGAACACCCGCCTGCAGGTGGAGCACCCGGTGACCGAGGCGCTCACCGGCCTGGACCTGGTGGAGTGGCAGATCCGCGTGGCGCGCGGCGAGCCGCTGCCGCTGGCGCAGCCGGACGTGCGCCTGCAGGGCCACGCCATCGAGGTGCGCCTGTGCGCGGAGGACGCGCAGTTCCATCCGCACACCGGCCGGGTGCTGCATTTCGAGGCGCCCACGCACGCGGCCTTCGAGCGCGCGGCCATGGGCGCGCTGCGCTTTGACCATGCGCTGGAGCGGGGCACGGAGGTATCGCCGCACTACGACGCCATGTTGGGCAAGCTGATCGTGCACGCGCCCACGCGCGGCGAGGCCATCGCCGCGCTGGTGCGCTCGCTGCACGCCACCCAGGTGCTGGGCCTGCCGACCAACCGGGCCTTTTTGGCCGAATGCCTGGCGCATCCGCAGTTCGTGGCGGGCCAGGCGCTGGTGCCGTTTCTGGCGCAGCAGGCGGTTGCGATCCGCGATGCACTATTGAAAGAGGAGCTGCCAGCGCTTGTCCCATCTGCGTTAGCGGCCATTTTCACTACCAATCCAGCAGGCGGCCCCGCGCTGCCCTGCAGCCTGCAGCGCCCGCTGCGCCTGCGCCACCAGGACCAGGTGCACGCCTTGGCTGTGCGCGAGCTGGGCGGCGGCCGCTTGCACATTGAGGGCGCCGACCCGGCCACGGGCAAAGCGCTGGACGGCAGCGTGCAGCTGGCCCTGCAGGCGGAAGGCGGCGTGCGCGTCACCCCGCTGGGCGCGGCCTGGGCCGACCAGCGCGTGCGCGCCGTGGCCGTGGGCGCGACGCGCTGGCACTGGCAGGCCGGCGGTATCGACGGCTGGGTGGAGGACGCCTCGCACGAGACAGCGGCCCGCGCCGGCGGGCAGGGCGGGGCGGGCGAGCTGCGCGCGCCCTTCAACGGCCGCGTGGTGGCCCTGCCGGCGGCGGCCGGCCAGCAGCTGGCTGCGCACGACACGGTGCTGGTCATCGAATCCATGAAGCTGGAGCACAGCCTGACGGTGCCCGTGGCCGCGGTGCTCGTCGAGCTGCTGGTGGCCGTGGGCCAGCAGGTGACCCCCGGCCAGGTGCTGGCGCGCCTGGCACCTGCCGCTCAAACCCAGGAGGCCGCAGCATGACCGGCAGCAGCCTCGACCTGCAGCGCAGCCTGGACGAGGCCCGCGCCGACCGCGAGGCTCTGGCAGACACCGTCACCCGTTTCGCCCGCACCGAGATCGCCCCGCACGTGGACGCCTGGGACGCGGCGGGCGAGTTCCCCCGCGCGCTGTACCGCCGCGCCGCAGAGCTCGGCCTGCTGGGCCTGGGCTACCCCGAGGAATACGGCGGCACGCCCGCCAGCTATGCGCTGCGCCTGCCGCTGTGGCGGGCCTTGAGCCGCCATGGCACCAGTGGCGGCGTGCTGGCGAGCCTGCTGTCGCACAACATCGGCCTGCCGCCCGTGGTGGCCTGGGGCAGCGACGCCGTGCGCGCCGAGGTCATCCCGCCGGTGCTGGCCGGCGAGCAGATTGCGGCGCTGGCCATCACCGAGCCGGGCGGCGGCTCCGACGTGGCGCGCCTGGCCACCACCGCGCGGCGCGACGGGGATGACTACGTCGTCAGCGGCGAGAAGGTGTTCATCACCTCCGGCATGCGCGCCGACTGGATCACGGCCGCCGTGCGCACGGGCGAGCCGGGCGCGCGCGGCAGCGGCGGCATCTCCATGCTGCTCATCCCCGGCAGCAGCGCCGGCCTGTCGCGCAGCGCTCTGGCCAAGATGGGCTGGCTGTGCTCCGACACGGCCCACCTGCGCTTCGACGAGGTGCGCGTGCCCGCCCGCTACCTGCTGGGCGAGGAGGGCGCGGGCTTTCGCATCATCATGGGCAACTTCAACGCCGAGCGCTTCGGCCTGGCGGCCTCGGCGCTGGGCTTTGCCGAGGCCTGCTTCGACGAGGCCCTGGCCTGGGCGCGCCAGCGCCGGGCGTTTGGCGCGGCGCTCGTCGAGCACCAGGTCATCCGCCACAAGCTGGCCGACATGCAGATGCGCATCCAGTCCACCGCCGCGTGGTGCGAGGCCATTGCTGCGCGCGCCGATGCGGGCAATACAGGGCCCGAGTGGGTCGCCCAGGTCTGCCTTTTGAAGAACCACGCCACGCAGACCATGCAGTTCTGCGCCGACCAGGCCGTGCAGATCCTGGGCGGCATGGGCTTCATGCGCGGCACGGTGAGCGAGCGCATCTACCGCGAGGTCAAGGTCATGATGATCGGCGGCGGCGCAGAAGAAATCATGAAGGATCTGGCTGCGCGGCAGCTGGGTCTGTGACAGCCCCCACAGGAGACAACCCCCCATGAGCCACAACCCCGCCAACAAGGCCATCGTCACCTGCGCCATCACTGGCGTGCTGACCGACCCGCAGCAGCACCACGTGCCCGTCACGCCCGAGCAGCTGGCCAGGGAGGCACGCCGCGCCTTTGAGGCCGGCGCCAGCGTCATCCACGTGCACTTTCGCAGCCAGGAGCCGGGCAAGGGGCATCTGCCCAGCTGGGACCCGCAGGTCGCCATCGACTGCGTGCAGGCCATGCGCGAGGCCTGCCCCGGCATCATCATCAACCAGACCACCGGCGTGGTCGGCCCGCACTACCAGGGCCCGCTGGACTGCCTGCGCGCCACCCGGCCCGAGATGGCGGCGTGCAACGCCGGCTCGCTGAACTACCTGAAGGTGCGCGCCAACGGCAGCTGGGCCTGGCCGCCCATGCTGTTCGACAACCAGCCGGCCAAGGTGCAGGATTTTCTCGACGTGATGGCCGAGACCGGCACGCTGCCGGAGTTCGAGTGCTTCGACGTGGGCATCGTGCGCTGCGTGCAGATGTACGTGCAGACGGGCATGTACACGCGCGGCCTGCCTGAATACAACTTCGTCATGGGCGTGGAGTCCGGCATGCCGGCCGACCCCGACCTGCTGCCGATTTTGCTCAAGCTCAAGATCGAAGGCGCGCCCTGGCAGGCCACGGTCATCGGCCGCAGCGAAATCTGGCCCGTGCACCAGCGCG
Source organism: Pulveribacter suum (assembly GCF_003013695.1). Lineage (GTDB taxonomy): Bacteria > Pseudomonadota > Gammaproteobacteria > Burkholderiales > Burkholderiaceae_C > Melaminivora > Melaminivora suum. Next base: position 2,819,627 of record NZ_CP027792.1, on the reverse strand, counting down.
TGGCCGAGCTCGGCGGGCACCTGCGCACCGGGCTGGAGGACAGCTTCTACCTGCCGGACGGCGCCAAGGCCGAATCCAACGGCCCCCTGATCGAGCAGCTCGTGCAGTGCGCGCGCCGCGCCGGGCGCGAGGTGGCCAGCACCGACGAGGCCCGCGCCCTGCTGGGCCTGGCCGCGGCCTGAGGCCGGACCCACGCCCCACCCAACCCATGCAGCTCGTCACCTGGGACACCCAATGGTGCTGCGGCCTGGACGGCCGCGTGGACGTTGCGCGCATCGTGCGCGACGCCCTGTCCATGGACGCGCCCGACGTCCTGTGCCTGCAGGAGATCGCCGTGAACCACCCCGGCCTGCCCGGCACCCCCGGCGACCAGGTGGCGCAGGTGCGCCAGGCGCTGCCGCCCGGCTGGCAGGTCTTCTTCGGCGCCGCCGTGGACACCTGGACAGCCGCCGGCCGCCAGCGCTTCGGCAACCTGGTCGCTACCCGGCTGCCCGTGCTGCAGCTGCAGCACCACCCGCTGCCCTACCCGGCGGACGCCGGCGTGCGCAGCATGCCGCGCCTGTGCAGCGTGCTGACGGTGGCCAGCCCCCTGCTGGGCGCCGTGCGCGTCATGACCACCCACCTGGAGTACTACTCGCGCGTGCAGCGCATGGCCCAGGCCCGTGCCCTGCGCGCCCTGCACCTGCAGGCCTGCGCCCAGGCGGCGCGCCCGCCCGCGCCGGCAGCCGACGGCTCGCCTTTCCAGGACCAGCCGCACACCCCGCACGCCGTGCTGTGCGGCGACTTCAACCTGCAGGCCGGCGAACCCGAATACGCCCACCTGGCCGCGCCCCTGTCCGCCGAAGAGGCCGCAGGTTGGGCCGAGCCCGGCGTGCCGGCGCTGCACGACGCCTGGCGGCTGCTGCACCCGCACACGCCCCAGCCGCCCACGTTCTGCCTGTTCGACCGCCGCTTTTCAGGGCAGCCCATCGCCTGCGACTTCGTCTGGGTTAGCGACTCGCTCAAGGGCCGGGTGCGGGCCATGCAGATCGACGGCGCAACCCAGGCGTCGGACCATCAGCCGGTGCTGCTGGCGCTGGGCTGATCGCCGTCCTCGCCGTCCGCGTCATCCCGCGCGCTCTGGCCTTCCTCGGGCGGCAGCCACTCCGCCCAGTCCGGACCGAACAGCTCGGCCGGGTGCTGGCTGCGCTCCGAACCGTTGCCGCACAGCATCGCGTCCGCCGCGCAGTAGCGGTCGCAACCCCAGCAGGTGCGCTCGGGATGGGCAGGGTTGGCGGGGAATTTCTTGCGGCGCGGGCCGGGTGGCGGCGGGGTAGGCATGCCGGTCAGTCTGGGCGCGTGCTGGCGGTGCGGTTTTGATGTGAATCAAGTGGGGCAGGGCCTGCGCCGCGCGCTTACCATGGCGTGGCCCTGCCTTTGCCCCTTTTCACGCCTTGCCGTCCGCCCTCCGTTTCCTGCTGCTGCTGCTGTGCCTGGCCCTGGCCGCACCGCTGGCCCATGCCCTGCCCACCTTCGATGAAGTACGCGCCGCCACGCGGCCGTCCGACCTGCAGCTGCTCTCGCGCGAGGGCGAGGTGCTGCAGCGCGTGCGCATCGACAGCGCGGTGCGCCGCGGCCAGTGGCTGGGCCTGGGTGATGTGTCGCCCGCGCTGCGCAACGCGCTGGTGCTCAGCGAAGACCGGCGCTTTTACGAGCACAGCGGCGTGGACTGGGCCGCCGTCTCCGCCGCTGCCTGGGCCAACCTGTGGAACCAGCGCACGCGCGGGGCCAGCACCATCACCATGCAGCTGGCCGGCCTGCTGGACGAGGACTGGCGCCAGAGCGCCGGCGGGCGCAGCGTGGCGCAAAAGCTCGGCCAGGCCGTGGCCGCGCAGGTGCTGGACCGGCGCTGGCGCAAGGACCAGATCCTGGAGGCCTACCTGAACCTGGTGCCGTTTCGCGGCGAGGTCGTCGGCCTGGACGCTCTGTCGCGCACGCTGTTCGCCAAGGCCGCCCACGGCCTGGACGAGCGCGAGGCCGCTGTCGCCGCCGCCCTGGTGCGCGCGCCCAACGCCCGGCCGGACGTGGTGGCGCGCCGCGCCTGCGGCGTGCTGCGCGACATGGCGGCGCAGCGGGCCGCGGCCCGAAAGGAGAAAAGGGCTGCTGCAGTGGACTGCGACGCGCTGGAGCTGTTCGTGGCCGGCGCGCTGCAGCGGCGCGCCTGGACGCCCAGCGAGGGCATCGCCCCGCACTTTGCGCGCCAGTGGCTGCGCGCGGCGGGCGGCGGCGCGCAGGCCGCCGCAGCCCCTGAGCGGTTGCCGCTCAGCGCCCCGCTGCAGCGCGTGGCCGTGCAGTCGCTGTCGCGCCACCTGCGCGAGCTGGCCGGGCGCAATGTGCAGGACGGCGCGCTAGTGGTGCTGGACAACGCCAGCGGCGAGGTGCTGGCCTGGGTGGGCTCGTCCGGGTCTTTGAGCCAGGCCGGCGAGGTGGACGGCGTGCTGGCGCTGCGCCAGCCGGGCTCCACGCTCAAGCCCTTCCTGTATGCCCAGGCGCTGGCCGAGCGGCGCCTGACGGCCGCCTCGCTCATCGAGGATTCCAGCGCCCACATCCCCACGGCCAGCGGCCTGTACATCCCGCAGAACTACGACCGGCAGTTCAAGGGCCTGGTGTCGGCGCGCACGGCGCTGGCCGCGTCGCTGAACGTGCCGGCGGTGCGCACCCTGGTCATGGTCACGCCGGAGGCCTTCTTCACCCAGCTGCGCGCCCTGGGCCTGGCCTTGCCCGAGTCGGGCGGCTACTACGGCTACAGCCTGGCGCTGGGCAGCAGCGAGGTGCAGCTGCTGCACCTGGCCAACGCCTACCGCGCCCTGGCCAACGGCGGGCGCTACAGCCCGCCCCGCCTGCGCGCGGGCGGCGCGCCGCCGCCCGCCGCCGCCCAGGCGCTGGACGCGGGCGCGGCCTTCATCGTGGGCGACATCCTGTCGGACGCCAACGCCCGCGTGCGCACCTTCGGGCCGGACAGCCTGCTGGCCACGCGTTTCTGGACAGCGGTGAAGACCGGCACCAGCAAGGACATGCGCGACAACTGGGCCGTGGGCTGGTCGCAGCGCTACACCGTGGGGGTGTGGGTGGGCAATGCCAGCGGCGCGGCCATGCACGACGTGAGCGGCAGCAGCGGCGCCGCGCCCATCTGGGCCGAAGTCATGCAGTGGTTGCACCAGTCCACCCCCAGCCGCGCCCCCGCGCCGCCCGCCGGCGTGGTGCGCCAGGCCGTGCGGTTCGAAGCCGGCGCCGGCGACTGGATCGAAAGCCCGCGCCAGGAATGGTTTATCGCCGGCACGCAGCAGGCCGTTTTTGCTACCGATACCATAGCTGCCAGCGCAGGCGTGGCGGGCGCTAGAGGCCAAAAAGACCTAAAACCCGGTGATGGCGCTGCCGCCGCCCCCGCGCGCATCGTGGCGCCGGCGCCCGGCACCATCGTGGCGCTGGACCCGGACATCCCACCCGCGAACCAGCGTCTGCACTTTGCCGCCGGCGACGGCCTGCCCGGCCAGGCGCTGGCCTGGCACATCGACGGCAAGGCGGCCGGCCGCGGGCGCGAATGGGACTGGCTGCCCTGGCCGGGGCGCCACCGCGTGCAGCTGCTGGACGCGCGCGGCCAGGTGCTCGATGAAATCCACATCGAGGTGCGGGGCGCTGGCGTGCGCGCCGCCGCCCGCCGCTGATGGCCGGCCCGCCCCGCGCGCCCGGCGGCGCAGCCGCCCAGGTGGGCGCGCCGGTGGCCTTCGTGCTGATCTGGTCGTCGGGCTTTCTGGTCGGGCGCGACGTCAGCCACCACGCCGACCCGTTTTACTTTCTGGCGCTGCGGCTGCTGTGCGTGGCGGCGCTGTTCGCCGCCGCCGCCTGGGCCGCGCGCGTGCCCTGGCCGCGCGGGGCGCGGCGCATCGGCTTGCATCTGCTGGCCGGCGCGCTGATGAGCGGGCTGTACCTGGGCGCCGGCTGGTGGGCCATGGGGCATGGGCTGGGCGCGGGCGTCACGGCGCTCATCGGCGCGCTGCAGCCGCTCTTTACCGCGCTGATCGCCGTGCTGGTGCTGCGCCAGCGGCTGCCGCTGCGCACCTGGACCGGGCTGGTGCTGGGCTTTGGCGGCGTGGCGCTGGTGCTGTGGCCGCGCCTGCAGGCCGGCGCCCAGCAGGCGCTGGCCCTGCCCGTGGTGCTGGTGGCCGTGGGCTCGGTGCTGTCGCTCACCGTGGGCTCGATGGTGCAAAAGCTGCCCCTGGCCGCCGGCGACCTGCGCGGCGCCAGCTGCGTGCAGAACCTGGGCGCCGTGGCGGTGCTGATCGTGCTGGCCTGGGCGGTGGGCACGCCGCGCTGGGATGGCTCGGCCCTGCTGTGGGGCTACTTTGCCTACGCGGTGCTGGTGCTGTCGGTGGGCGGCGCCACGCTGCTGATCTGGCAGATGCGCCACGGCGACGCCACGCGCACGGCGGCGCTGCTGCTCATCGTGCCGCCGCTGTCGGCGCTGCAGGCCTGGGCGCTGCTGGGCGAGACGCTGACGCCGGTGCAGGTGGCCGGCTTCGTGGTGGCCACGGCGGGGGTGGCGCTGGCGCGCAGCCGCTGAAGCGCCGGTCTGCAAAATTTTCAGGCGCGCCAAAAAAGCCTCAAGCAGCGCGGCGATGCCCGGGACTACCATTGCCACCGCCTGAAAGCCCGCGAGGAAAGAGCCGTGCCCGACCTGTCCAAAATCACCACCATCGAAGACCTGCGCCAGGTCGCCGTGCGCCGCGTGCCGCGCATGTTCTACGACTACGCCGACTCCGGCTCGTGGACCGAGACCACCTACCGCGCCAACGAAACCGACTTCACGCCCATCAAGTTCCGCCAGCGCGTGGCCGTGAACATGGAAGGCCGCACCACCGCCGCGGCCATGGTGGGCACGCCGGCGCGCATGCCGGTGGCCATCGCTCCGGTGGGCCTGACCGGCATGCAGCACGCCGACGGCGAGATCCACGCCGCGCGCGCGGCGGAAAAGTTCGGCATCCCCTTCACTCTGTCCACCATGAGCATCTGCTCCATCGAGGACATCGCCACGCACACCAGCGCGCCGTTCTGGTTCCAGCTGTACATGATGCGCGACCGCGAATCCATGGCGCGCATGATCCAGCGCGCCAAGGACGCCCAATGCAGCGCCCTGGTGCTGACGCTGGACCTGCAGGTCATCGGCCAGCGGCACAAGGACATCAAGAACGGCCTGTCCGCCCCGCCGCGCCCGACGCTGGCCAACATCGTGAACCTGATGACCAAGCCGCGCTGGTGCCTCGGCATGGCCGGCACCCAGCGGCGCACCTTCCGCAACCTGGTGGGGCATGTGAAGGGCGTGTCGGACATGAAGTCGCTGGCGTCCTGGACCAACGAGCAGTTCGACCCGCGCCTGTCCTGGGCCGACGTGGCCTGGGTCAAGGAGCAGTGGGGCGGCAAGCTGATCCTCAAAGGGATCATGGAGGTCGAGGACGCGGTGCTGGCCGTGCAGCACGGCGCCGACGCCATCGTGGTCAGCAACCACGGCGGGCGCCAGCTGGACGGTGCGCCGTCCTCCATCCATGCGCTGCCGGCGATCGTGGAGGCCGTGGGCAGCCAGACGGAGGTCTGGATGGACGGCGGCATCCGCAGCGGCCAGGACGTGCTCAAAGCCTGGGCGCTGGGCGCGCGCGGCACCATGATCGGCCGCGCCATGGTCTACGGCCTGGGCGCCTACGGCGAGGCCGGCGTGACCCGGGCGCTGGAGCTGATCCACAAGGAGCTGGATGTGTCCATGGCGTTTTGCGGCCACACCCACATCCAGAGCGTGGACCGGCGCATCCTGGTGCCGGGCACCTACCCGCTGGCCCCGCAGCAGGGCTGATTCTTAGAACGTGTTCACAATCTCCGCGCGGGTGTGCGGTCGCGACCTCGGGCGCCCTGCAGCGTTGCAAATCCTCGCGATAGCACGCACTATCGCTGCGGTTTGCGCCTCGCAGTGCATCCCGATTCGCATCCCTCACCCCTCGCGCTGAGATCGTGAACACGTTCTTAGCAGCCGGCCATCGCCGGCCGCTGCTGCTGCCCTCGCCAGATGCCGGGCCCGGGCGGTGCGGCGCGCCGATATGCTCGGGTGTACATGACTGCCGCCATGGATGTTTCCTCGCTTGCCGCCGGCAGCCTCTGGGTGCCCGTGGTGCTGTTCGCCGCCCTGGCGCAGACCGTGCGCAACACCGCTCAGCGCTCGCTGACGACCGAGCTGGGCACGCTGCCCGCCACCCTGGTGCGCTTTCTGTACGGCCTGCCGTTCGCCGCGGCCTGGCTGGCGCTGCTGTACGGGGTGCCGCAGCAGGCGCCGGCCGTGCCGCACTTCAGCGGCGCCTACCTGGGCTGGATCGCGCTGGGCGCGTTCTTCCAGGTCATGGCCACGGCGGCGCTGCTGCTGGCCATGAAGGAGCGCAACTTCGCCGTGGCCGTCACCCTGTCCAAGACCGAGGTGCTGCAGGTGGCCCTGTTCGCCAGTGTGCTGTTGCACGAGCTGCCCACGGCCCTGGCCCTGGCGGCCATGGTGATTGCCACGCTGGGCGTGCTGATGCTGTCGCTGCCGCCGCGCGGGCAGCTGCTGAGCGCGGCGGCGTGGTTCAGCCGCCCGGCGCTGTACGGCCTGGCCTGCGGCGCCTGCTTTGCCATCGCCACGGTGGGCTTTCGCGGCGCGGCGCTGGCCCTGGGGGCCGAGACGCCCTGGCTGTCCGGCGCCTGGGGCGTGCTGATCGCCCAGGCGCTGCAGACCGTGGGCCTGGGCGCCTGGGTGGCCCTGCGCACGGAGCGCGGCCTGGCGCCCCTGTGGCCGGCCTGGCGGCTGTCGCTGGTGGCCGGCAGCATGGGCGCGGCGGCGTCGCTGGCCTGGTTCACGGCCTATGCCATGCAGGGCGCCGGGCCCGTGCGCACGCTGGGCATGGTAGAGGTGGCGTTCAGCTACCTGGTGTCGCGCCGCCTGCTTCGCGAGTCGTTCTCGCGGCCCGAGAAGATCGGCATGGGCCTGATGCTGGTGGGGCTGGTGCTGATCTGCCTGCAGGGGGTTTGAGCGGCGCGCCACAATGCCCGGCCGTGACCGCCGCCGACCGCTCCCGCCGCATTGCCCACCTGGACATGGATGCGTTCTACGCATCCGTGGAGCTGCTGCGCTACCCGCAGCTGGCCGGGCTGCCGGTGGTCATCGGCGGCGGGCGCAGCACGCAGGACGAGGCCCTGGCCCGGCAGTACGCAGGGCGGCTGCATGCCGTGCCGCTTGCGGCCTTCGACCGGCTGGGCGGCTATGTGGGCCGGGGCGTGATCACCACCGCCACCTACCCGGCGCGCGCCTTCGGCTTGGGCTCGGCCATGGGCCTGATGAAGAACGCCCACCGCTGCCCCGAGGCCATCCGCCTGCCGGTGGACTTTGCCGAGTACCGGCGCTTTTCGCGCCGCTTCAAGGAGGTCATCCGGGCGCACGCGCCGGTCATGGAGGACCGGGGCGTGGACGAGGTCTATATCGACTTCACCGACGCCCCCGGCGGACAGGACGAGGGCGGCCTGGCCCTGGCGCGGACGATCCAGCAGGGCATCTTCGAGGCCACGGGGCTGACCTGCTCCATCGGCGTGGCGCCCAACAAGCTGCTGGCCAAGATGGCCAGCGAGTTCAACAAGCCGCGCGGCATCTCCATCGTGCAGCCGGGCGACCTGCAGGCCCTGATCTGGCCGCTGGCCTGCCGCAAGGTGGGCGGCGTGGGACCGAAGGCCGACGCGAAGCTCAAGGGCCACGGCATCCACACCATCGGCGAGCTGGCCGCGCGCGAGCGTGCCTGGCTGCAGGCGCACTTCGGCCGGGCCTATGGCGCCTGGCTGCACGACGCCGCCTGGGGCCGCGACGAGCGGCCGGTGGTCACCGAGAGCGAGCCCGTCTCCATGAGCCGCGAGACCACCTTCGAGCGCGACCTGCACGCGGTACACGACCGCGCCGAGCTGTCGCGCATCTTCACCGCGCTGTGCCAGCAGGTGGCGGCCGACCTGGCGGCCAAGGGCTACGCCGGCAAGACCATCGGCATCAAGCTGCGCTATGACGACTTTCGCATCGTCACGCGCGACCACACCACGGCGCAGTACACCCAGGACGCGGCCACGATCCGCCGCCTGGCCGGCCTGTGCCTCAAGCGCGTGCCGCTGTCGCAGCGCCTGCGCCTGCTGGGCGTGCGCGTGGGCGCGCTGGTGCGCGAGCATGAGCTGGCGGCGCAGCCGCAGGGCGTGACCGCCGAGCTGTTCTAGCCCGCGCGCGGGCCGCCCCGGGCCAGGCGGGAAGGCGGGCGCGCTACTGCCGCGCCGTGCGCACGTTGGCCGGCAGCGGCTGCGGGTGGCTGGTGCGAAAGGGGTTGATGTCCAGCCCGCCGCGGCGCGTGTAGCGGGCATAGACGCTCAGCTTGAGGGGGCGGCAGCGCGTCCACACGTCCATGAAGATGCGCTCCACGCACTGCTCGTGGAACTCGTTGTGGTTGCGAAAGCTCACCAGGTACTGCAGCAGGCCGGCCTGGTCGATCTGCGCGCCGCTGTAGGCGATCTGCACACTCCCCCAGTCGGGCTGACCGGTGACCAGGCAGTTGCTCTTGAGCAGGTGGCTGACCAGCGTCTCCGTCACCGGCGCCTCGTCGTGGTTGGCGGCCAGCAGTTCGGGCGCGGGGGTGTAGTGGGTGCAGTCCAGGTCCAGGCGGTCCAGCAGCAGGCCGTCCAGCTCGCGCACCTGCTGGGCGTCGAAGTGCCCGGGCTCGATCAGCCGCACGCCCACGCCGCCCGCCTGGCCCGAGCCGCGCCAGGCGGCCTCGCTCAGGTCGGCGCGGATGCGCGCGCGCACCGCGTCCAGGCTGGCAAAGCGCGTGCCGTTGAAGCTGTTGAGGTACAGCTTGAGCGACTTGCTTTCGATGAGGTGGGGCGTCTCGCACGGCACGGTGAGATGGGCGAGGGCCACCTGCGGCTTGCCGCGCTCGTTCAGCCACGACAGCTCGTAGGCCGTCCACAGGTCGGCGCCGAAGAAGGGCGCCGCGCCGTCCTGCAGGCCGAGTTCGATGCGCTTGGGGCTGCGCGGCAGGGGAAACAGCAGGCTTGCGTCGTACTGGTCTGCATAGGCCGAGTGCTGGCCGAGCTGCGATTGTTCAGGGGTCTGCATGAAATGCCTTGCTTGCAGCGGCGCCGCTCAGCGGCGCAGCACGCTGCGGTAGAAGAACAGGGCCAGGGCGGCAAACGAGGCAAGGCCCAGCCACATGGCAGGCGCAAAGCCCTCGCCCACCAGCGCCAGCGGCGCGTCCTGGCCGCTGAAGCCGATGAGGGCGGCCAGCAGCAGACCCATCAGGCTCTCGCCCACGATCAGGCCCGAGGCCAGCAGCAGGCCGCGCTCCTCGGCGGCGGCCACCCAGGCAGTGCCCCGCTGTTGGCCCCAGGCACGGATGCCGCGCTGCACCAGCCAGCCCAGCGCCGCACCCACGGCCAGCGTCACGCCGATGGTGGGTGGCAGATAGATGCCCAGGCCCACGGCCAGCGGCGGCAGCGCCCGGCCGCTGCGGCGCAGCAGCACGTCGGCGGCGATGGCGGCCACGCCCACGGCCGCACCCAGGCCCAGCATGGTCCAGTCCAGCGAATGGTTGAAGATGCCGCTGGCGATCTGCTGCATCAGCGTGGCCTGGGGCGCGGCCAGGGCGTGCGCCGGGTCCATGCCGGCCCGGGGCAGGGCGCCGGCGAAGCCGTAGGCGTTGTAGAGCAGGTCCAGCACGGGCGGGATGACCACCGCACCCACTAGGCAGCCGATGATCAGCACCACCTGCTGGCGCCAGGGCGTGGCGCCCACCAGGTAGCCGGTCTTCAAGTCCTGCAGGTTGTCGTTGGAGATGGCGGCCATGGCCAGCACGGCCGAGACCATGAACAGCACCAGCGCCACCCCCATCGGGCCCGCCACGCTCGTGGCGAACGCCGGCACCACGGCGCCCAGCACCAACAGCGCCAGGCCCATCAGGATGGTGGCGATGATGCCAATGCCCGAGATGGGGCTGGCCGACGAGCCCACCAGTCCGGCCATGTAGCCGCAGGCGGCAGCCACCAGAAAGCCGAAGACGGCGGCGAACAGCACGCACAGCGCCGCCAGGGTCCAGCGTGCGCCGCTGGCCAGCTCGCCCAGGTGCTGGGCCAGGAAATCGTTGGTCACGCCCCAGAGCACGGCCAGGGACGCCAGGCCGATGGCCAGCATCCAGCTGCGCGGCATGTCGCGGTCGGTCTCGTCCTGGACCGGTGCTGCGTCGGCGGCGCGGCGGGCAGGCTGCTGGGCAATGGCGCGCACGATGGGGCGCACCAGCGTGGCCACCGTCCACAGGGCGGCCACGGCGATCACGCCGGCGCCCAGAAAGCGCGCCTTGGTCGCCCACAGCTGGGTGGCCAGGGCGGACAGGGCCTGGCCCTCGGCCGGCACGGCGTGCGCCGTCAGCCAGGGCACCACCACGCCCCAGCACAGCACCACGCCCAACAGCGTGGCCACGCCGGCCGCCGCGCCCATCAGGTAGCCGGCGGCCAGCAGGGCGGGCGAGAAGCCGGCCGCGACGCGAAACACCACGCCGCCGGCGGGAATCCAGAAGTTCATCGCGTCGCCCAGCAGGCGCAGCCCGCCGCTGAGCAGGCTGAAAAGCGCCGCCAGCCCGGTGCCCCAGCCCAGGCTGCGCAGGCCGGCGCTGCCGGCCTGGCCATCGGCCTTGTGGCGCTGCGCCTCGCCCACGCGCAGCACCTCGGCCGCGGCCACGCCCTCGGGGTAGGGCAGGGTGGACTGCACCACCATCACGCGGCGCAGCGGCACGGTGTAGAGCACGCCCAGCGTGCCGCCGGCGGCACATACCAAAGCCGTCTGCCAGAAGGGAAAGCCCGACCACAGCCCCAGCATGAGCAGCGCCGGCAGCACGAAGATGACCGACGACAGCGTGCCCGCCGCCGAGGCCTGGGTCTGCACCAGGTTGTTTTCCAGGATGTTGGAATCCTGGAAGCGGTACAAAAGTGCCATGGAGATCACCGCGGCCGGGATGGCCGAGGCAAAGGTCAGGCCCACCTTCAGGCCCAGATAGACGTTGGCGGCGGTGAACGCCAGCGTGATGAAGGCGCCCAGCAGGACGCCGCGCAGCGTGAATTCGCGCGGGGAGGAGGTCATGGAAAGGAGCCTGGTAGGGGTCAGTTGAATTCGCGCTCGCGCAGCCACTTGGTGGCGATCCACTTTTCGCCCTCGATCACCGGCGCGCCGCCGTGCAGCGTGCGGGTGCTCGGGTGGGGCCGGTCGTAGCTGAAGAACACGGCGTTGCCACGGCAGGGTGCGATCTCCAGCGACACGTCGGGAAAGGTGGTGCCGCCGCCCCTGGCCGGATCGTTCAGGTAGATGACCAGGGTGGCCACGCGCTGGCCGCCGCGGCGGGTGATGGTGGGCGTGCCGGGCTCGGCCGGGTCGAAGTAGTCGTAGTGCGGCTTGTACTCGGCGCCGGGGCGGTAGTGCAGCACCTGCAGGCCTTCGCCGTGCTCGACGGGCCAGTGCACCAGGCGGGCGATGCGCGCCTCCAGCCGCTGCACGATCTCGTTTTCGCCGCGCTGAAAGAACATGCCGTCGCTGGTGCGGTCGTCGTTGACCTCGTCGCCGCCGGTGGTGGTGGCCACGGTCAGCGAGCGCGCCATGCGCGGGCGGGCGGCGGCCACCAGCGCGTCGCACTCCTCGGGCGACAGCAGGCCGCCCAGCAGCACGATGCGCGGGTGCTGCATGCGCATCAGCACCTGCACCTGGCGGTCACCGGCGTCCAGGAACAGGGGCGAGTCGTCCAGGGCCGGGCCGGGCACGGGCACGCCGGCGCCCTGGTCCTGGCGGGCGGCGTGCTCGTGCAGATGGGCGCTCAGCACCTGCTCGACGGCGGCGATGGCCACGTCCTCGTTCCAGCCGGACTGGCGCATGGCCTCGATCAGCGCCGGTGCCGTGATGCCGGCGCCGGCCTGCTCGATGATCCAGCGGCGCAGCTCGGCGGTGATGGGTTGTCCGGACGCCGCATCGGCGGCGGCAGTGGAGGGGCTGTCGGCAGAGGTCATCGGGACGTTTTCCTGGGCAACGACGGACGCTTGTCAGTCCTGGCGGCGGCGAAACACCAGCCGATCCGGCGCAGAGGCGGCGGCATCAAAAGCATAGCCCTGCTCGGCAAAACCCTCGAGCTGGCGCGGGGTGGACGCGCGCTGCTGGATGGCCCAGCGCGCCATCCGCCCGCGGGCCTGCTTGGCATAGAAGCTGATGACCTTGTACTGCCCGGCGCGCCAGTCCTCGAACACGCATTCGACCACGCGTGCCTGCAGGGCGCGCCGGTCCACCGCCTTGAAGTATTCCTGCGAGGCCAGGTTGACCACCACCGGCGTGCGCGCCGCCGCCGCGCCCTGGCCGGCCAGCAGTGCGTCCAGATGCCGGGCGATGCGCGTGCCCCAGAAGGCATACAGGTGGGCGCCCGCGTCCGTCGCCAGGCGCGTGCCCATCTCCAGGCGGTAGGGCTGCATCCAGTCCAGCGGCCGCAGCACGCCGTACAGGCCGCTCAGGATGGCCAGGTGGGTTTGTGCCCATTGCAGCTCGGACAGGGAGAGGGTGGGTGCATCCAGGCCGGCGTACACGTCGCCGTCGAAGGCCATCACGGCCTGGCGGGCGTTGGCGGCGCTGGCCCGGGGCTCCCAGGCGGCATAGCGCGCCACGTTCAGCGCCGCCAGCTTGTCGCTGATGGACATCAGCTGGGCGATGTCCTGCGGCGCCTTGGTGCGCAGCACGTCGATGAGCTGGCGCGTCTCGGCCTCGAAGTGCGGCAGGGTGTGGGGCAGGCCGGCCGGCAGGGGCGTGTCGTAGTCCAGCGACTTGGCGGGGGAGAGCAGAAGCAGCATGGGGCCTCCGGTGGGTGGCGTGCCGGCGCTCGGGGACTTGAAGCCAAATTGGCCTCCAGCCCTTGTGTGACAAGCGCTGGCAGCTATGGTTTTTGAAGAACCCCACCCCCTCTTGCGGAAGGGGTGGGGTGGCGGGCCCGCGCCTGCGGGCCGCTGGCGCTCAGGCGCGCGGGGCCTGCTGCTGCTCGAATGGCAGCTGCAGTTCGCGCAGTTCGCGGCGGGTTTCCACCAGCACCAGCGGGCCTTCGTCCTGCACCGGCATGTCGGGCCGCTCGCGCGGCACGTGCACGGGGGCGGGCTCGGCGGCGATGGCGGCCTGGGCGGCGGCGATCTTGTCCGCGTCCGAGTTCACCCACTGCAGGCCCGAGGCCTGGGCCATCTGGGCCAGGTCGTCCACGGGCAGCACGAAGGCCCGGGCCTGCGGCGCGGGGCTGGGGGCGGCCGGGGCGATGGCTGCAGCCGGGGCCGGTGCCGGTGCCGGGGAAGACGCGGGTGCCGGGACCGCTGCTACAGGCGAAGGCGCAGGAACAGGAGCAGGCGCCGGAGCAGGCGCCGGAGCCGGAGCCGGAGCCGGAGCCGGAGCCTCGGCCACAACCGCTGGGTGCGCTTGCAGCGCCACGTCTTCGGCCGGTGCCGGCACAGGCAGGGCCTCGCGGGCGGCGGCGGCTTGCGGGGCGGGCGCGGCGGCTTCTTCGGCCCCAGGGGCGGCAAAGTAGCTGCGGCGCGCCGGCTGCTCGCTGCCCTGGGGCGCGGTGCCGGAGGCGGTGAGGTCGATGTCCAGCATCTCCTCGGCGTCCTCGCCATGCTCGGCGGGGGCAGAGGCAGAAGCGTCGGCATCGGCCGTGCGCGGCGTGCGCTCGCCGCGTTCGCGGCGGTCACGGCCGTAGCGGTCGCGCGAACGGCGCTCGCGGCGCGGCTCGGCCGCGTCCGGCGCGCTGGCTTCCTGGGCCGTGCCGTCGCTGACGGCCGGGGGCGTCAGGTCCAGGTCGGGCAGGGCGGACAGGGGCGCGGTATCGACGAAGTCCTGGCCGGCGGCCGGGGCGGGTGCGCTCGCGTCGATGGTGCGCGGGCCACGCTCGCCGCGGCGGCTGCGGCGCTCGCCACTGCGTTCACCGCGTTCGCCATTGCGCTCGTCGCTGTGCGCTGCGCGTTCACCGCGCTGGGCGTTGGCGGCGTCGTCCAGCGGCAGGGCCTGGGCGGAGGTGTCCAGCGCACCTTCCTGCGGGGCGGCGCTGCGGGCGGGTGCGCGCTCGCGGCTGCCGCGGCCTTCGCGCGGCTCGCGGCGGCCTTCGCCTTCGAGCTGCTCGCCGCGCTCGCGGCCGCCACGGCCATTGCGTGGTTCACGCGGCTCACGCGGCTCGCGCAGCTCGCGGCCTTCGCCTGCCTGACCCCGGCCTTCGCTGCCGTTGCTGCGGCCTTCGCCGCGGCGGCCACGGCCTTCGCCGTTGCCCTGGGCGCTGCCATTGCCATTGCCGTCGCGGCTGCCTTCGCCGCCACGGCCACCGCGCCCGCCACGGCCGCGTTCGCCGCTGCGGCGGCCATCGCCGCGTGCGCTGCCTTCGGGCTGGGCGGTGGGCTGGGGCGCGGGCTGCATGGCCGGGGCCGGGGCCGCGGCCGTGGCACCCAGGCCAAACAGGCTCTTGAGCCAGGCAAAGAAGCCCTGCTCAGGCGCCGGTGCCGGGGCCACAGCCGGGGCCGGGCGTGCGGCCGGCGCGGGGGCGGCGGCGCGTGGCTGCTGCTGACCGGCGCCGTTGCCGCGCGGCGGCTGGCCAGCGGCTTGCGGGCGCGGCTCTGCCACCGGGGCGGGAGCATCGGGCAGCACGCCCTTGATGATGGGCGTTTGCTTGTTGGTGGGCTCCTGCGAGCGACGGGTGATGCGCGTTTGCTCCTCGGCCTCGTCGGCCAGCTTGTAGCTGGCTTCCAGCCCGTCCAGGCGCGGGTCGTCGTGCTTGAGGCGCTCGAGCCTGTAGTGCGGGGTCTCCAGCGTCTTGTTGGGGATCAGCACCACGGACACGCGCTGCTTGAGTTCGATCTTGGCGACCTCGGTGCGCTTTTCGTTCAAGAGGAAGCTGGCCACTTCCACCGGCACCTGGCAGTGCACGGCGGCCGTGTTGTCCTTCATGGACTCTTCCTGAATCATGCGCAGCATCTGCAGCGAGAAGCCTTCGGTGTCCCGCACGTGGCCGGTGCCGTCGCACAGCGGGCAGCGGATGTGCGCGCCTTCGGACAGCGAGGGCTTCAGGCGCTGGCGGCTCATCTCCAGCAGGCCGAACTTGCTGATGGCGCCGAACTGCACGCGGGCACGGTCCTGGCGCAGCGCGTCGCGCAGGCGGTTTTCCACGTCGCGGCGGTTCTTCGACTCTTCCATGTCGATGAAGTCGATGACGATCAGGCCGCCCAGGTCACGCAAACGCATCTGGCGCGCGACTTCGTCGGCGGCCTCCAGGTTGGTGCGGGTGGCGGTCTCCTCGATGTCGCCGCCCTTGATGGCGCGCGCCGAGTTCACGTCCACGGACACCAGCGCCTCGGTGTGGTCAATGACGATGGCGCCGCCCGAGGGCAGGGTCACGGTGCGCGAGTAGGCCGACTCGATCTGGTGCTCGATCTGAAAGCGCGAGAACAGCGGCGCATCGTCACGGTAGCGCTTCACGCGGGCAGCATGCTCGGGCATGACGTGCGCCATGAACTGCTGCGCCTGCTCGTAGATGTCATCCGTGTCGATCAGGATGTCGCCGATGTCGTTGTTGAAATAGTCGCGGATGGCGCGGATCACCAGGCTCGATTCCTGGTAGATCAGAAAGGCACCGCGCCCGGCCTTGGCGGCGCCGTCCACGGCGTGCCACAGCTTGAGCAGGTAGTTCAGGTCCCACTGCAGTTCGGGGGCGCTCCTGCCGATGCCGGCAGTGCGCGCGATGATGCTCATGCCCTTGGGGTACTCGAGCTGGTCCATCGCTTCTTTGAGCTCGGCGCGGTCCTCGCCCTCGATGCGGCGCGACACGCCACCACCGCGCGGGTTGTTGGGCATCAGCACCACGTAGCGGCCGGCCAGGCTGATGAAGGTGGTCAGCGCCGCGCCCTTGTTGCCGCGCTCTTCCTTCTCGACCTGGACGATGAGCTCCTGGCCCTCGCGGATCACCTCGCTGATGCGCGCCTGGCTGGCCGAGACGCCCTCGGCAAAGTACTGCTTGGAGATTTCCTTGAACGGCAGGAAGCCGTGACGGTCCTCGCCGTAGTCCACGAAACAGGCTTCCAGCGACGGCTCGACGCGCGTCACCACGGCCTTGTAGATGTTGCCCTTGCGCTGCTCGCGCCCTTCGATTTCGATTTCGTAGTCCAGCAGCTTCTGGCCGTCCACGATGGCCAGGCGCCGTTCCTCGGGCTGCGTGGCGTTGATGAGCATCCGCTTCATGATGCGATTCCTTTGTAATTCAAATCCATGCGTTGCCGGACGAAGGCCGCGCCGCATCTGCCATCGAAGGGCTGCGGCGGCCGCTGGGCCGGCATCGACTCACACTCAAGCACACAGGCTCATACACGAGCCAACAATGCCGGGGCGGACGCATCGAAACAAAGGAAAGGCCGGGACGCTGCACGGCTCTGCGCGGCGGGAAGGCTTCAGCTGCGCAGGCGTGAACGAGGGGGCGCGTGGATGGGGGCGAGGCGCAAGTCGCACAGCGGTGCTATGAAAAGCGGAGCTGCTGGCGCTTGTCGGACGGGCGTTTGCGGCCTGAATTGTGTCCACGGCAGGGGCTGGCGCCCCGGCCATATCGACACGATCCATGCCAACAGTACCCACATGATTTCGCTTTGATCCGCCAACCGCCGGGCCCTGCGAGGGGTGGGCGAGATGGCCTGGAATTTCCGTGTTTCAGTGTTTCGATGTGTCAGCCCGCCGGGCGGCGTGCGGGCCGGTGCAGGCATGGCATAGACCTGCGAGTGGCGCGTACAAAGCCCGTTGGCATTGACCAAACTGCGCGGCGAGCCGGGTTTTGTCCCTTAAACTCAAGACAAATCAACCACTTACATTTTCGTCGCGCAGGTGAAACAGATTATAGGGGGCAAATCGGCCACGCACGGCTTCTCGCCCCAGCCAGCGCCCGCTCCGACGGCACGCATGCTCGAGGTCGATGCCGAGTCCGCCGGCCAGCGCCTGGACAACTTTCTCATGCGCCACCTGAAGGGCGTGCCCAAGACCCACGTCTATCGCATCATCCGCAGCGGCGAGGTGCGCCTGAACCGTGGCCGCACCAGCGCTGACGCCCGGGTGGGCGAGGGCGACCTGGTGCGCCTGCCCCCCGTGCGCGTGGCCGAGCGCCCGCAGCCCGAGGGCGAGCGCGCCGCGCCGGCACGCGAATTTCCCGTCCTGCTGGAGGACGACCACCTGATCGCCCTGGACAAGCCGGCCGGCGTGGCCGTGCACGGCGGCAGCGGCGTGAGCTTCGGCGTGATCGAGCAGCTGCGCCGGGCGCGGCCGCAGGCGAAGTTTCTGGAGCTGGTGCATCGGCTGGACCGCGACACCTCCGGCATCCTGCTGGTGGCCAAGCGGCGCAGCGCGCTGACCCACCTGCAGGAGCAGTTTCGCGGCCGCGAGACCGGCAAGACCTACCTGGCCCTGGTGGCCGGCCAGTGGCCCGCCGCGAAGAAAGTCATCGACACCCCGCTGCACAAGTACCTGCAGGAGGACGGCGAGCGCCGGGTGCGCGTGACCACGGCCGATGACCCGGACGCCATGCACGCGCTCACGCTGGTGAAGGTGCGCAGCCACCTGCCCGCTCGGCCCCTGCAGGGCCTGCCGGCCATGAGCCTGCTGGAGGTGACCATCAAGACCGGGCGCACGCACCAGATCCGCGTGCACCTGGCCAGCAGCGGCCACGGCATCGCAGGCGACGACAAGTACGGCGACTTCGACCTGAACCGCCGCCTGCCCCGGCAAGGCCTCAAGCGCATGTTCCTGCACGCCTGGCGGCTACAGTTTGCGCACCCTGCCAGCGGCGAACGCGTCACGCTGCACGCCGAGCTGCCGCCCGAGCTGGCCGGCTTTCTCGCCCCCTCCGACTGACTGATTGATTGCCTCGCACATGCCCGAATCCCGCCCGCGCCGCTTCGACCTGATCGCCTTCGACTGGGACGGTACGCTGTTCGACTCCACCGCCATCATCTCCCGCTCCATCCAGCTGGCGGTGCGCGATGTGGGCGGGCGCGAGCCCACCAGCGAGGCGGCGGCCTGGGTCATCGGCATGGCGCTGCCGCAGGCGCTGGCCCACGCCGCGCCCGATGTGCCGCGCGAAAAATACCCCGAGCTGGCCAACCGCTACCGCTACCACTACCTGAAGCACCAGGACGACATCAGCCTGTTCGACGGCGTGCTGCCGCTGCTGGACATGCTGAAAGAGCGCGGCCACCTGCTCACCGTCGCCACCGGCAAGAGCCGCCGCGGGCTGGACCATGTGCTGCACGCCGTGCAGCTGCGCGGCGTGTTCGACGCCTCGCGCACGGCCGACGAGACCGCCGGCAAGCCCCACCCGCTGATGCTGCACGAGCTGATGGCCGAGCTGGGCGTGGCGCCTGAGCGCACGCTGATGATCGGCGACACCACGCACGACCTGGAGATGGCCCGCGCCGCCGGCTGCGCCAGCGTGGGCGTGGGCTACGGCGCGCACAGCACCGACGGCTTCGCAGCGCTGCAGCCGCTGTTCGTGGCCGGGTCGGTGGCCGAGCTGCACGGCTGGATGGCGGGCAACGCCTGATGCCGGAGCAGGGCGGCGCTGCCCAGGCCATCGCCCTGTGCGCCAGCGGCGAGCTGATCGACGGCGGGCGCGCGGTGGCCTTCGACGTGGCCTACGCAGGCGAGCACGTGCGTGCCTTTGCCATCCGTTATCAGGGCCGCGTGCACGCCTACCTCAACCGCTGCACCCACGTGCCCATGGAGATGGACTGGCAAGAAGGCCATTTCTTCGACGACACCGGCCGCTGGCTGCTGTGCGCCACGCATGGCGCCGCCTACCAGCCAGAGACCGGCCAGTGCGCCAGCGGCCCCTGCCGCGGCGCCCTGGTGCGCATCGAGCTGTCGGAAGAGGGCGGCAGGGTGCGCTGGCATACTGCGCCCCTGCTGCAACCCCCGGCGTTCTGAACCTGCGTTTCCATCATGACCGACACCCCCAGACAAGACCCCCACGGTTTGCAGTCCAATGAGCCTGCAGCGCCCGACCTGTGGGCGCAAGCAGCTATGAAAAACGAAGCAAAACGCAGTGCCGCAGACCCCGCCTGGGAACGCCAGGTGCTGGAAAAGCTGGTGCTGGCCACCGTGGCCGAGCAGCGCGCCGCGCGCCGCTGGCGCATCTTCTGGCGCTTTGCCTGGATCGCCCTGCTGGCGGCCGTGGCCTGGGCCCTGGCATCGCGCGACCTGGGCGGCACAGCCAAGAGCGGCCCGCACACGGCGGTGGTGGACATCAAGGGCGAGATCGCCAGCGGCGCCGAGGCCAGCGCCGAGTTCGTGGTCGCCGCCATGCGCAGCGCCTTCGAGGATTCGGGCTCGCAGGCCGTGGTGCTGCTCATCAACTCGCCTGGCGGCAGCCCCGTGCAGGCGGGCATCATCAACGACGAGATCACGCGGCTGAAGGCCAAGCACGGCAAGCCGGTCTATGCCGTGGTGGAGGAAACCTGCGCCTCGGCCGCCTACTACATCGCCGCCGCGGCCGATGACATCTTTGTGGACAAGGCCAGCATCGTGGGCAGCATCGGCGTGCTGATGGACGGCTTCGGCTTCACCGGCACCATGGACAAGCTGGGCGTGGAGCGGCGCCTGATCACGGCCGGCCAGAACAAGGGCTTCCTCGACCCCTTCAGCCCCATGAGCGAGCAGCAGCGCCAATACGCGCAGGCCATGCTCGACCAGATCCACCAGCAGTTCATCTCGGTGGTCAAGGCCGGCCGTGGCGAGCGCCTGAAGGAAACGCCCGAGACCTTCAGCGGCCTGTTCTGGACCGGCCAGCAGGCCGTGGAGATGGGCCTGGCCGACCGCCTGGGCAATCTGGACTACGTGGCGCGCGAGGTGGTCAAGGCCGAGGACGTGATCGACTACACACGCCGCGACAACATGGCCGAGCGCCTGGCGCGCAAGTTCGGCGCCGCCGTGGGCGCTGGCGCCATGAAGGCCATGGCCGCGCTGCAGCTGCCGCAGCTGCGCTGACACGCCGGCTTTTTCCAAAATGAAGAAAGGGGACAGGCCTGGCGCCCGTCCCCTTTCTTTTTGGCTGGCCGCTCAGTAGCGCGGCTGGTGCTGCTCGAGGGCGGCGCGCGTGCGGGCATCCAGCGCAAAGCCGCTGCCGTGGCGGCTGGCCAGCTCGTCCGCGCGCTGCACGAAGGCCGGCACGCCGGTGCCGTAGATGAACTGCAGGGCGCCGCCCGTCCAGGCCGGAAAGCCGATGCCGAAGATGGAGCCGATGTTGGCGTCGTGCACGCTGGTCAGCACGTCTTCGGCCAGGCAGCGCGCCGTCTCGATGGCCTGGCGGTACAGCAGGCGGTCCTGGATGTCCTGCAGCTGCCAGAGCGCATCGGCCTTTTCGAACAGGCCGCGCAGCTCGGGCCATAGCTGCTTCTTGCCGCCGGCCGGGTAGTCGTAGAAGCCGCCGCCGCCCGCGCGCCCCGGGCGCCCATGCTCCCTGACCATGCGCTCGACCAGCAGCTCGCCCGGCGTGGCGGCGTAGCTTTTGCCCTCGGCGGCGTAGTCGGCGCGCGTCTGGTCCAGCACGTGCACGCTCAGGGACAGGGCTGTCTCGTCCAGCACTGCCAGCGGCCCCACCGGCATACCGGCCTGCATGGCGGCGTTCTCGATCACCGCGGCGGGGATGCCCTCGCCCAGCATGGCGGCGCCCTCCATCACGAAGGTGCCAAAGGTGCGGCTGGTGTAGAAACCCCGCGAGTCGTTGACCACGATGGGGATCTTGCCCAGCGCCTGCACGTAGTCGAACGCGCGCGCCACGGTCTCGTCGTCGGTGGCCTTGCCGCGGATGATCTCCACCAGCTTCATCTTGTCCACGGGGCTGAAGAAATGGATGCCGATGAATTTGTCCGGCCGGTGGCTTGCCTGCGCCAGGCCGCTGATGGGCAGGGTGGAGGTGTTGCTGGCGAAGAAGCCGCCCGGCGCCAGCTGCGGCTCGGCCTCGCGCGTGACCTGGGCCTTCAGGTCGCGGTTTTCGAACACGGCCTCGATGATGAGATCGCAGCCCGCCAGGTCGGCGGCGTCCTGCGTGGGCGTGATGCGCGCCAGCAGCGCCTGTGCGGCCTCCGCTGCCATGCCGCCCTTGTCCACGCGCTTTTGCGCCAGCTTCGCGCTGTAGGCCTTGCCCGCCTCGGCCTTGTCCAGGCTTACGTCTTTCAGCACGGTGGCGATGCCGCGACTGGCCTGCGCCCAGGCGATGCCCGCGCCCATCATCCCCGCGCCCAGGACGCCCACCTTCGCCGGCTTGAAGCGCGCCACGCCGGCCGGCCGCGACTTGCCCGCGCGAATGGCGTTCATGTCGAAGAAGAAGGTGTTGATCATGTTGTGCGCGACCTGGCCCGTCATCAAACGGGCGAGGTAGCGGCTTTCGATGCGCAGCGCCGTGTCGTAATCCACCAGCGCGCCCTCGACCATGGCCGACAGCGCGGCCTCGGGGGCAGGGTAGCGCCCGCGCGTGGTCTTGGTGAGCATGGCAGGGGCCACGACCAGGGCGTTGGCCACCTTCGGGTTGGCGGGCGTGCCGCCGGGCATCTTGTAATCCTTGGCGTCCCAGGGTTGCTGCGCCTTTGGGTGCGCGGCGATGTGCGCGAGCGCCGCGGGCAGCAGCTGCCCGGGCGCATCCACCAGCGCGTGCACCAGGTTCAGGCGCTGCGCCTCGGCGGGGCCGAACAGCTTGCCTTCCAGGATGTACGGCTGCGCTTTCAACAGTCCCAGCAGGCGGGTCATCTTGGTGATGCCGGTGGCGCCGGGCATCAGCCCCAGCGTGACTTCGGGCAGGCCGAACTGGATCTTCGGGTCATCGAGGGCGATGCGGTGGTGGGCGATCAGCGCCACCTCCCAGCCGCCGCCCAGCGCCGTGCCGTTCAGGCAGGCCACCACGGGAATGCCCAGCGTCTCCAGCGTGCGAAAGTGCTTTTTCATGCGCTCGATCTCCTCGAACGCGGCGGGCGCGTCGGCGGGCGTCAGGCGCAGGGTGGCCTTCAGGTCGGCGCCGGCAAAGAAGCTGCTTTTCGCCGAAGCCAGCACGATGCCCTGGAGCGCATCGCCCAGCTGGTCACGGTCGGCCAGCACGCGCGCGGTGGCCTCTGCCAGGTCGCTCTGCCACTGCCGGCACATGGTGTTGACGGGCGAGCCCTGCTCGTCGAAGGTGATGAGCGCGACCTGGCCGTCTGCGTTTTGCGCGGGGATGAGTTCGTAGCGGATGGTTTGCATGTGGTGTTCTCCCCGGTTCTCAAATGGCTTCGACGATGGTGGCGATGCCCATGCCGCCCCCGACGCAGAGCGTGACCAGCCCGTAGCGCAGGCCGCGGCGGTGCAGTTCGTCGATCAGCGTGCCCAGCAGCATGGCGCCGGTGGCGCCCAGCGGGTGGCCCAGGGCGATGGCGCCGCCGTTGACGTTCACCTTCTCGTGCGGCACCCCCATCTCGCGCATGAAGCGCATGGGCACGGCGGCAAAGGCCTCGTTCACCTCGAACAGGTCGATCTGGTCCACCGTCATGCCGGCGCGCGCCAGCGCCTTGCGCGTGGCGGGCATGGGGCCGGTGAGCATGATGGTCGGGTCGTCGCCGCTCACGGCGGTGGCGACGATGCGCGCGCGTGGCGTGAGGTTCTGCGCTTTGGCAGCCGCCTCGCTGCCGATCAGCACGGCGGCGGCGCCATCGACGATGCCCGACGCATTGCCCGCGTGATGCACGTGGTGGATGCGCTCGACCTGCGGGTAGCGCTGCAGCGCCACGGCGTCAAAACCCATGCCACCCAGCTGCTCGAACGAGGGCTTGAGGCCGCCCAGGCCCTCCAGTGTTGTGCCGGGCTTGATGAATTCGTCCTCTTCCAGGATGGCCTGGCCGAGGAAGTCGCGCACCGGCACCAGCGAGCGCTGGAAGTGCCCGGCTGCGCGTGCGGCTGCGGCGCGGCGCTGGGATTCAAGCGCGTAAGCGTCCACGTCCTGGCGGGTAAAGCCGTCCAGCGTGGCGATCAGGTCGGCGCCGATGCCCTGGGGCACGAACATCGTCGCCAGGTTGGTCGCAGGGTCCTGTGCCCAGGCGCCACCGTCGGCGCCGATGGGCACGCGGCTCATGCTCTCCACGCCGCCGGCCACCACCAGGTCCTCCCAGCCGCTGGCGACCTTTTGCGCGGCCAGGTTCACGGCCTCCAGGCCCGAGGCGCAGAAGCGGTTGATCTGCACGCCGGCGCAGCGCCAGTCCCAGCCGGCTTTCAAAGCCGCGACTTTGGGCAGCACCGCCCCCTGTTCGCCCACGGGCGAGACCACGCCCATGACCACGTCGTCCACCTGCGCGGTGTCGAGCTGGTGGCGCTGCTGCAGCTCGCCGAGCAGGCCGGCCAGCAGGTCGATGGGTTTCACCTCGTGCAGGCTGCCGTCCTTCTTGCCCTTGCCGCGCGGGGTGCGCAGGGCGTCGAACACATAGGCGTGGGTCATGGTGTCGTCTCCAGAAATATTAGTAAAATCGGGCTGTAGCGCCCGTGTATCAAGCGCTGGGAGCTATCAAAATAGTAGCGAAGGCCTCAGCGCGCAGGCAGGCCCATGCTGCGGGTGATGACCTCTTTCATGATCTCGTTGGTGCCGCCGTAGATGCGCTGCACGCGCGCGTCGGCCCAGGCGCGGGCGATGGGGTATTCCCACATGTAGCCGTAGCCGCCAAAGAGCTGCACGCATTCGTCCAGCACCTTGCATTGCAGGTCGGTGGTCCAGTACTTGGCCATGCTGGCGGTCTGCGTGTCCAGCTGGTCCTGCAGGATCAGCTCGCAGCACTTGTCCACGAACACGCGCGCCACCTGCACCTCGGTCTGCGCCTCGGCCAGGGTGAAGCGGGTGTTCTGGAAGGCCGCCACGGGCTGACCGAAGACCTTGCGCTCCTGCACGTATTGCACCGTCCAGTCGATGGCGGCCTGGGCGGAGGCCACGGCGCCGATGGCGATCTGCAGCCGCTCCCAGGGCAGCTGCTCCATCAGGCAGATGAAGCCCTTGCCCTGCATGGCGGGGCCGCCCAGCAGGTTCTCGGCCGGCACCTGCACGTGGTCGAAGAACAGCTCGGAGGTGTCCTGCGCCTTCATGCCCACTTTCTTCAGGCGCTGGCCCTTGTCGAAGCCGGCCATGCCGGCCTCGACCAGCAGCAGGCTGACGCCCTTGGCACCGGCGGCCGGGTCGGTCTTGGCCACGACGATGACCAAGTCCGCATGCCAGCCGTTGGTGATGAAGGTCTTGCTGCCGTTGAGCACGTAGTGGCTGCCGTCGGCACTCAGCGCCGCCGTGGTCTTGATGCCCTGCAGGTCGCTGCCTGCGGCCGGCTCGCTCATGGCGATCGCCCCGACCAGGCTGCCGTCGGCCAGCCGCGGCAGGTACTTGCGCTTTTGCTCCTCGGTGCCGTAGTGCAGGATGTACGGCGCCACGATCTCGCTGTGCAGCCCGAAGCCGATGCCCGAGCAGCCGGCGCGGGCGATTTCTTCCATCTGCGCCACGCTGTAGAGCTTGTCGGCGCCGGCGCCGCCGTACGCCTCGGGCATGCTCATGCACAGAAAGCCGTTGGCGCCGGCCTTCTCCCACACCTCGCGGTCCACGTAGCCCTGCTCTTCCCAGCGGGCGTGGTGCGGTGTGATTTCCTTGTCGATGAAGCGGCGGAAGCTGTCGGCAAAGGCCTGGTGGTCGGATTGCAAGAGGGTGCGTTCAATCATGGCGTCAGGTATTTTTGAAAAGCATTTGCTTGGTGAAATTCTGCCACCTCTTTGCGAACGGTGGTGCTTTTTTCCGGGCAACAAAAAGCCGCCCGAAGGCGGCAGCAGCTCGCAAGGGGCTCAGTTCTTCGCGTAGTCGGATACCACGTGCCAGCGCCCGTCCTGCAGCTGCGACAGGCGCGACAGATCGTTGCCCAGGCGCTTTTGCGGGCCGAAGGTCATCGTGGGGCTGCCGAACATGTCCGGCTCCAGCACCATGGTGTCCATGGCCTTGATGAAGCTGTCGGTGGACAGCTGAGGGCCTGCCTTTTGCGCCGCCTTGATGAAGGAGTCGATGGCCGAGTAGCCATAGACCGAGAACACCGTCGGATCCTCGTTGAACTTGGTCTTGTACTTGTTGGCCCAGAAGCGGATCGGCTGCGAGCTCTCGTCCAGGTAGGGGTGCTGCACCGTCATGGCAGCGTACAGCCCGTCCATGGCCTTGCCGCCCAGCTTGTGGATCAGGTCGGTGTAGGCGGCGCTGGAGCCCAGGAAGGTCGGGTTGAAGCCCGTCTTGCGCGCCTCGCCGATGGTGCCGATGGTCTCGCGGATGATGGTGCCCAGCACCACGAAGTCGCAGCCAGCGGCCTTCATCTTGGCCACTTGCGAGGAAAAATCGGTGGCGCCGCGCTTGAAGGTGGTCTTTTCGGTGTATTCGCGGCCCATGGCCTTCAGGGCCGCCTCGCCGCCGCGCATGACCTCCAGGCCGAACTCGTCATCTTGGTAGATGGTGCAGACCTTTTGCGCGTTCTTCTCCTTGATGAGCTTGGGCGCCTCCAGGCGGATCTGGTCGTAGTAGGTGGCGGCGAACGAGTACTTGAGCTTGTGGAAGGGCTCGTACATCTCGCGCGCAGCTGTCACGGGGAAGAAGTTGATGACGTTCTTGCTGAACTGCACCGGCATGGCCGCCAGGTTCTGCGCCGTGCCGATGTGGCCGACCATCATGAAGATCTTGTCCTGGTTCACGAGCTTTTGCGCGGCCAGCACGGCGCGCTTGGGGTCGTAGCCGGAGTCCTCCACCTTCAGCTCGAGCTTGCGGCCGTTCACTCCGCCCTGCTCGTTGGCCTCGTCCACGCGCAGCAGCATGCCCATGCGCACCTGCTTGCCAAAGCCCGCCAGCGGCCCGGACATGTCCTGGATGGAGCCCAGCGTGATCGTGTCCTTGGTGACGCCCTGCGAGGCCTGAGCCCAGGCGCCGGCGCTGGCGGCCAGCCCCAGTGCTGCGGCGGCAGCGAGATAACGGGTCTTCATGGCTTGTCTCCTTTGGTGGTGTAGTGGTGCGGCATAGCGTAGAAGGGCGCGCCGCGGCGGCCATTCGCACTATCCCTGGCGGTTAGCCTTGCCGGTACATGGCGTCGATCTGCTCGGCGTACTTGGTCTGCACCAGCTTGCGCTTGAGCTTCATGGTGGGGGTCAGCTCTTCGTCCTCGGCGGTGAGCTGGGTGTCGAGCAGGAAGAACTTCTTGATCTGCTCCACGCGGGCGAACTTGGCGTTCACCCCGTCGATCACGTCCTGGATCAGTGCCTGCACCTCGGCTGCGCGCGTGAGGCTGGCATAGTTGGAAAACGGCACGTCGTGGTCCTGCGCGAATTTCTCCACGTTCTCCTGGTCGATCATGACGATCACCGTGAGATAGGGCTTCGCATCACCGATCACCACCGCGTCGGTGATGTAGGGGCTGAACTTCAGCTCGTTTTCCAGCTCGCTGGGCGTCACGTTCTTGCCGCCGGCGGTGATGATGATGTCCTTCATGCGGTCGGTGATGCGGAAGAACCCGCCTTCGTCCACCGTGCCCACGTCGCCCGTGCGCAGCCAGCCGTCCTCGGTGAAGGTCTCGGCGGTCTTGTCGGGCAGGTTCAGATAGCCCTTGAAGACATTGGGGCCCTTGACCTGGATCTCGCCCGTCCCCGCGTCGATGCGCACCTGGTTGAAGCCGGCGGCCGGCCCGATGGAGCCGGGGCGGATGCGCGAGGCCAGCATGCCGGTGGAAGCCCCGCAGGTCTCCGTCATGCCCCAGACCTCCAGCATGGGCACGCCCAGGGCCAGATACCACTTGACCAGCTCGGGCGAGATGGGCGCCGCGCCCGTGACCAGGTAGCGCGCGCGGTGGATGCCGATGAGCCGGCGCACGTTGTCCAGCGCCAGCCAGCGGGCCAGCCGGAACTGCAGCCTGAGGCCAGCGCCCACCGGCTGGCCGGCCAGCACCTGCTGGGCGATGCGCTCGCCCACGCCGATGGACCAGGCATAGGCCGCCTGCTGCAGCCGCGATGACTCCTTCAGGGCGATCATCACGCCGGAATAGAACTTCTCCCACACCCGCGGCACGCCGGTAAACACCGTGGGCGCGATCTCGCGCACGTTCTCCGGCACGGTGTCCGGGTTCTCCACGAAGTTCAACTTGCAGCCCGTGTAGAGCGAGAAGTACTCCCCGCCCATGCGCTCGGCGATGTGGCACAGGGGCAGGAAGCACATGGCCTCGTCCTGCCCGGTGCGGGCAATCAGCGTGTTGTAGCCGCGCGCGGTGTAGGTCAGCGCGGCATGCGTGTGCATGGCGCCCTTGGGGCGTCCGGTGGTGCCCGAGGTATAGACCAAGATGGCCACGTCCTGCGGCTGCACGCTCTGCACGCGCTGCTCCAGGCCCCCCGCGTGGGCGGCGTTCCACTCGCGGCCCAGGGCGCGCAGCGCGTCCAGGCCCAGGATGTCCGGGTCGTCCAGCTCGCGCAGGCCTTTCATGTCGAAGACCACGATCTTGCGCAGCTGCGGCAGTTGCTGGCGTACCTGCAGGGCCTTGTCCAGCTGTTCGTCGTCCTCGACGAACAGCAGGGTGGTGGCCGAGTCCTGGCACAGGTAATGCACCTGCTCGGGTGCGTCCGTGGGGTAGATGCCGTTGGCCACGCCGGCGCAGCTGAGCACGGCCAGGTCGGCCAGCACCCATTCGATGCAGGTGTTGGACAGGATGGAGACGCATTCGCCCCGCTCCAGGCCCAGGGACAGCAGCCCGCCAGCAATCTCGCGCACCGCTTCGCCGGTCTGCTGCCAGGTCCAGCTCTTCCAGATGCCCAGCTCTTTCTGGCGCAGCCAGACGTTTGCGCCGCGCTCGTGCACCGCGTTCCAGAACATGGCGGTGATGGTGTCGCCGCCGAGCACGCTGGCGGTGGCGGGTTGGATGTGGGACAAATCCCAAAGGTTGGACATGGTGCGGCTCACCTCCAGGTCTTTTTCTTCTTCCAGCGCCGCTCGCCGCGCACGCTGTCTTCCTTCATGCCGAGGTAGAACTCCTTGATGTCGTCCTTCTCGCGCAGCACGGCGCAGCGGTCTTCCATGACGATGCGGCCGTTCTCCAGCACGTAGCCGTAGTCCGAGGCGTTCAGCGCCATGTTGGCGTTCTGCTCGACCAGCAAGATGGTGGTGCCGCGCTCGCGGTTGATGCGCACGACGATCTCGAAGATCTCCTTGGTCAGGCGCGGCGACAGGCCCAGGCTGGGCTCGTCCAGCAAGATGAGCGTGGGCGCGGCCATGAGGGCACGCGAGATCGCCAGCATCTGCTGCTGCCCGCCCGAGAGCAGGCCGGCGTCCTGGTCCTTGCGCTCGGCCAGGATGGGGAAGTAGCCATAGACGGTTTCGATGTCGCGCGCCACCGCATCGCGGTCGCCGCGGGTGTAGGCGCCCATCAGCAGGTTGTCGCGCACCGACAGCAGCGGGAACACCTCGCGCCCCTCGGGCACGTGCGACAGGCCGCGGCGCACGATGGCCGCCGGGTCGTGCGCCGTGATGTCCTGGCCGCAAAACTGCACGCTGCCCTTGCGCGGGTCGATGATGCCGCTGATGGTCTTGAGAATGGTGGTCTTGCCCGCGCCGTTGCTGCCCAGCACGGTGGCTACCTCGCCGCGGCGCACCTGCAGGCTCACCCCCCGGATGGCCTTGATGGGGCCGTAGCTGCTCTCCACGTTCTGCAGGTTCAGGATGGGCGCGCCGTCGGCGCCGCCGGCGGGCTGCAGGGCGGCGTTCATGCGCGCACCTCCTGCTTCCGGCTGCCGTCATTCGGCCGGCGCAGGCTGCTCACGTCGTCGATGGTGCCCAGATAGGCCTCGACCACGCCCGGGTGTGTCTGCACCTCGCGCGGCGTGCCGCTAGCCAGCACCTGGCCCTGGTTCATGGCCAGCACGCGGTCGGACACGCGCGAGACCAGCGACATGTCGTGCTCCACCATCAACACCGTGATGCCCAGCTCGTCGCGGATGTCCTGGATCCAGAAGGCCATGTCGTCGGTCTCCTCCACGTTCAGGCCGGACGAGGGCTCGTCCAGCAGCAGCAGCTGCGGCTCGGTGCACAGCGCGCGGGCCAGCTCGACCACCTTGCGCACCCCATAGGGCAGGCCGGCCACCAGCGTGTCGCGGTAGTGCTGGAGTTGAAGGAAGTCGATGATCTCTTCGGCCTTTTCGCGGGCGCGCACCTCGGCGGCGCGGGCGCGCGGGGTGAAGAGCAGGTCGGCCCACAGCCCCGTTTCGCGCCGCGTGTGGCGACCGATCAGCAGGTTGTGCAGCACGCTGGCGTGCTCGAACAGCTCGATGTTCTGGAACGTGCGCGCAATCCCCAACCCCGCCACGCGGTGCGCGGGCTGTGCGGTCAGCGCCAGCAGGCCGCCGTGCGGTGCGGCGTAGGCAATGCTGCCGCTGGTGGGCGTGTAGATGCGGCTGATCAGGTTGAACACCGTTGTCTTGCCCGCCCCGTTGGGCCCGATCAGCGTGAACACCTCGCCGCGGCGCACGTCGAAGCTCACATCGTTCACCGCGAGCAGCCCACCAAAGCGCACGCTCAAATTTCGCGCTTCCAGCAATACATCACCGCTCATGACGGCCTTTCGTCGAAGGGCGCAATCGCCGAAACTGGCGCGCCCGAGGCCAGCGACCGCCCTGCTAGGGCCGCCCCGCAGCACCGGCGGTGTACTCCTTCCCGCAAAGCGCAGCTTTGCGGGAAGGGGGATGGAGCGAAGCGACACGGGGGGTTGTTCATCACTTCAAGCGGTCAGATTTTTGGAAGGTCTTCTGGCGCTTGAACAGGCCCTTGCGATAGAAGGGAAACAGCTGCAGCCAGGTGCGGATCTTCAGCCAGCGGCCGTACAGGCCCATGGGCTCGAACAGCACGAAGCCGATCAGCACCAGTCCGTACACGACGGCCTGCAGGCCGGGAGCCTGGCCGATGGCTTCGGGCAGCGCGTCCTTGCCCAGGGCGATGAGCTGGGGCATCAGGATCAGGAAGGCCGCGCCCAGGAAGGCGCCGTGCACCGAACCCAGCCCGCCGATCACGATCATCAAGAGCAGGTCGATGGACTGCAGGATGCTGAACTGGTCGGGCGAGATGAACTGCATCTTGTGCGCATACAGCGCCCCGGCGATGCCCGCCAGCGCCGCCGATAGCGCAAACGACAGGGTCTTGTAGTACGCCAGGTGGATGCCCATGCTCTGCGCCGAAATCTCCGAGTCGCGGATGGCCACGAAGGCACGGCCGGTGGGCGCGCGCAGCAGGTTCACGATGCCCAGCGTGCAGACCACGGCCAGGCCCAGGCACAGAAAATAGAAGGCCTCGGTGGACTCCAGCGCATGGCCGGCGATCTGCGGGGGCAGCACGGCCTTGCCCGAGTTGCCGCCAGTGACGCTCTCCCAGCGGGCGAAGACCTCCTCCACGATGAAGCCAAAGGCCAGCGTGGCGATGCCCAGGTAGATGCCCTTGAGCCGCAGCGCCGGCAGGCCGACCACCACGCCGACCGCGGCCGACAGCCCGGCCGAGCAGGCCAGCACCAGCGCGAAGGGCCAGCCCATGCCGGTCAGCACCGCCTGCGTGTAGGCCCCCACGCCCAGGAAGGCCGCATGCCCCAGCGAGAACTGTCCGGTGAAGCCGGCCAGCAGCATCAGCCCGAGGCCGGCGATGCCGTAGATCAGCACGAAGGTCAGCTGCGCTACCCAGTATTCGGGCGCCACCCAGGGCGCGGCCAGCAACGCCAGGCACAGCAGCGCGTACCAGAGGACGTGCCCGCCGTGCTTGGCCAGCCGGATGTCCTGCTCGTAGCTTGTCTTGAAGAGAAATCTCATACCTTCTTGACCAGCCTTTCGCCGAACAGGCCGTTGGGTTTGACCATGAGCATCAGCAGCACCACGATGTAGGCGGCCGTGTCCTTGAAGCCCTCGGGCAGGTAAAAGCCCGACAGCGACTCGATCACGCCGATGACGAGGCCGCCGACGATGGCGCCCGGCAGGCTGCCAAAGCCCCCCACCACAGCAGCAGGGAAGGCCTTGAGCCCGATGAAGCCCATGTTGGCGTGCACGAAGGTGATGGGCGCCAGCAGCAGCCCGGCAACGGCCGCCACCGCTGCCGCCAGGCCCCAGGCCAGCCCGTTCAGGCGCTGCACCGGAATGCCCATGTAGTAGGCCGCCAGCTGATTTTGCGATGACGCCTGCATGGCCACGCCCAGCCGGGTGTAGCGGAACATGGCGTACAGCAGCACGCACAGCACGGCGGTGGCGGCGATCACCGCCAGCTGCTCGGCCGCCAGCACCAGCGGGCCCAGCTGCACGGCCTCGTCCTTGTAAGGTACGGGCAGGGCGTGGGTGTCCGTGCCGAAGCCGGGGATCATGGTGACCAGGCCGCGCAGCACGTAGCCGATACCGATGGTGAGCATGACGACGGAGAACGCCGGCTGGCCCAGAATGGGGCGGATGACCACGCGCTCGAGCAGCACGCCGAACAGTGCCATGGCGGCGATGCTGGCCACCACCGCGATCCAGAACGGCATGCCCAGCAGCTTCATGAGCACCAGGCCGCAGAAGGCGCCCAGCATCATCAGCTCGCCCTGGGCGAAGCTCACCGTCTCGGTGGCCTTGTAGATCAGCACGAAACCCAGCGCGATCAGCCCGTAGATGCACCCCTGCGAGAGGCCGCTGACCAGCAGTTGGAGGAATTGCACGCGGCGTCTCCATGTATTTTTACAAAGCAGGTGCTTTGCATAAATGATCGTGCCCGCACGGGGCGGCCAGCGCAGTCCGGACTAACCCTGAACGGTGTATGGTGGCGCCGACTTCTCCCCGCCAAAATCAACAAGGAGCATCTTCATGGGCTACCCGGACACCCAGCTTTTCATCAACGGCCAGTGGCAGGACGCCGAAGGCGGCCGCACGCTGGCGGTGTACAACCCGGCCACCGGCCAGCCCATCGGGCGCGTGGCCCATGCCGGCATCGCCGACCTGGATCGGGCGCTGGCCACGGCGCAACAGGGCTTTGAGGCCTGGCGCGCGCTGGCGGCGGTGGAGCGGGCGCGCATGATGCGCCGCGCCGCCACGCTGATGCGTGAGCGGGCCGACGCCATCGGCCTGCTGCTGACGCAGGAGCAGGGCAAGCCGCTGATGGAGGCGCGCGGCGAGGCCGCCGCCGCGGCCGACATCCTGGAATGGTTCGCCGACGAGGGCCAGCGCGTGTATGGCCGCATCGTGCCGGCGCGCAACCCGGCGGTGCACCAGATGGTGCTGAAAGACCCGGTGGGCGTGGTGGCCGCGTTCACTCCCTGGAATTTCCCCATCAACCAGGTGGTGCGCAAGCTGGGCGCGGCGCTGGCTGCGGGCTGCGCCGTCATCGTCAAGGCGCCCGAGGAAACCCCTGCCAGCCCCGCCGAGCTGGTGCGCGCGCTGGCCGACGCAGGGCTGCCGCCGGGCGTGGTCAACCTGGTCTATGGCGACCCGGCGGAGATCTCCGGCTACCTGATTCCGCACCCGGTCGTGAAGAAGGTGACCTTCACCGGCTCCACACCCGTGGGCAAGCAGCTGGCAGCGTTGGCTGGCCAGCACATGAAGCGCGTGACCATGGAGCTGGGCGGGCATGCGCCGGTCATCGTCTGCGAGGACGCAGATGTGCAGCTGGCCGTCAAGGCCACGGCCAGCGCCAAGTTTCGCAACGCCGGGCAGGTGTGCATTGCGCCCACGCGCTTTCTGGTGCACGAGAGCGTGCGCGCCGAATTTGTTGCCGCGCTCACGCGCCATGCCGAAGGGCTGAAAGTGGGCGACGGCCTGCAGGAGGGCACGCGCATGGGGCCGCTGGCCAATGCCCGCCGCGTGGCGGCCATGAAGGACTTCCTGGGCGATGCGCGCCAGCACGGTGCGCGCGTGACCACCGGCGGCGAAACCATCGAGCGCGAGGGCAACTTCTTCGCGCCCACCGTGCTGGACGATGTGCCCCTGTCCGCGCGCATCTTCAACGAGGAGCCTTTCGGCCCGGTGGCCGCCGTACGCGGCTTCACCGACCTGCAGGACGCCATCGCCGAAGCCAACCGCCTGCCCTACGGCCTGGCGGCGTATGCCTTCACGCGCTCGCTCAAGGACGCGCACGCACTGGCGCGCCAGGTCGAGGTCGGCATGCTGTGGGTGAACCAGTCGGCCACGCCCAGCGCCGAGCTGCCCTTCGGCGGGCTGAAGGACTCGGGGTATGGCTCCGAGGGCGGGCCGGAGGCGGTGGAGGCCTGCCTGAACACGCGGGCGGTTTCCATCACCCCCGTGTAACGGTGCCTCAGCCGCCCCGCTCCACCGGGCGGCTGGGGTCGCTGCACCAGTCGCTCCAGCTGCCGGCGTACAGGGCGGTGGGGGCGTAGCCGGCAATCTCCATGGCCAGCAGGTTGGGCAGCGCGCTGACGCCGCTGCCGCACTGGTGCACCACGCCCTCGGGCGCGCGCCCGGCCAGCAGCTGGTCGAACTCCGCGCGCAGTTGCGCGGGCGACTTGAAGTGGCCGCTGGCGTCCAGGTTCTCCGTGAAGGGCCGGTTCAAGGCGCCAGGGATATGGCCGGCCACAGGGTCCAGGGGCTCCACCTCGCCGCGGTAGCGCGGTGCGGCGCGGGCGTCGATCACGGTCTGCGTGGGCTGGTGCAGGCGTTGCCAGACGGCGTCGGCGTCCACCAGGCGGCGCAGCGGCTCCCTGATTTCGAAGTTGGTCTGGAAATGCGCCGGCTCGTCACCCTGCGCCACGGCGCCGCCGGCGGCCTTCCAGGCCGGCAGGCCGCCATCCAGCATGGCCACGGCATCGTGGCCCATCCACTTGAGCATCCACCACAGCCGGCCGCAGAACAGGCCGCCGTTGCGGTCGTACACCACCGCCTGCATGTCGTTGGCAAAGCCCACGGCCGACAGCCACATGGCAAAGCGCTCGCGGTTGGGCAGCGGGTGGCGCCCGCCGGAGCAGGGGGCATCGGCCGCGCCGGCCACCAGCATGCCGCCCGGACCGGGCGCGCCGTGGCGCGCGCTCAGGTTCAGGTCCAGGTCGGCGTGCACGGCGCCGGGGATGTGCTCCTCTTGGTACAGCGTCACGCCGCGCGACGGCGTGGCCAGGTCGAAGCTGCAGTCGAACACCATGGCGGGGCGGCGATCGTGCAGCAGCTGCTGCAGCTCGGGTGCGGAGATCAACAGGGTATGGGGCATGGCGAAGGGCACGCTTGAAGGACGGTGAGGGCCTGATTGTGGCGCCGCGCCCGCGCGCGCGGCGTCGGCGCGCGCCGCATCAGTCGCCGGCGGCGCCCCGGGCGCGCAGCACCGACGCGGTGATGCCGCTGGCGGCAATCAGCGCCATGCCGGCCCAGGCGATCGGCGGCAGGTCGTCACCAAACACCAGCACGCCGTAGAAGCTGGCAAAGATGATGCCGGTGTACTGCAGGTTGGCCACCACCAGCGTGGCGCGCGGCGTGAGCGCGCGGGAGTAGGCCAGCGTCATGCACAGCTGCCCGCCGGCGGCCAGCAGGCCCAGCGGCAGCAACCACAGCGCCGCCCAGCCGGGCCAGGGCGACGCGCCCGTGGCCAGGGTGGCGGCGCCGCCAGCCACGGCCGAGCCCAGCGCGAAATAGAACACCGTGCGCGCCTCGGGCTCGCCCAGGCGCGACAGCGCCGAGACCTGCATGTACGCCAGCGCCGCGCAAAAGCCCGACAGCAGCCCCACGGTGCCGGCAAAGCCCTGGCCCTCGCCCACGCTGGGGCGCAGCATCAGCAGCACGCCGGCAAAGCCCACCAGCACGGTGAGCACCAGCGGCACCTGCAGCAGCGGGCGCGGCGTGCCCGCCGAGGGCCGCCAGGCGAGCAGCGCGCCGCCGGTGATGAAGGCGGCGATCCAGACGCTGCTCATGTAGTTGAGGGTAGCGCCCGTGGCCAGCGGCAGGAAGGCGATGGCGTAGAACCAGGCGCCCAGCGAGATCACGCCCACCAGGCTGCGCCAGGCGTGCATGCCGGGGTAGCGGGTGGCCAGCCCCACCCCCTGGCGGCGTGCCAGCAGGGCCAGCAGGGCCATGCCGATCAGGCCGCGCCAGAACACCAGCTCGGCGGCAGTGAACCAGGCCGAGGCGATCTTCACGCACAGCCCCATGCTGGCAAAGAGGAAAGCAGCCAGAACCATCCAGAGCGCTTGCATGGGGTGTTGAATTGAAGGGGGTATGAATAAAAAAAGCTGCTGGCGCCCGTGGATAGGGCGCCAGCAGCTATTATTTTAGGAGTGGCTGCGAGGGGCGTGCCGGCGCTCAGCCACCCGCCAGATCGCTCCCCATCTTGCTGCGGTACCACTCGTGGAAGTGCTGCATGCCGTCTTCCATGGGGCTTTGGTAGGGGCCGGCCTCGTTGTCGCCACGCGCCAGCAGGGCCTTGCGGCCGGCGTCCATGCGCTCGGCGATCTCGTCGTCCTCGATGGCCGTCTCCATGTAGGCGGCGCGCTGGGCTTCGACGAACTCGCGCTCGAAGGCGACGATTTCCTCGGGGTAGTAGAACTCCACCATGTTCAGCGTCTTGTCCACGCCGATGGGGTGCAGCGTGGAGACCGTGAGCACGTGCGGGTACCACTCCACCATGATGTGCGGGTAGTAGGTCAGCCAGATGGCGCCGCGCTGCGGCAGCTCGCCGCCCTGGTAGCGCAGCAGCACGTCGTGCCACTGCTTGTAGATGTCGGAGCCGGGCTTGCCGAACGTCGGCGCCACGCCCACGGTCTGCACCGAATACTCGCGGCCGAACTCCCAGTGCAGGTCGTCGCAGGTGACGAAGTTGCCCAGGCCGGGGTGGAAGGGGCCGACGTGGTAGTCCTCCAGGTACACCTCGATGAAGGTCTTCCAGTTGTAGTGGCACTCGTGCAGCTCGACGTGGTCCAGCGCGTAGCCTTCGAACGACAGGTCGTGCGCCGGGCCCATGCCGGCCAGGTCGGCGGCGATGTCGCGGCCATTGTCCTCAAACAGCAGGCCGTTCCACTCGCGCAGGCCGTAATTGTTCAGGTGCAGGCAGGGGTCGTGCGCAAAGTGCGGCGCGCCCAGCAGCTCGCCGCTGCTGGAATACGTCCAGCGGTGGATGGGGCAGACGATGTTGCCGCCCGCGTGACCCTTGCCCTGGCCCTGCAGGCTGCCCCGGCCCTGCAGCATGATGGCCTGGCGGTGGCGGCAGACGTTGGAGATCAGCTCGACGCCGCCCCGCGCGTTGCGCACCAGGGCCCGGCCCTGCTGCTCCTGCGCCAGCGCGAGGTAGTCGCCGGCCTCAGGCACAGCGAGCTGGTGGCCGACGTAGCGCGGGCCCTGGCGGAACAGCGTGTCCCGCTCGCGCTGCAGCAGCGCCGGGTCGAAGTAGCTGGAGACAGGGAGTTGGCTTGTGGCCGGCTGCAGTCGAAGACTTAAATCAGACATGGGTGACCTGACCTAAAGACTCCCCACAGGGAGGGTGCGCGTGTGGGCGCGCACGGCTGGAAAAAACAAAACCGGCGGAGAGCGCTAACCCATCGCCGGTTCATGACAAGGAATGGGATTGTAGGTGGTGGGGTTATTTCCTCTGCGCAGGTGCGTGTATTGGCGTGCCAGCGGGCCTGGCGCCGGCCGGCCGGGTGGGCGGCCTAAAATGGCCCGTTGACCACCCGCGCGCCCCGGCGCTGCACATCCCCGCTTTCTTCTTCATGCCCAAGGCCCCTGCCGCTCCCGCACCACAGCCCGAACCGGCGACCTACGAGGCCGCCCTGCAGGAGCTTGAACAACTCGTCGCCCGCATCGAGTCGGGCCAGCTGCCGCTGGACCAGATGCTGGCCGGCTACCAGCGCGGCGCCGAACTGCTGCAGCTGTGCCGAGCCCGGCTGGAGGCCGTGCAGGAGCAAATCCGCGTGCTCGACGAAGGTGCGCTGCAGCCGTGGAACGAGCCGTGACGGCCGCCGCTCCCGCCGCTGCCTTCGCGCTGGCGCCCTGGATGCAGACCCAGCTGGCCTGCGTGGAGCAGGCGCTGGGGCGCTTTCTGCCCGCCGACGCGCCTGCCGGCCTGGGCGAGGCCATGCGCTACGCCGTGCTCGATGGCGGCAAGCGCCTGCGCCCGCTGCTGGTGCTGGCCGCTGCCGAGGCCGTGGGCGGCCACCAGCCGGCTGCGCTGCGCGCCGCCTGCGCGGTGGAGCTGATACACGCCTATTCCCTGGTGCACGACGACATGCCCTGCATGGACAACGACGTGCTGCGCCGCGGCAAGCCCACGGTGCATGTGCGCTTTGGCCAGGCCCAGGCGCTGCTGGCGGGCGATGCGCTGCAGGCGCTGGCTTTTGAACTGCTCACGCCCGAGGACGGCGTGCCCGCCGCCATGCAGGCGCAGCTGTGCCGCCTGCTGGCCCGCGCGGCCGGCGCCGAGGGCATGGCCGGCGGCCAGGCCATCGACCTGGCCCACGTCGGCCAGCGCCTGACCGAGGACGAACTGCGCCACATGCACCGCCTGAAGACCGGCGCGCTGCTGCGCGCCAGCGTGGAGATGGGCGCCGCCTGCGGCGCACCCGCCGAGGCGGCACGCACCGCCCTGTCCGGCTACGGCGCGGCCCTCGGCCTGGCCTTTCAGGTGGTGGACGATGTGCTGGACGTGACGCAAGACTCCACCACCCTGGGCAAGACGGCAGGCAAGGATGCCGCCAGCGACAAGCCCACCTACGTTTCGCTGATGGGCCTGGAGCGCGCCCGCGCCCATGCGGCCACGCTGCTGCACGAGAGCCTGGACCAGCTGGCCGCCAGCGGCCTGCCCGACACGCGCGCCCTGGCGGCCCTGGCCGGCATGGTGGTGCACCGCACCCACTGAAGTTTGGGGCAAAAAAGCCCCGCAGCGCTTGTCAGACAAGCGCTGGCAGCTCCTGAAAGCATAGCATATGTCCACCACGAACTACCCGCTGCTCGAGCGCATCCATGACCCGGCCGACCTGCGCCGCCTCTCGCGTGCCGACTTGAAGCTCCTGGCCGGCGAGTTGCGCGCCTTCGTGCTGGAGAGCGTCTCGCAGACCGGCGGCCACCTGTCGTCCAACCTGGGCACGGTGGAGCTGACCATCGCCTTGCACGCCGTGTTCAGCACGCCCCAGGATCGGCTGGTGTGGGACGTGGGCCACCAGACCTACCCGCACAAGATCCTCACCGGCCGGCGCGAACGCATGGGCTCGCTGCGCCAGCTGGACGGCCTGTCGGGCTTTCCGCAGCGCGCCGAGAGCGAGTACGACACCTTTGGCACCGCGCACTCATCGACCAGCATCTCCGCGGCGCTCGGCATGGCCCTGGCCGCGCGCCAGCAGGGCGTGCAGCGCCACTGCGTGGCCATCATCGGCGACGGCGCCATGACGGCCGGCATGGCCTTCGAGGCACTGAACAACGCCGGCGTGGCCGACGCGAACCTGCTGGTGGTGCTGAACGACAACGACATGAGCATCAGCCCGCCGGTGGGCGCGCTCAACCGCTACCTCGCCCAGCTGATGAGCGGCAACTTCTACACCCGTGCGCGCGACGTGGGCAAGAACGTGCTGAAGAACGTGCCGCCGCTGCTGGAGCTGGCCAAGCGGCTGGAGCAGCAGGCCAAGGGCATGGTGGTGCCGGCCACCATGTTCGAGCAGTTCGGCTTCAACTACATCGGGCCCATCGACGGGCACGACCTCGATTCGCTCATTCCCACGCTGGAGAACATCCGCGACCTGCAGGGCCCGCAGTTCCTGCACGTGGTGACCAAGAAGGGCCAGGGCTACAAGCTGGCCGAGGCCGACCCGGTGGCCTACCACGGCCCGGGCAAGTTCGACCCCAAGATCGGCCTGGTCAAGCCGGCCACGCCCCCGAAGCAGACCTTCACCCAGGTCTTCGGCCAGTGGCTGTGCGACATGGCCGAGCAGGATGCCCGCCTGGTGGGCATCACGCCGGCCATGCGCGAGGGCTCGGGCATGGTTGAGTTCGAGCAGCGCTTTCCCGGCCGCTACTACGACGTGGGCATCGCCGAGCAGCACGCCGTGACGTTTGCCGCCGGCATGGCCTGCGAGGGCGTGAAGCCCGTGGTGGCGATCTACTCGACGTTCTTGCAGCGCGGCTACGACCAGCTGATCCACGACGTGGCGCTGCAGAACCTGCCGGTGGTCTTCGCGCTGGACCGCGCCGGCCTGGTGGGCGCGGACGGCGCCACGCACGCCGGGGCGTATGACATTCCGTTCGTGCGCTGCATCCCCAACATGGCCATGGCCTGCCCGGCCGACGAGCGCGAATGCCGCCAGCTGCTCACCACCGCCTACGAGCAGGACCACCCGGTGGCCGTGCGCTACCCGCGCGGCGCGGGCGTGGGCGCCGTGCCGCTGGCCAGCCTGGAGGGCCTGCCCTATGGCAAGGGCGAGGTGCGCCGCGAAGGCCGCCGCATCGCCATCCTGGCCTTCGGCACGCTGCTGTACCCGGCACTGCAGGCGGCCCAAGGGCTGGACGCCACGGTGGTGAACATGCGCTGGGCCAAGCCGCTGGACACCGAGCTGCTGCTGCGCGTGGCCGCCACGCACGAGGCCATCGTCACGGTGGAAGAGGGCGCCATCATGGGCGGCGCGGGCAGTGCCGTGTGCGAGGCGCTGAACGCCGCTGGCGTCTTGCGACCCGTGCTGCAACTGGGCCTGCCCGACACGTTTGTCGAGCACGGCGACCCGGCGCGCCTGCTGGCCCTGCAGGGGCTGGACGCCGCCGGCATCGAACGCG
The DNA here is from genome assembly GCF_003013695.1 of Pulveribacter suum. Lineage (GTDB taxonomy): Bacteria > Pseudomonadota > Gammaproteobacteria > Burkholderiales > Burkholderiaceae_C > Melaminivora > Melaminivora suum. Next base: position 2,779,750 of record NZ_CP027792.1, on the reverse strand, counting down.
CGATCACCGCCCGTTTCAATGCCACGCAGGCGGGCCACAACGGGCGCGCCGCGGCCTGAACGCCGCGGTGGCGACAGCCCTGCGGGCCGCTGGCCGTGTTTAATTGCCCCGCGCCGCGCTTTTCGAGGGGAAACCCGTAACGGCCGGACGCCGTACGGTTTTTACAATTTGTGGCGCCGCTGCGCGTGGCTGGCCTGTGCGCCGTGATCCCATGCGCCGCGCTTTGTTTTCATACCAACTGGAGAAACAGTCCATGGATCGTCGTTCCATCATCAAGCAGGCCGGGCTGGCCGGCGTCCTCGCCGCCGGCGTGGCGCCTGCCGTGCATGCCCAGGCCGCTGTGCGCTGGCGCCTTGCCGCCAGCTTCCCCAAGTCCCTGGACACCATTTTCGGCACCGCCGTGAAGTTCTCCGAGACCGTCAAGGAGCTCTCGGGCGGAAAATTCGAAGTGTCGGTGCACGCCGCCGGCGAGCTGATGCCGGCCTTCGGCGTGGTGGACGCGCTGGAGAAGGACACCATCGAGATGGCCCTGTCCGCGGCGTACTACTTCACCGGCAAGGACCCCATCTTCGCCTTCAGCTGCGCTGTGCCCTTCGGTCTCACCGCCCTGCAGAACATGGCGTGGAAGGACCATGGCAACGGCCGCAAGCTGATGAACGAGTTCTTCTCGAAGTACAACTTCCAGACGCTCAGCGCGCTGAACACCACCACCCAGATGGGCGGCTGGTACCGCAAGGAGATCAAGGGCGTCGAGGACCTCAAGGGCCTGAAGATGCGCATGGGCGGCGGCGTGTTCGGCGAGGGCATGGCCAAGCTGGGCGTGGTGGCGCAGAACCTGCCTGCCGGCGACCTGTACCAGGCGCTGGAAAAGGGCACGCTGGACGCCGTGGAATTCGTCGGCCCGTACGACGACGAGAAGCTGGGCTTCAACAAGGTGGCCAAGTACTACTACTACCCCGGCTGGTGGGAAGGCGGCGCCGACCTGGAGTTCTTCATCAACAACAAGGCGTTCGAGAAGCTCTCGCCCGAGAACAAGGCCATCGTCCGTGCTGCCGCCGCCGTGGCGGCCGCCGACGGCACGGCCAAGTACATGGCGCTGAACCCGCAGGCCTTGAAGCGCCTGGTGGCCAGCGGCACGCAGCTCAAGGCCTTCCCCAAGGCCGTGAACGACGCCGGCTTCAAGGCCTGCATGGAAGTGTTCGCCGAGCACGAGGCCAAGTCGCCCGAGTTCAAGAAGATCCACCAGGACATGCGCGCCTTCCAGCGTGACCAGATCCTGTGGAACCGCTTCTCCGAGTTCCCGTTCAACCAGTACATGAACAGCGTCAAGATCTGACGCCTCCTGCCCGGGCGCCCGCGTGGCGCCTGGGCGGAACACAAAAAAACCGCAGCCTGGGCTGCGGTTTTTTTATGGGCGCCCGGGGGGGGCAGGGCCACCGCGCTGCGCGGCGGCCCCTCCCGGTGGCTACTGGCTGGCGCCGGCCTCCGGCGGGCTCGGCGGCGGGTCTTGCTGCACCGCTCCCTGGATGGCCTTGAAGGGGTCGTCCTCGGCCGCCGCATCGTCCGCACCGCCCGGCGACTCGGGCTCGGGCATGGCCGGGGCGGCGCCGCTGCCGCTACCGCTGCCCGGTAGCGGTTCGCCCGCGCCGTAGCCGTTGTCCTGGCCCAGGCTCTCCAGCATCTGCGCGCCGATGGCGTCCATGTTGACCTCGACCTTCTTGTCCAGGCTGCCCGTGACCAGGCCGGGGAAGGCGATCAGGATGCCGACCATGAACAGCTGCAGGATCAGGAAGGGGATCGCGCCACGATAGATCTGCATGGTGGTCACCGGCTCCATCACCTTGCCGGTCACCGTGTCCACGTACGGCTTTTCCGGCGCCACCGAGCGCAGGAAGAACAGCGCGAAGCCGAACGGCGGGTGCAGGAACGAGGTCTGCATGTTCACCGCCAGCAGCACGCCAAACCAGATCAGGTCGATGCCCAGCTTGTCGGCCACGGGGGCCAGCAGCGGCACCACGATGAACGACAGCTCGAAATAGTCCAGGAAGAACGCCAGGAAGAAGATCATCAGGTTCACGAAGATCAGGAACCCGATCTGCCCGCCGGGCAGGTCGGCCAGCAGGTGCTCCACCCAGCGCGGTCCGTCGGCGGCCTGGAAGACCATGCTGAACATGGTTGCACCGATCAGGATGAACATGACGAACGATGCCAGCCGGGTGGTGGACGCCAGGGCCTGCTTGAGCAGCGACCACGACAGCCGCCCGCGCAGCATGGCCATGATGAGCGCGCCCACCGCGCCCATGGCGCCGCCTTCCGTGGGCGAGGCCACGCCCAGGAAGATCGTGCCCAGCACCAGGAAGATGAGCAGCAGCGGCGGGATCAGCACGAACGTCACGCGCTCGGCCAGGCGCGACAGCAGGCCCAGGCGCGCCACGCGGTTGACCACGGCGATCAGCCAGGCGACGAAGGCCCCGCCGCAGGCGGCCACGACCACTTTCTCATCGGTCGGCACCGACTCCACCACCGCGCCGCTCCACCAGGTGTGGATGTCGGCCATGTGCGACTCCAGCACCCAGGCCACCAGCGCGGACAGCGCCACCACCACCAGCAGCGAGGGGTAGCCGGCGCTGCCGTCGGGCTCGCGCAGCGTGCGCGCCTCGGGCGGCAGGGCCGGAACCGCGTGCGGCTTGAAGATCGCCAGGATGATCACCCACAGCACGTACAGGCCCACCAGGATGAAGGCCGGCGTGAAGGCGCCCTTGTACATGTCGCCCACGCTCTTGCCCAGCTGGTCGGCCATGATGATCAGCACCAGCGAGGGCGGGATGATCTGCGACAGCGTGCCGGAGGCGGCGATGACGCCGCTGGTCAGCGGCCGGCTGTAGCCGTAGCGCAGCATGATGGGCATGGAGATCAGGCCCATCGAGATGACCGATGCGGCGACCACGCCGGTGGTTGCGGCCAGCAGCGCGCCGACGAATATCACCGCCAGCGCCAGGCCGCCGCGCATCGGGCCGAACACTTGGCCCACCGAGTCCAGCAGGTCCTCGGCCATGCCGCTGCGCTCCAGCACCAGCCCCATGAGGGTGAAGAAGGGCACGGCCAGCAGCGTGTCGTTGGACATGATGCCGATCAGCCGCTCGGGCAGCCAGGCCAGGATGGACGCGGGAAACACGCCCAGCTCGATGCCGACGACGCCAAAGAACAGCCCGCAGGCGCCCAGGCTGAAGGCCACGGGAAAGCCCAGGATCAGAAAGCAGGCCAGGCCCGCAAACATGATCGGGGCGAAATTGGAGGTGAGAAATTCCATGGAAAAGGTGCTCCGGGCGGTCGGTCAGCGGGCGGCGGCGCCGGAGGCGGCCTGTTGGTCCTTCTCGGCCTGCTGCACGCGCAGGGCCTCGACGAGGGCTTCCTCGTCGCTCTGGTTGGACAGACGGCCCATCGGATCGGGGCCCTGGCCGCGCAGGAAGGCCACGCGCTTGATGAGCTCGGACCAGCCCTGCAGCATGAGCAGCGTGAACCCCAGCGGCAGCGCCACCCACACCGGCCAGCGGATCAGCCCGCCCGGGTTGCCCGAAACTTCGCCCGACTCGAAGCGCGTGATCAGCATCGGCACGCCCAGCCACAGCACCAGGATGCACACCGGCGTGAGGAACAGCGCGAAGCCGACGATGTCGATCCACACCTGCGTGCGCTTGGACAGCCGGCTGTTGAGCACGTCGATGCGCACGTGCTCGCGCTGCAGCAGCGTGTAGCCCGCGGCCACCAGGAACGACCAGGCGAACAGGTACCACTGCACTTCCAGGAAGGCGTTGGAGCTGTAGTTGAAGGTCTTGCGCACCACCGCGTTGGCCGCGCTGATGAGGGTGGCGGCAAAGATCAGCCAGATGCAATATCGGCCGACGAAGGCGTTCAGCCGATCGACGGCCCGCGAGAAGGCAAGTAGTGCCTGCATGTTGTCTCCACAGGGTGGTGGGTGCGCACAAAAAAGCCCGGCACAAAGGGTGGCTGCGCCGCGCTGGAACAAAGACTTACGAGGGCGGCATTCTACGGATTTGCGCGGCGGCCATGCAGGCAATCAAACAGGGTTGAAACCCTTATAGAGCAAGCGCTACAAGCTATTATTTTAATAGCAATAAGGGATTATGCGTACATGCCCGCGGGCCCTGCAATGGCTCAGTCGGCCAGTGCCACGCCCTTGACCTGGGCGAACACCGTCTCGCCTTCGGCCAGGCCCAGCTCGCGCTGCGAGCGCACGGTGATGCGCGCCATCAGCGCCGTGCCGCCGGCGTCCAGCCGCACCATCACCTGACCGGGGGCATCTGGCGCGATCTGCACGATGCACGCCGGCAGCACGTTGAGCACGCTGGTGGCCTGCGGCGGGCTGCGCGCCAGGCTCACGTCGCGCGCCAGCACGCGCAGCCGGGCTTCCTCGCCAACGGCGCGCGCGTGCGGCGTGGTCACGTGCAGCCGGCCGCCTGCAAAGCCGACGGTGAGCAGATGGTCCTGGGCGTCCCAGGCCTGCACCCGGCCATGCACCAGCGCCGCAGCGCCATCGCCCGTGGCCAGGGGCAGGTCCAGGCGCGCCATCAGCGCGGCGGGCGCGCCTTGAGCCAGCACACGCCCGGCGCGCAGCAGCACCAGGTGCGTGGCCAGGCGCGCCACCTCGTCGGCCGAGTGCGTCACGTACAGCATCGGAATGCGCAGCTCGCGCTGCAGCCGCTCCAGGTAGGGCAGGACTTCAGCCTTGCGCGCGGCGTCCAGCGCGGCCAGTGGCTCGTCCATCAGCAGCACGCGCGGGCTGGCCCCCAGCGCGCGGGCAATCGCCACCCGCTGACGCTCGCCGCCCGAGAGCAGCTGCGGCATGCGCGCCAGCAGGGCGGACAGGCCCAGCAGCTCCACCGCGTGCTCCAGCGATACGCGCCGCTGTGCGGCGGGCAGCCGCTTCCAGCCGTATTCGATGTTGCGCTGCACGGTCAGGTGGGCGAACAGGCTCGCCTCCTGAAACACATAGCCCAGGGCGCGCCGGTGCGTGGGCACCCAGGTGCGGCGGGCATCGTCCTGCCAGACGTCGCCGTTGACGTGCACCGCGCCGCGCGCGCGCTCCAGCCCGGCGATGGCGCGCAGGCAGGTGGTCTTGCCGCAGCCCGAGGGGCCGAACAGAGCGGTGACGCCGTCGCCCGGCAACTGCAGGTCGACGTCCAGCACAAAGTCGGCGCGTGCCAGCTGCAGGCGCGCGTGGATGCCGGGGGCGGCGCTCATCGGCTTTTCCTGGGCTGCAGCCACTGCAGCAGCATCAGCACCACGAACGAGAACGCCACCATGCCGCCGGCCAGCCAATGGGCGTGGGTGTATTCCATGGCTTCCACATGGTCGTAGATCTGCACCGACACCACCCGCGTCACGCCGGGGATGTTACCCCCCAGCATCAGCACCACGCCGAACTCGCCCACCGTGTGCGCGAACGTCAGGATGGCGGCGGTGATGAAGCCCGGGCGCGCCAGCGGCAGCGCCACGGTGAAGAAGCGGTCCAGCCGGGCGGCGCCCAGAGTCGCCGCCACCTCCAGCGGCCGGGGCCCCAGCGCCTCGAAGGCGCGCTGCAGCGGCTGCACCGCAAACGGCAGCGAATACACCAGCGAGCCGATGACCAGGCCAGCGAAGGTAAAGGGCAGGCGGTGCAGGCCCAGGGCGTCCGTCAGGTGCCCTAAAAAGCCGTGCGGCCCCATGGCCACGAGCAAATAGAAGCCGATGACGGTGGGCGGCAGCACCAGCGGCAGCGCCACCACCGCGCCCACCGGCCCGCGCCAGCGCGAGCGGGTGTGTGCCAGCCACCACGCCAGAGGCGTGCACAGCACCAGCAGCAGCGCGGTGGTGATGGCCGCCAGGCGCAGCGTCAGGCGGATGGCGGCCCAGTCCTCGGGGCCCAGAGTGAAAGCAACCACTGCTATTGAAAATATAGCTGCTTGCGCAGTGTGGACGGGCGTTGGAGGGTTAAAACACTGAAATCTCGGGCGGCGTGGCGCGGGCGGTGCGTCAGAACGCGTATCCGTACGATTGGATCACGGCGCGCGCCTTGTCGCCGCGCAGGTACTGCATCAGCGCGGCTGCGGCGGCGTTGCCCTGGCCCGGCTTGAGCACGATGGCGTCCTGGCGGATGGGCGCGTGCAAGCTCGCCGGCACCACCCAGGCCGAGCCTTCGCGCAGCCGGCCGTCCTCGGTCACCTGCGACAGCGCGACGAAGCCGAGCGCAGCGTTGCCCGACGCAGCGAACTGGTACGTCTGGCCGATGTTCTCGCCCTGCACCACGCGGCCCTGCACCTTGTCGGTCAGGTTGAGCTGGGCCAGCGTCTCCATCGCGGCCTGGCCGTAGGGCGCCAGCTTCGGGTTGGCGATGGCGATGTGGCGCCAGTCGCCTTGCTGCAGTACCCGGCCTTCGGCGTCTACATAGCCCGGCTGCTTGCTCCACAGCACCAGCCGGCCGATGGCGTAGGTGAACCGCGTGGCCGGGTCGCCCAGGCCTTCGCGGCCGATCTTCTCGGGCGTGCGATCGTCTGCGGCCAGCAGGATGCCAAAGGGCGCGCCATTGGCGATCTGCGCGTAGAACTTGCCGGTGGCGCCGAACGAGAGCTGCGCCTTGTGGCCGGTGTCCTGCTCGAACAGCTGCGCGATCTTCTGCATCGGCGCGGTGAAGTTGGCGGCCACCGCCACGGCCACCTCGTCCGCGTGCGCGCCCCCGGGCGCAAGGATGGCCGCCAGCGTGAAGGCGGCGAAAAATGGAGTCTTGCGGGTGTGAAACATGCAGGCGGGCTCGCTATTCATTTGGGGAATAGCGAAAAGTATAGCCGGCACCACTCTTGCCGGCATGCATGATCGCGTCCATGCACCAGCCTTCCGCCTCCATCCTCCAGGCCCTGGGCCACGGCCCGGCCGACCGCCGCCTGGCCGTGCTGCGCGAAATTGGCGCCGGCGGCTCCATCTCGCAGGCCGCGCGCGTGGTGGGCGTGAGCTACAAGGCCGCCTGGCAGGCGCTGGACACGCTCACAAACCTGGCCGGCGTGCCGCTGGTCGAGCGCGTGGTGGGCGGGGCCGGTGGCGGCGGTGCGCGCCTGACCGAGGCGGCGCACGAGCTGCTGGCCGCCGCCGGTGCCATGCATGCGGCGCGCGCCCAGCTGGCCGCGCAGCTGCAGCCCGGCGCAGGGCCGCAGGCCGCAGCGCTGCGCCTGGCCGTGCAGACCAGCATGCGCAACCAGTGGCCCTGCACCGTGCAGGCGCTGCAGGCCAGCGGCCCGCTGGTGCGGGTGCAGCTGCGCGGCCAGCTGGGCGCGGCGGCGCAGCTGCTGCTGTGGGCGCGCATCACGCGCGAGAGCTGCGAGCTGCTGGCCCTGCGCGAGGGCGCCGCCGTGCAGGCCCTGTGCAAGGCGACGGCCGTGCGCGTGCTGCCCGCGGGGCAGGGCGCGCCGGCGCAGTCCAACCAGTGGCCCGGCCGGGCCACGCGGGTGGCCCGCGGCGAGCTGGGCGACGAAGTGGCGGCCGAGGCGGCCGGGGTGCAGATGGTGGGCTTTGCGCCGCCCGCCTCGCGCCTGCGCCCGGGCTCGCGGGTGCTGCTGCAGATGGACGAATCGGCCGTTGCGCTGATGCTGGCCGCACCCTGAACAGCTGCCGCGCCGAAGCGCATCCGCGCTGCCACGTAGGCGTTAATACATAGGCATTAGTCCCAGTGCTGCGGCCTATCGGCGCCCTTACGATGCACTGCAACATACCAATGGAGACAAAGGTCGCGCCGCACGAAAAGCGTGCGGCGCGCCTGTTTGCAATGAGCGACGTCATACTGGAAACCTCCCACCTCACCAAAGAGTTCAAGGGCTTCACGGCCGTGAGCGATGTGAACCTGTCGGTGCGCCGCGGCTCCATCCACGCGCTGATCGGGCCCAACGGCGCAGGCAAGACCACCTGCTTCAACCTGCTGACCAAGTTCCTCACGCCCACCTCGGGCACCATCCGCTTCAACGGGGCGGACATCACGCGCGAGCAGCCGGCGCAGATCGCGCGGCGCGGCGTGATCCGCTCGTTCCAGATCTCGGCGGTGTTCCCCTATCTCACGCTGCTGGAGAACGTGCGCCTGGGCCTGCAGCGCAGGCTGGGCACCAGCTACCACTTCTGGCGCAGCGAGCGCAGCCTGCACCAGCTGGACGGCCGCGCCATGGAACTGCTGGCCGAAGTGGGCCTGGAAGACGTGGCGCACGAGGTCACCGTGAACCTGCCCTACGGCCGCAAGCGGGCCCTGGAGATCGCCACCACGCTGGCCATGGAGCCCGAGCTGATGCTGCTGGACGAGCCCACCCAGGGCATGGGCCACGAGGACGTGGACCGCGTCACGCAGCTGATCAAGAAGGTCTCGGCGGGCCGCACCATCCTGATGGTCGAGCACAACATGAAGGTCATCTCAACCATCGCCGACCGCATCACCGTGCTGCAGCGCGGCGCCGTGCTGGCCGAAGGCCCGTACGAAGAGGTCTCGAACAACCCGCAAGTCATGGAAGCCTACATGGGCACGACCGACGGCCAGCTGCAGGGAGCACATTGATGGCGACGCCTGCACTGGAAATCAAGGGCCTGGAGGCCTGGTACGGCGAGTCCCACGTGCTGCACGGCGTGGACATGGTCGTGCAGCCCGGCGAAGTGGTCACGCTGCTGGGGCGCAACGGGGCAGGGCGCACGTCCACCCTGCGCGCCATCATGGGCCTCACCGGCGCGCGCCGCGGCTCGGTGCGCATCGACGGCGTGGAGACCATCGCCATGGCCACGCACCGCATCGCCCACCTGGGCGTGGGCTACTGCCCCGAAGAGCGCGGCATCTTCTCCAGCCTGTCGTGCGAGGAAAACCTGCTGCTGCCGCCTACCCTCAAGACGGGTACGCAGGGCATGAGCCTGGAGGAGATCTACGACATGTTCCCCAACCTGGCCGAGCGCAAGAACAGCCAGGGCACCCGGCTGTCCGGCGGCGAGCAGCAGATGCTGGCCGTGGCGCGCATCCTGCGCACCGGCGCCAAGCTGCTGCTGCTGGACGAAATCTCCGAAGGCCTGGCCCCGGTGATCGTGCAGGCGCTGGCCCGCATGATCACCATGCTGCGCCAAAGGGGCTACACGGTGGTGATGGTGGAGCAGAACTTCCGCTTCGCCGCGCCCCTGGCCGACCGCTTCTACGTGATGGAGCATGGCCGCATGGTCGAGCGCTTCGGCGCCTCCGAGCTGCAGGAAAAGATGCCCGTGCTCAACCAGCTGCTGGGCGTGTAGGGCCGCATCGGCCCCTTTGCACAAAAAGCATTCCAACGACTTTCGACCCTCGACAAGGAGACTTCCCATGAAACACCAACTCCGCACCCTTGCTGCCCTGCTGGGCGCCGCCGGCCTGTCGCTGGCCGCCGTGCACGCGCATGCCCAGGACAAGGTCAAGATCGGCTTCATCACCGACATGTCCAGCCTGTACGCCGACGTCGAAGGCAAGAACGGCGCGCTGGCCATCCAGATGGCGATCGACGACTTCGGCGGCAAGGTGCTGGGCAAGCCCATCGAGCTGCTCACGGCCGACCACCAGAACAAGGCCGACATCGCCGCCAGCAAGGCCCGCGAGTGGATCGACACGCAGAACCTGACCATGCTGTTTGGCGGCACCAACTCGGGCACGGCGCTGGCGTCCGCCAAGGTCGCGGCCGAGAAAAAGCGCATCTACTTCAACAGCGGCGCGGGTTCTTCGGCGCTGACCAACGAGCAGTGCACGCCCTACACCGTGCACTACGCCTACGACACCGTGGCGCTGGCCAAGGGCACGGGCGCGGCCGTGGTCAAGCAGGGCGGCAAGAGCTGGTTCTTCCTGACGGCCGACTACGCCTTCGGCCACGCGCTGGAGGCCGACACCTCCCGGATCGTCAAGGAAGCCGGCGGCACCGTGGTCGGCAGCGTGCGCCACCCGCTGAATGCGTCGGACTTCTCGTCCTTCCTGCTGCAGGCGCAGAACTCCAAGGCGCAGATCCTGGGCCTGGCCAACGCCGGCGGCGACACCATCAACGCCATCAAGGCGGCCAAGGAATTCGGCATCAACAAGTCCATGAAGATGGCCGGCCTGCTGGTGTTCCTGACCGACATCCACAGCCTGGGCCTGAAGAACACCGAAGGCCTGCTGCTCACCACCAGCTGGGACTGGAACCTGAACGACGAGACGCGCGCCTTCGGCAAGAAGTTCTTCGACAAGACCAAGCGCATGCCCACCGACATCCAGGCCGCCGACTACTCGGCCACCATGAACTACCTGAAGGCCGTGCAGGCCGCAGGCACGGTCGATGCCGACAAGGTCATGGAAAAGCTCAAGTCCACGCCCATCGACGACTTCTACGCCAAGGGCGTGATCCGTCCCGACGGCCGCTTCGCCCACGACATGTACCTGATGCAGGTGAAGTCGCAGGCCGAATCCAAGCAGCCCTGGGACTACTACAAGGTCGTGTCCAAGCTGCCCGCCGACCAGGTCTGGACCACCAAGGCCGAGAGCAAGTGCGAGCTGTGGAAGTGATGCCGCGCTGAGCCTTGGACATCCGCCCTGCCGCCCTGGCAGGGCGGGCTTCGGCCCCAAAAGACAAGAGCACAACAACCCGACTGGAGACACACCGTGAACACCCGCACCACCGCACTCATCCTGGCGCTCGCCGCCGCAGGCCTGGCCACCTCCGCGCACGCGCAGGACAAGGTCAAGATCGGCTACATCAGCGACATGTCCAGCCTGTACGCCGACCTGGAAGGCAAGGGCGGCGCCACCGCCATCCAGATGGCGATCGACGACTTCGGCGGCAAGGTGCTGGGCAAGCCCATCGAGCTGCTCACCGTGGACCACCAGAACAAGGCCGACATCGCCGCCAGCAAGGCGCGCGAGTGGATCGACACGCAGGGCCTGACGATGATCTTCAGCGGCACCAACTCCGGCACCGCCCTGGCGCTGGCCAAGGTGGCCGACGAGAAGAAGCGCGTGATGATCAACAACGGCGCGGGCAGCTCGGCGCTGACCAACGAGGCCTGCACCCCGTACTCCGTGCACTACGCCTACGACACCGTGGCGCTGGCCAAGGGCGCCGCAGGCGCCATCGTGGACGGAGGCGGCAAGAGCTGGTTCTTCCTCACGGCCGACTACGCCTTCGGCCATGCCATGGAGGCGGACGCCTCCACCGTCGTCAAGGCCAAGGGCGGCACGGTGGTGAACGCCGTGCGCCACCCGCTGAACGCGTCCGACTTCTCGTCCTTCCTGCTGCAGGCGCAAAACTCCAAGGCCCAGGTGCTGGCCCTGGCCAACGCCGGCGGCGACACCATCAACGCCATCAAGGCAGCCAAGGAATTCGGCATCGACAAGACCATGAAGGTCGCCCCGCTGCTGGTGTTCTACAGCGACATCCACAGCCTGGGGCTGAAGAACACCGCCGGCATGCAGTTCGTCACCAGCTGGTACTGGGACATGGACGACGCCTCGCGCAAGTTTGCCGACGCCTACATGAAGAAGACCAACCGCCGCCCCACCGAGATCCAGGCCGCCGACTACTCGGCCACCATGAACTACCTGAAGGCCGTGCAGGCCGCCGGCACGGTGGACGCCGACAAGGTCATGGAAACCTGGCGCGGCATGAAGATGGACGACTTCTTCGCCAAGGGCTATCTGCGCGCGGACGGCAGCTACATCCACGACATGTACCTGGTGCAGGTCAAGGAGCCCAAGGAATCCAAGGGCACCTGGGACTACTACAAGATTGTGAAGAAGCTGCCCGGCGAAGAAGTCTTCACCACCAAGGCCGAGAGCAAGTGCGCGCTGTGGAAGTAATCCGCGCCGCCGCCTGACCCACTACTTCCCCTATTCACCGCGTCGTCGTTTCCCATGGAATTTTTTGGTGTCTCCATGCCGGCCATGATGAGCCAGCTCCTGCTGGGGCTGGTCAATGGCTCGTTCTATGCCATCCTCAGCCTGGGGCTGGCCGTCATCTTCGGCCTGCTCAACGTGATCAACTTCGCGCACGGCGCGCTGTTCATGCTGGGCGCCCTGACCACCTGGATGGCGCTGAACTACCTCGGCATCAACTACTGGGTGATGCTGATCCTGGGGCCGCTGGTGGTAGGGGTGGTGGGGGTGCTCATCGAGCGCCTGCTGCTGCGCTGGATCTACAAGCTCGATCACCTGTACGGCCTGCTGCTCACCCTGGGCCTGACCATGCTGATCGAGGGCGTGTTCCGCTCGATCTACGGCGTCTCGGGCCTGGGGTATGACACGCCCGAGCTGCTGGAAGGCGCCACCAGCCTGGGCTTCATGATCATGCCCAACTACCGCGCCTGGGTGGTGGTGGCCTCGCTGGTGGTGTGCATCGCCACCTGGTACGTGATCGAAAAGACCAAGCTGGGCGCCTACCTGCGCGCCGGCACCGAAAACCCGCGCCTGGTCGAGGCCTTCGGCGTGAACGTGCCCGTCATGATCACGCTGACCTACGCCTTCGGCGCGGCGCTGGCGGCCTTTGCCGGGGTGCTGGCCGCGCCCATTTACCAGGTCACGCCGCTGATGGGGCAAAACCTCATCATTGTGGTGTTCGCCGTGGTCGTGATCGGTGGCATGGGCTCCATCATGGGCTCCATCCTCACCGGCCTGGGCCTGGGGATCATCGAGGGCTTCACCAAGGTGTTCTACCCGGAAGCGTCCTCCACCGTGGTGTTCGTCATCATGGCCATCGTTTTGCTCATCCGCCCCGCCGGCCTGTTCGGCAAAGAAAAGTGAAGCCGCCGGGGTTGCACACATGAACGTCAAGAAATTCGCTCCCATCGGTTATGGCCTGCTGCTGCTGGGCCTGATCGCCGCGCCCTTCGTGGGCGCCTACCCGGTGTTCGTGATGAAGCTGCTGTGCTTCGCGCTGTTCGCCTCGGCCTTCAACCTGCTGCTGGGCTACACGGGCCTGCTGTCCTTCGGCCACGCGGCCTTCCTGGGCGGCGCGGCCTACGTCACCGGCCACTCCGTCAAGGCCTGGGGCGTGACGCCCGAGATCGGTCTGCTGCTGGGCCTGGTCAGCGGCGCGCTGCTGGGCCTGGTCATGGGCTGGTTCACCATCCGCCGCCAGGGCATCTACGCCACCATGATCACGCTGGCACTGGCGCAGATGCTGTACTTCGCTGCGCTGCAACTGCCCTTCACGGGCGGCGAGGACGGCCTGCAGGGCGTGCCACGCGGCAAGCTGTTCGGCCTGATCGACCTGTCCAGCGACCTGACCATGTACTACGTGTGCCTGATCGTCGTGGTCGCCGCCTTCCTGCTGATCGTGCGCACCATCCATTCGCCCTTCGGGCAGGTGCTCAAGGGCATCAAGGAAAACGAGCCGCGCGCCATCTCGCTGGGCTACGACGTGAACCGCTTCAAGCTGCTGGCCTTCGTCATCTCGGCGGCCATCGCCGGGCTGGCCGGGTCGCTGAAGACCCTGGTGCTGGGCTTTGCCACGCTGTCGGACGTGCACTGGTCGGCCTCGGGCCACGTGGTGCTGATGACGCTGGTGGGCGGCATGGGCACCTTGAGCGGCCCGCTGGTGGGCTCGGCCGTCGTGGTGCTGCTGGAAAACAAGATCGGCGAGCTGGGCAGCTTCCTGGCCAGCGTGACCTCCATCGACTGGTTCAACACCCTGGGCGAGTCGGTCACCATCGTCACCGGCCTGATCTTCGTGGTCTGCGTGCTGGCCTTCCGCCGCGGCATCATGGGCGAGCTGATCGCCTGGGCTGAGCGGCGCCGCACCCGCGCCTGAGGCGCACCCCGCCACCGCGGCCCAGCCCGCAACCAAAAAACGCCCGGCCCGCCGGGCGTTTTTTTATGCCTGCCAGCCCGGCATGTGCGACCCCCTTGAATTGGCCCGCGCCCGCCCTAGATAAATTTCCGAGGCCGGCGGGGCCGGCCGTTTCAACCCCCTGAACGAAAGGAGCGATTGCCATGAACGCATTGATTGGCCGTGGTGGCCTGTTCGACGATTTCTTCAAGGACATGAACCCGGGCTTCTACGTCCGCCCGCTGCACGGCGACCCACTGCCCAGCCCCGGGCAGATGAAGGTGGACGTGCACGAGAACGAGGGCGGCTATCTGGTCTCGGCCGAGATCCCGGGCGTGCCGAAGGAAGAAATCCACGTCTCGGTGGACGGCAGCATCGTCACCCTGCGCGCCGAGGTGCGTCAGAGGGACGAGAAGACCGAGGGCGAGAAGCTGCTGCGCGCCGAGCGCTACTACGGCAGCGTGTCGCGCAGCTTCCAGCTGCCGGCCGACATCGACGCCGACGGCTGTCAGGCGAAGTACGAGAACGGCGTGCTGACGTTGAACCTGCCCAAGAAGCAGGGCGGCCGCGGCCAGCGCCTGGCCATCGAGTAAGGCCCGCCACGCCGCGCGGAGACTGCGGGCGCGGCGAACGGGCAGCGGGGCCGGCAGCGCGCCGCCCCGCCAGAGGCCTGGCACCGGGCCTGACTCGGACAGCCCGACCGCTCAGCACGGGCGCCATCAGGCCCCTGCCTATTCACCTGCCCAAAAAATTGAATGAAATCGGCCTCTAGCGCATGCTGGATAAGCGCAAGGAGCTATCAAAATAGAAGCGCCAGCCCCGCCATGGCGGGGCCGCCGCGCACGCCTCAGCCCAGCTGCAGCCGCTGCGCATACCCCGTCATCTCCAGGTACCCCCGGCCCACCGCGCGCCCGGCGGCGTCGCGCAACTCGCACAGCCCTTCCCAGTAAATCGCGCCGGTGGAGCCCCGGCTGTCCAGCTCCTGGTCATCCAGCAGCGCGTGCACGCTGAAGGTGCCCGCCGGCGTCTCCACCTTCCATTCGACCGGGTAGCGCGCGCCGCTCAGGGCGCTGCTCCAGTGCCGCACCGGGGTGAACGCCACGGCGTCGTGCGCAAAGACCTGCGCGGCCACCGCGCCCGCCGCCCGCACCGATCCGCCGGCCCACAGCTGGCTGCCATCCGCCCGCCGCAGGTGGAACGCCGTGAGCGCGCGGCCGTCCTGCAGGTTCATGCCGATCCAGTCCCAGCCCACCGCCTCGGGGTGCAGCAGCGCCTCGCTGCACTCGTGGTCCAGCCAGGCGCGGTTGTCGTGCGCGCCGCCGGGCTCCAGCGCCATGCGCCGCCCGCCCTGCGTGAGCGTGCCGCGCACCGCCAGTTGCGGCTGGCTGTAGTAGTAGCTGGCCTGGGCCGCCTCGGGCCCCTTGCGCGACAGGCCTTCGCTGCCCTGCAGCAGCACCGGCTGCGTGCTGTCAAAGGTCAGGTCGAGCGCAAAGCCATCGCCCGCCACCTGCGCGCGGTAGCGGCTGTGACCGGGCGCATCAGTGGGAGTGCGCACCAGGTGCCAGTCGCGCAGGTGCACCGCCGTGTCGATTTCAGACGCCTCGGCAATGCCGAAGCCCGCCCGCGCGATGCGCTGGTCGTGCTGCAGCCGCTGGCCCTGCACGTCGCTCAAAGCCGCATGGGCGAACAGCAACTGTCTGGCCGCGAACTGCGACTGCAGCCCCTGCGTGGCATCGACCCGCGAGCGGAAGAACGTCACCTGAAAACCCCACAGCCGCCCCGCAGCGCGCGCATGGCCGGTGATGTACCACCACTCGGTGCGCAGCCCGGGGTGGCTGCCGTGGTCGCGCGGAAACGCCAGCGTGCGCGGCGCCAGCGCCCACGCGCCGCCGGCCGGCACACCCAGCGCCGAGCCTGCCATTGCCGCCATCCAGTGGCGGCGGCCCAGGCCCCAGCCGGGCAGCGCAGCGGAAGGCAAGGGGGCCATGGCCGCGCCGGTGCCTCGGTCAGGCCAACAGGGCGTTCACGCGCGAGCTGGTGTCGTCGCACACGCCCACGTGGCGCGCCACCCAGGCGTCGTCGTAGTAGGTCGCCAGGTAACGCTCGCCCGCGTCGCACAGCAGCGACAGGATCGAGCCCTGCTGCCCGGCATCGCGCATCTCGCGCGCAATGCCCAGCATGGCGACAAAGTTGGTGCCGGTCGAAGGCCCGACGCGCCGGCCCAATATCTGCGACAGCGCGCGCATGGCAGCAATCGAATCGCCGTCCGGCACCTCTTCCATGCGGTCCACCAGCGTGCGGATGAAGCTCGCCTCTACCCGCGGCCGGCCAATGCCCTCGATGCGCGAGCCGGGCGCCGTCAGGCTCTTGTCGCCCGTGCGGTGGTAGGCGCTGAACACCGAGCCGGCCGGGTCGGCCACGCACAGCTGCGTCTCGTACATCTGAAAGCGCACATAGCGGCCAATGGTGGCGCTGGTGCCGCCGGTGCCCGCGCCCACGACGATCCAGCGCGGAATGGGGTGCCGCTCGCGCTGCATCTGCGTGAACATGCTCTCGGCGATGTTGTTGTTGCCGCGCCAGTCAGTGGCCCGCTCGGCGTAGGTGAACTGGTCCATGTAGTGGCCGCCGGTCTCATCGGCGATGCGCTGCGCGGCGTCGTACACCTCGCCCGCATGGTCCACGAAGTGGCAGCGCCCGCCGTAGAACTCGATCTGCGCGACCTTCTCGGCTGAAGTCGAGCGCGGCATCACCGCTACGAAGGGCAGGCCTAGCAGCCGGGCAAAGTAGGCCTCGCTCACCGCCGTCGAGCCGCTGGACGCCTCGACGATGGTCGAGCCCTCGTGCACCCAGCCGTTGCACAGCGCGTAGAGAAACAGCGAGCGCGCCAGCCGGTGCTTGAGGCTGCCGGTGGGGTGGGTGGACTCGTCCTTCAGGTACAGGTCGATGCCGGCGGCGGCGTAGGCGGGCAGGGGCAGGGGGATGAGGTGGGTGTCGGCGCTGCGTTGATAGTCGGCTTCGATGCGGGCGATGGCGGTAGGGAGCCAGGGGGGGGGGTGAGTCATAGGAGAATTGTGGAGCAGATTTGGCGTGTGGAGCAATAGACCAATAATCTACTTTTGGACAATAGGTGCCGCATTAGATTGGCGGACAAATATCGACAATAGAACCCAGTCGTCCTTTAGAGTTTTGCGTGCGCCGCGTTTTGGGTTGCAAGAAAATTGGTTGTTCGTATAGGTGTTGCGCATCTCAAATAATCCGAATTGAACAGCAGTACAAGGTGTGAAAGCCGTTGGGTGAGTTGCTCTGAAGTTGCGGCTGGACCCACGTTGAGTGAATTTTTATTTGGAGGGAAAGGAATGGCGAAAGGGAATCTGTTGAGTTGGAAGAAGCGGAATAATCCTCCTGAAAAGTCCAAGTTGGAATATGAAGGCGCCGCTGAGAAGCTGCTTCAGTATGCGAACGATCATCCCAGTGCGCGCGAGCTAACTGAGGTGAAACTAAAGGCAGAGTTGAGGCGTTGGGACATCGAGCGGCGTGCACCGACTATCGAAGAAATTCAGCAGCGCTACAACTATACGGCAGAGTACGCGATCAAATTTCTTGAAAAGCTAGAGAGAACTCGCAATCTGAGAGTCAAGAAGTCAGCCTCAAAAGTTGTGAAGCCTGCGAAGCAGGCACTCGCGTTCCTAACGCCGCCGGCATTGGAGCCTACGCAGAACAAGACGGGAGAAATAGATGGGGTGAGCAGTAAGCTTGTCCAGCTAAATTTGATTTTGGAAGATATTCGGCGGCGCTACAGTGAAGAAATCAGAAATAAAGGCGAGCAGACAAACGTGAGAGAGGGGTTCATTTACATTTTAATAAGTCCCTGCTTCCCTGGGTGGGTTAAGGCCGGAATGACGATTGATTACGATCTGCGCCTCGGCACCTACAATACGTCTGACCCACTGTCCCGGTTTAAATATGTTGAGCTGGCTTGGACGTCGGATCGTAGAGGTGCAGAGCAGCACCTATTGGCGGCGTTGCAACATGCTGCAGCAGAATCTCGCGGTGAGTGGTTCAGACTGACATTAGAGGAAGCAGTAAGCATTTTCGACAGATTTAAGCGTATATCCTAATGAAGCTGCCCCATTGGATGGAATGACTTGAGTGTGTCTTGTACTGTTCGCCAACGTCCTATCCTTCGATGAAATAAAACTTTGTGAAACAGCCAATTGAATGACGCGACGGTTAAGGACGGTCTGCGTAAATCGCGCCGAACTGTGCTGGCCGATGCAGGTACGCGAAGACAATCGAAGCCATGGAGCAAGCAGACCTTGGCCTGGAGCTGTTGATTGGCTGGTTGGCTGATTGGCTGGTTGGCTGGTTGGCTGGTTGGCTGGTTGGCTGGTTGGCTGGTTGGCTGGTTGGCTGGTTGGCTGGTTGGCTGGTTGGCGAGTAATGGCTCGGCCCTGCCACCGCCTGCTGTTGGCCCAGCGTGTGCCAATGGCGGCGACCTGTTGCCCAAAACACGACTCAGCGTCGTACTAACGCTTGACGTTAGTAACGTGTAGCGGTAGCATCACCCATGGCCATCCAGTGCTTCAAATGCGATGACACGGAGTCACTGTTCAGACTGGAGCGCGTGCGTCGCTGGGTCAACATCGAAGTTGCGGCACTGCGCAAATTGCGCCTTTTGCATGCCGCCCATGTTCTGCACGACTTGCGCATTCCCCCAGGCAATCGACTGGAAGCGCTCAAGGGCGATCGCGAGGGCCAGCACAGCATTCGCATCAATGACCAATGGCGCGTGTGTTTTGTATGGACCCCTGAAGGGCCAGCGGACGTCGAGATCGTTGACTACCACTGACGCCCGGCAGCCAATGCCCGGCGACGATCAAGCACAGGAGAGTAACCATGACCGAACAGCTGACGCTTCCGACCCCCGGCGAGATCCTCGCCACTGAGTTCCTGGAGCCTCTGGGCATCACACAGTACCGGCTGGCCCAGGCCATCCTTGTACCGCAGAGCCGCATCGCCGCCATCATCAAGGATGGCCGGGTGATCACGGCAGATACGGCGCTGCGGCTGGCGCGATTCTTCGGCACGTCGGTGGAGTTCTGGATGAGCCTGCAGGGCCAGTACGACGCCGACACCGCCAGGCTCAAACTGGGCGAAGAGCTGGAAGCCATCGAGCCGTTCGCAGCGGCTGGGTAATCAGTTTGGAGCGCTCGCTGGCGGGCGACATGTGGTTGCTACTCGCCCTGTGCGGGACGCCCCGTGTGGCGAGTGGGAACGTGAGTGGACGCAAGGCCGCCTCGTCCATCCGCCTGTTACCAATCCTCTTTCACTGCCATCACCGCGACCCTGCCTGCCGCCGCCCGCCCCGCCAGCCACGCCGTCACCGTCCCCGCCAGCACCACCGCCGCCGCAAGCGCGCCCAGCCGTCCCACCGGCACCCGCAGCTCCATCGTCCAGTGAAAACTCTGCGGGTTCACCACATGCACCAGTACCACCGACACGGCCAGCCCCAGCAGCGTGCCGGCCACCGCACCCACCAGCGTCCACGCTGCGCCTTCGCCGGCCACTACGGCCAGCACCTGTGCGCGGGTCAGGCCCAGATGGGCCAATAGCCCGAACTCCTTGCGCCGCGCCAGCACCTGCGCGCTGAAGCTCGCGGCCACGCCAAACAGGCCAATGCCAATGGCCACGGCCTGCAGCCAGTAGGTGACGGCAAAGCTGCGGTCGAAGATCGCCAGCGAGCGGGCGCGGATGGCGGCGGCGGAGGTGAATTCCAGCGGCGCGGCGAGCGCCGGGGCGTCCGCTGCTGCGGGGGGCGCATCGGTACCGTTCTCATCGGGCGCGGCGGCGCGGGCCAGCGCGGTGATGGCGCCCTGCAACGCCGCCTCGTCGGCGCCCGCACGCGGCCACAGCGCCAGGTCGCTGATGCGCGCGTCGCCGGTCAGGCGCACGTAGTCGGCGCTGTCGATCGCCACGGCGCCGAACTGGCGCACGTAGTCGCGCCACACGCCTGCTACAAAAAAGCGAGCTGCTGGCGCTTGCCCCGCCTGCGCCAGAGGCCGAAAAGACTCTGAAAGCGCCGGCCAGTCGCTACCCGCCCGCGCGCCGTACAGCTCGACCACCGCCTCGCTCACGTACACGCCCACGCGGCCGGGCGGCACGGGCAGGGCGCCCTCCACCAGCGGCAGCGTGCCGGCCGGGTCGGGCACCAAAGGCCGGGCCAGCAGCGCCACGGCGGGGCGGGCCGGGTCCAGCAGCAGGCTGCTGACGCGCAGCGTCTGCACCTGCTGCACGCCGGGCAGTTGCGTCACGCGCTCGGCAAAGCCGGGCGGGAAGGAGGCGGCGGCGTCGTCGCCCGCCCCGCTGCCGGCCAGGCGCACGTACAGCGGCGCGGGCAGCACCGCGTCCAGCCACTGGATGACCGAGCCGCGAAAGCTGGCCACCATCACCGTCAGCGCCACCGCCAGGCTGAGCGCCGCCACCACGCCGCCCACCGCCACGGCGGCGCTGCCGCGCATGCGGCGTGCGCGCTCCACGGCCAGCAGCGGCAGCGGCGACGAGGCAGCGCGGCGCGCGGCCAGCGGCTGCACGGCGTTGAGCAGCGCCTGCACGCCCCAGGGCAGCAGCGCGATGCCGCCGACCAGCAGCAGGCCCACGGCGAAGTACGCTGCCAATGGGATGCCAAAAACGGGCGGAGCCAGCGCCAGTAAAGCGCCGGCAGCTATCAAAACAATACCAGTGGCACCGCCGCGCCCGTGTCCGCCCTGCGCGCCCAGCCCCTTGAGGCTTTGCGCCGGCGGCAGCCCTTGCGCCTGGCGCGCCGGCCACCAGCCGCCGACCAGCGCGGCGGCCAGCCCCAGGGCGCCGTAGAGCAGGGCGGCCGGCGCGCTCCACTGCAGCGCGGGCTGCACGCCGGCGAAGTAGCCGCCGCCCAGGTCGCCGCCCAGCACGTTGAGCGCCAGCGCCGCCAGAGCGGTGCCCAGCGCAATGCCGGCCACGCTGCCCAGCAGCCCCAGCGCGCTTGATTCCCACAGCACCAGCGCCAGCCGTTGGCGCGGCGTGGCGCCCAGCACGGCCAGCAGCGCGAACTGCGGCGCGCGCTGCGCGACGCTGAGCGCCAGCACCGAGAACACCAGGAACGCCCCGGTGAATAGCGCCACCAGCGCCAGCACCGTCAGGTTGACGCGGTAGGCGCGCGAGAGGTTGCTCACCCGCTGGGCGGCGTCGCCCGGCTCGGTGATGCGCACGCCGCGCGGCCAACCGGGCAGGGCCTGCAGGGCGCTCTCGACGTCGGCGCGCACGGCGCCGGGGCGCAGTTGCAGGTCGATGCGGCTGAGCTGCCCGCCGCGGCCGAACAGGTCCTGCGCGGCGCCGATGTCCATCACGGCCAGCGGCGCGCCGCCGGCGGCCACGGTGCCGGCCAGGCGCACGGAGTGGGTCTGCAGGCCGATCTGCAGCGTGAGCGTGGCCGGGGGCGTGGTGCCCTCGGTGGGCAGGCGCAGCGCCTGCAGCGCGGCGGCGTTCAGGAACACGTTGCCCGGCGCCAGCATGGCCAGGCGCTCGGCGGTGTCGAAGGCGCGCGGCATCAGGGCGGGCGCCAGGCGGGGCACGACCAGCGCATCGACGCCCAGCACGCGCAGCGCCACGAGCGCTCCGGCCGGCTGCTGAGCGGCCAGGGCGGCGCTGCTGGCCTGGGCCGTCAGCTCCAGCCAGGGGCTGGCCAGCGCCACCTGCGGCTGCGCGGCGACTTCGCCGTAGAGGGCCTCGGGCAGCGACCCTTGCACGGCGCGCAGCTCCAGGTCGGGCTGGCCGTTGACGGAGCGCACCGCCTGCGAGAACTCGTACAGCGCCGAGGCGTTGATGACGTGCACCGCAAAGCCCAGCGCCACGCCCAGCATCACCGCGACTACTGCGGCCGCGCTGCGCCAGGGGTGGTGGCGCAGTTCCTGCCAGGAGAAGGTGCGCAGCAGGGCGAGCATGCAGCCCCAGCTCAGGCGAAGGCGCGAATCGTATGCACGAAGACCTGGAAGCTGCGCGACCGGTTGCCGGAATCGCTCAGGTGTACAGCCATCGCCCGGGCGCCGCTGCCTTTCTGAAACGATGGCGCGAGCTTCTTCACTTCGAGGGAGGGTTTGCGCCAGCCGTTGTCGGGGTCGCTGTAGCGCTTGCGATGGGCGGGTGTATCGATGTCGGCGGTACCCATGGCAGCAGCCAGCGCAGGCAGGTCACCGAGGTACCAGCTCTCCAGTTCCTGGCAGATGAGCCGCACGATGGTGTCGGCGCGCCCCGCTTGTTCGCAGAGCTTGCGCAGGTGCGCCTTGGTGGCGATGCAATCCGCCCCGTCGTTGTCGCGGACGATGATGAATCGAACCCCCGGCTCGCGCCAGGCAGACAGTTTGCGCGGGATGCTGCGGTCCAGGTCGCTTTTGCCCTCGTGCGGCACGCACTGGAAGTGCTCTCCTGCGACCCAGCCCGGCACCAACCTGGGAAGCCAGGCATCCAGCAGCGCTTTCATGGAGGGTTCCTCTAGCAGGAAGATCAGGCGGCCCATCAGCCTGGGTTCCTGTGCAACTGGTCGAACCAGCCTTGCTTCCACAGGTAGCCTGGTAAGTCCCCCGCCTCCACCAGCGCGCGCAGATGAGGCGACGCATGGGCGCTGGTGATGGACGTGAAGCCGTTTTCCTTGCGCAGGCAGTAAATTTCCTGCAGCTCCACGGCATTGAGGAAGTCGGGCGAATGGGTGGAGATGAACACCTGCCCGCCCCGGCGCGCGTAGTCCCGGAACTCTTCGGCCAGCTCTGGCAGCAGGTCCGGGTAAAGCTGGTTTTCCGGCTCCTCGACGGCCAGCAGGGGGTAAGGCTTGGGGTCGTTCAGCAAAATCAGATAGGCGAACATCTTGATCGTGCCGTCCGACACGTACCGGGCGATGAACGGGTCCTTGAAGCTGCCGTCCTGGAAACGCAGGACCAGGCGGCCGTCTTCCGTCTGACGGGGCTCAACCACGGAGACACCAGGCACGCGGCGCTGCATGGAATCCAGCACGCGGTCAAAACGGTCTCGATGGTGTTCAAACAGGTAATTCGCTACCAGCGGGAGGTTGTCGCCGCGCGTGGAAAGGTGTTCTTCGACCCCGTATTCCTGGCTGGGGCGCGCTTCCGAAACATGGAAATCGGAGATGTGCCAATTTTCGATCATCAACCGGAAAGCGCTGGCCGCCTTGAATTTGTCGAACTGCCCGAGCCCTTTGATGGCGAGGATGTCCGGCGAATCCAGCTCCTGCTCTTCTCGATCAAGTTCTTCGTCCGGTTTGGAGAAATTCTCTTCGTTGGTAATGGCATAGCCCTTGCCGCAAGAAAAATCCAGAAACCGGTATGGCGCACCGTAGGCGGCACGCTTGTACCTCAACACTTCACGCTCCACGATAGGGCGTCCGTCCCGGTCATTGCCAATTTTCAGGGCGTAGGTCACCAGCCGTTCCTTGCCGGTGATGTCCATGCGGAACTGCAGCGTGATTTCGATGGGCTCGTGGCCGAAACCTCTGCTGGCCACCTCGCGGTATCCCCCGCGCTTGGAGACGGCCTTCCCCACATTCATCGATAGCGCATCCTTGAGGAACGAGAAGACATCGAAAAGCGTCGTCTTGCCCGTGCCGTTGGCGCCCACCAGTACGCACAGGCGCGGGATGTGGTCCATCTTGACGTGGCGAAACAGCCGGTAGTTGCGGATTTCGATCGATTCGATTTGCATGAAGGATCCAGGGCGGTCTACAAGGGCGTCGTGCGCGCGGCATGTGAACGGGCATTGTCATCGCGGATACCGCCTGCCGTCAGGTGCAGCACCCGGTCGGCGCGCGCGGCGGCGGCTTCGGAATGCGTGACCAGCACCAGCGCCGCGCCGTGCTCGCGCGTCTGGGCCACCAGCGCGTCCATCACGCGCGCGGCGGTGCCGGGGTCGAGGTTGCCGGTGGGCTCGTCGGCCAGCAGCAGGGGCGGGCGGTGGATAAGCGCCCGGGCAATGGCCACGCGCTGCAGCTGCCCGCCGCTGAGCTGCTGCGGCAGGCGCTCGCCCAGGCCTAGCAGCCCCACGGCGTCGAGCATGCGGGCGACGCGCGTCTCATCCACGCGGCCCAGCAGCATCAGCGGCAGCGCCACGTTCTGCGCCACGGACAGGTGCGGCAGCACGTGGAAGGCCTGGAACACGAAGCCCACGTGCGCGCGGCGCCACAGGGCGCGCTGCGTGTCGCTCTGCGGCCCCAGGTCCACCGCGCTGTGGGTGATGCGGCCGGCGTCCCAGTGGTCCAGCCCGGCCAGGCAGTTGAGCAGCGTGGACTTGCCCACGCCCGAGTCGCCGACGATGGCCACGAACTCGCCTGGCGCCACGCTGAAGGTGACATGGGCAAAAACGGTCGCGTCGCCGTAGTGCTTGGCCAGCTGGCTGACCTGCAGCGCGGGGGCGGTCACGGCCCGGCCCGGTTGCTGTGCAGGTGCTGGCCCACGGCCTGCACCAGTGCCTGGGTGGCGCCTGGCTGGTCGCAGGCGATCACGTGGCGCTGCGGCATGCCGCGCAACCAGGTGATCTGCCGCTTGGCCAGCTGGCGCGTGGCGGCGATGCCGCGCTCAGCCAGGCTGGCCATGGGGCAGGTGCCGTCCAGCGACTGCCATGCCTGGCGGTAGCCCACGCAGCGCATGCTGGGCAGGTCGGGGTGCAGGTCGCCGCGTGCGCGCAGGCGCGTGACTTCGTCCAGAAAGCCCGCGGCCAGCATGGCGGCGAAGCGCTCGGCAATGCGGGTGTGCAGCCAGGCGCGGTCTTGTGGTTCCAAAGAAAAAAGGGCTCCAGGGCCGATGGGGCTTGCGCTGGCAGCTATTGTTTTTGTAGTGTGAAAGCTCGACAGCGGACGGCCCGACAGGTGCCACACCTCCAGCGCGCGCTGGATGCGCTGGCTGTCGCCGGGGGCCAGCCGCGCGGCCGTGGGCGGGTCGATGCGGGCCAGCTCGGCGTGCATGGCTGGCCAGCCGATGGCGGCGGCCTGTGCATCCAGCCGCGCGCGCACGGCGGGGTCGGCTGGCGGCATGTCGTCGATGCCGTCCATCAGCGCCTTGAAGTACAGCATGGTGCCGCCCACCAGCAGCGGCAGCGCGCCGCGGGCCTGGATCTGGGCGATCAGCCGCGTGGCGTCCTGCACGAACTCGGCGGCGCTGTAGGCCTCGCGCGGGTCGCGGATGTCGATCAGGTGGTGCGGCACGGTGGCCCGCTCTTGCTGCGTGGGCTTGGCGGTGCCGATGTCCATGCCGCGATAGACCAGGGCCGAATCGACGCTGATGATCTCCACCGGCACGCGCGGCGCCAGCGCGGCGGCAATCGCCAGCGCGCCGGCCGTCTTGCCCGAAGCAGTGGGGCCGGCCAGGGCCATGGCGGGCAGGGGCGCGGTGGTGGTCATCGGGCTGGGCGCGGCAAAAGGCGGGGGCTGCAGGAGCGAAGCGGGCCGGCCGTCACAGCGCCGCGCGCAGCCGGGCCGCGTAGTCCTGCAGCACGGCCGCGCCCGGCTCCTTGCGCGGCCAGGTCAGGGCGATGCCGTCGTCCGCATGGCGCGGCACCACGTGCATGTGAAAGTGCCCCACCGTCTGCCCGCCCACGGCGCCGTTGGCCTGCAGCAGCGTCAGCCCGGGCGGGTCGAACGCGGCCTGCACGGCGCGCGCCACGCGGTGCGCGGTCTGCATGACGGCAGCGGCCTCCTCGGGCGTCACGTCGGTCAGGGTGGCGGCATGGCGGCGCGTGGCCACCAGCACGTGGCCGGGGGTGACCTGGCCGATGTCCATGAAGGCCAGGGTCTGGTCGTCCTCAAACACCAGGGCGGCGGGAATCTCGCGCGCCGCCAGGCGGCAAAAGATGCACTCGCCGGGCGGCGAGGTGTCCACGAACATGGGCATGGCGGTCCTTTTGGTTGATGCTATTGAAAGGTGAGCTGCTGGCGCTTGCCTGACGGGCGCTGGGGCCTGTTTGGACCCCTATTGCGCCAGGACAAAAGCAAAAGCCACGCGGCGGGTTGCGCTGCGTGGCTTCTCCAACCCCGCTGGCGCTCAGAAGCGGTGGCGGATGCCCAGTCCGACGCTGTTGCCGGTGCTCAGGTTGGTGATCTTGTCGTTCATGACCATGGCGTACACGTCGGTGCGCTTGGACAGGTGGTGGTCGTAGCCCACGGTCAGCGTCTTGCGGTTGACGTCGCCGGCCGTCAGGTCGGTCTTGGCCCACGAGGCCAGCACCTTGCCCGCGCCCAGCGGCACCGCCACGCCGACCTGCAGCGTCCTGGCCTTGCCCGGCAGCTGCTCGTCCTCGGCCTGGCCGTAGCTCAGGTAGGGCTTGGCAGCCTGCAAGTCATAGGCGGCGCCCAGCATCCAGTCCTTCCTGGTGGTGCCCAGGTAGGCGCCCTGGCCGGGGTTGCCGATCTGCACGCGCTCGTAGTAGCCGGTCAGCAGCAGCGGGCCGCCGGCGTAGAAGAAGTTGGCGCCGACGTTCTTCTTGCCGTTGTCGCCCGCCTGCTCGCCGAACTGGTACTGCAGGTTGGCCTTGAAGCCGCCGATGTCGGGCGTGGAATAGGCGATCTGGTTGCTCCAGCCAGTGTCGGCCGGCGTGGTGGGCGCCCAGCGCAGCGGATCGCGGATGCCGACGTTCTTGTGCACGATCAGCGGCGAGAACGTGAACGAGTCGCCCAGCGGGTTGGCCAGCACCGAGGGCAGGAAGTTGGGCGCCATCCAGCGGCCCAGGCGCACCGTGCCGAAGCCGCCCGACAGGCTGACGTTGGCGTCGCGCGAGAAGAACGGGTCGCCGTTGAAGCGGCCGGGCGCGCCCGTGTCCGCGCGCATGAAGGAGGTCAGGGCAAAGCCGGCCTTCAGGCCACCGCCCAGATCCTCCGTGCCGGTGAAGCCGAACCACGAAGTGGTCAGGCCGCCGCTGCCCAGCACCGCGGTGCGGCTGGCGTCGCCCGGCGCCTTCATCGAGCCGGCATAGACGTCAACCAGGCCGGTGAGCTGGACAGAGCCTTGCGCTTGAACGCCGCCCGCGCACAAGAGCGCGGCCAGCGTGAGCAGTTTGCGGTGCATGGTGGGGTTCCTTGGGAATCTGGGCTGTAAAAGTGCGGGCGCTGCGGCCCGCGGCTATTGTGGGGGAAGCGGCCGGCCGTGCGGGCCGTGCCGCGCGTTTTTGATATTGCTCAAAGCGCCCGGGGCGCCGGGGCGGCACATTTGCCTGCATGTTGCCCCTCCCGTCCTCCGAACCATCCGCCCAGATCGAGGTGGCCGCCGCGGGTGAAGTGCTGCGCGAGCGCCACCAGCAACCGTTCTCCGTGCTGTACCTGGACAGCGGCCGCGTGCTGATGGGCGTGCGCGAGGAGGGCATCATGCGCCACCAGCTGGGCGTGGTGGAGGGCCCTTCCTGGCTGGACGCGGCCACCGCGCTGCTGGACCAGCCCAGCGCCGTGGACATCGTCGCCGACACGCGCGTGCAGCTGCGCCGCGTGCCGCTGGAGGACTTTCGCCGCGGCCTGGAGCAGCTGCCCGAGTCGGCGCAGATCCTGCTGCGCGACATGGCCACCGGCTACTGCCGCCAGACCGAGCTGGCCGTCAGCCGCCTGGCGCAGGATGCAGAGGCGCGCTGCGCCCAGTGGCTGCTGCGCCACGCGCACAGCACCGATGACGGCGGCCTGCGCGTCACCCTGCACCAGCGCAAGCGGCTGATCGCCGCGCAGCTGGGCATCGCCCCCGAGACGCTGTCGCGCGTGCTGCGCCAGCTGCGCGAGCACGGGCTGATCGCCGGCACGGGCAACGTGCTCAACCTGCCGCAGCCGCGCGCGCTGCGCCTGGTGGCCGGCGGCTGAGCGGCCGGCCGGCGCGCCCCGGGCGGGTGCCTGCCTGTCGGATTTTTCCGACAGGGTTTTCCTCTCCGGCTTCAAGGGTTGTACCCCAAACGAGGGACCTGGGGCGCTGCGTATATTGGTCGGCGCCCGCACGGCACGCTGCGGGCCAGCAGCCCCCGTCCCATGTTCCGCGCCACGCCCTTCTTTTTCTTCGCCATCGGCACCGGTGCTCCCCCTTCGGAGCACGCATGACGCCCCCCGAACACGCCGCCGCCCTGCACGCGCCGCTGCCCGCGGGCGCACCGGCGCAGCGTTTTGCGGCCGGCGCCGTGCTGCCCCCGCTGACCGACGAGCTGCTGGCCGATGAGTTGCAGGAGGACGAGGACGGCGGCGGGCCCGACGGCCTGTCGGGCTGGTTCCCCGGCCCCCTGATGCGCCGGCTGCTGCTGGTGGCCGTGCTGGCCGTGGCGGGGGCCGGCGCCCTGGCCGGCTGGCTGGTCTGGCGCGCCGCCGCGCAGGACGCCATGCAGCGCCTGGTGGTGCAGCAAGGCGACGAGGTGGAGCTGGTGGCCCGGCTGCTGGCCAGCAAGATCGAGCAAAGCCAGAAGGTGCTGGCCACCTTGGCCGAGAGCATCGCGCCGTCCATGCTCGAGTCGCCCGCATCGCTGGAATGGCTGCTGCAGCAGGGCCTGCCGGCGGTGCGTTTTTTCGACGCCATGCAGGTCGCGCGCAAGGACGGGCAGCTGAGCGTGAACCTGCGCTACGGCCAGCTGGAGGCCGCCTCCGCGCTGGACCCGGCCGAACGCGACCACCTGCGGCGCACCCTGGTGGACGGCAAGCCGCTGGTGTCCGAGCTGATCGGCACCACGGGGCAGGACGCGCGCGTCATGTTCACCGTGCCCCTGCTGCGCGGCGAGGGCCGGGTGATTGGCGCGGTGGCCGGAGTGCTGCGGCTGCAGTCGCAGGGGCTGCTGCCGCACTCGCTGGCGCTGCCGGCGCGGCCGGAGTCACGGCTGGTGGTGTTCACGCGCGACGGGGTCATCCTTTCGCACCCGCAGCCCGAGCGCGTGCTGG
Organism: Pulveribacter suum; assembly: GCF_003013695.1. Classification (GTDB taxonomy): domain Bacteria; phylum Pseudomonadota; class Gammaproteobacteria; order Burkholderiales; family Burkholderiaceae_C; genus Melaminivora; species Melaminivora suum. Next base: position 2,751,007 of record NZ_CP027792.1, on the reverse strand, counting down.
GCGACGTGCTCGACGAGCCCGGCCTGGCCGAGGCATACGAGCGCTGGCGCAGCCGCGGCAAGCCGCTGGGCAGCAGCGACGAGATGACCGAGCTGCGCTCGGGCTACGTGGTCAGCCTGGCCAGCGTGCCCATGCCGCAGTGGATGGTGGCGCGCGTCACCAATGCGCAGGCGCTGCTGGCGCCGGTGCAGGGCGCGCAGCGGCGCGCCTGGGCCCTGGCCGCCGCCGCCACGCTGGCCATGTGCCTGCTGGCGCTGGCGGCGCTGGTCTGGCTGGCCCGCCCCCTGGCGCAGCTGCGCCAGCGGGCGATGCAGCTGCTGCAGGCCGAGCCGGGCCTGCCCGCAGCGCCGCCCCCGGCAGAAGGCGGCGCCGCCTGGCCGCGCTCGCCCGGCGAGGTGGACGACGTGGTGCGCGTGTGCGCCCGGCTGCTGGCCCACCGCCGCGCGCACGAGCAGGACTCGCAGGCCCTGCTGCGCCAGCTGCAGGCGGTGCTGGCCCACGTGCCCCTGGGCATCGCCGTGACGCGCGCCGAGCGCGTGGAGGTGGTCAGCCTGCAGGCCTGCCGCCTGCTGGACTACACCCCGGCCGAGCTGTGCGGGCGCGACCTGCTGGACCTGCTGGCGCCGGCCAGCGGCGAGGTCGGCAGCATGGCGCGGCAGGTGCGCGCGCAGTTCGCCGCCCACGGCGCCTTCGATGGCGAATTGCCGCTCTTGCGCCGCGACGGTGGCGTGCTGTGGGTGCGCGCCCAGGGCCAGCTGATCCACGCCGGCGAGCCCGACCGGGGCACCGTGTGGGTCCTGGAGGACTGCACCGCCACGCGCGACGCGCGCCAGCAGCCCGACTGGAAGGGCGATCACGACAGCCTGACCTTGCTGCCGCACCGCGCCGCCTTCGAGCAGCGCCTGCAGGCCCTGCTGGCGGCCCGGGCCGAGCGCGGCCGCGCCCCGCGGCCTGCGCGCGCCGCGCCCGGGCTGTACGGCGAGGACGGCAGCGGCGTGCTGCTGTTCCTGGACCTGGACCACTTCACCGTCATCAACGACGTGGCCGGCCACGACGCCGGCGACGACGTGCTGCGCCACCTGGCGCGGCTGCTGGAGTCCGAGGTGCGCCAGATGGGCTGGGCGGCGCGCCTGGGCGGCGACGAATTCGCCGTGGTGCTGCCCGGCGCCACCCCCGCGCGCGGCCAGGCCGTGGCCGAGCAGCTGCGCGCCGCCGTGCAGGCCTGGGAGCCGGCCTATGGCGGGCGCAGCTTCACCCTGGGGCTGAGCATCGGCCTGGTGCCGCTGCCGGCTGGCCTGTGCGAGGTGGCGCCGCTGGTCTATGCCGCCGACATGGCCTGCTATGCGGCCAAGCGCGCCGGGCGCAACCGGGTGGAGGTGCGCCGCGTGGCGCCCCCGCCGCAGGCCGAGGGCCAGGCACCCTGAAGCCCGGCAGGGTCGTTGCTATTATTTATATAGCTGCTGGCGCTTGACTGACAAGGGTTTCAGCCTGATTTGATGCTCGAATCGGCTGGTCAGTCCGCCACCCGCCCCAGCGCGCGCAGCACGTTTTCGGCGGTGGCCGGGGCCGTGAGGGCGACCTGGCCGGCGCCGGCCCCGTCGCCCCGGCCCGCGGCCACCGCGTTGCGCAGTGCCTCATAGACGCTCACCGCCAGCATGAAGGGCGGCTCGCCCACGGCCTTGCTGCCGCCCACGTTGTCCTCGCGGTTGGCCTCGTGCCACAGCGCGATCTTCAGGTGCCTGGGCACGTCGCCCGTGGCCGGGATCTTGTAGGTGCTGGGGGCGTGCGTGGCCAGGCGGCCGCGCTCGTCCCAGACCAGCTCCTCGGTGGTCAGCCAGCCCATGCCCTGGATGAAGCCGCCCTCGATCTGGCCGATGTCGATGGCCGGGTTGATGCTGCGGCCCACGTCGTGCAGGATGTCCACGGCCAGCACGCGGCTTTCGCCGCTGGTGGTGTCGATGGCCACCTCGGTGCAGGCCGCGCCGTAGGCGAAGTAGTAGAACGGCCGGCCCGTGAGGGTGGTCTTGTCGTAGTGGATCTTGGGCGTGCGATAAAAGCCGTCGCTCCACAGCTGGATGCGGTTGGCATACGCCTCCTTGACCACGTCCTCCCAGCGGCGCACGTTGCTGGGCGAAAACACCTGCCCGCCCTCGAAGCGCACGGCTCCGGCGCCGCAGCGGTCCAGCCCGGAGACGAAGGCCGCCAGGTTGTCGCGGATGGTGCGCGCCGCGTACTGGGCGGCGCGGCCGTTCAGGTCGGTGCCGCTGGAGGCAGCGGTTGCGCTGGCGTTGGGCACCTTGCTGGTGTCGCTGGCGGTGACCAGCACGCGTGAAAGCGGCACGCCCAGCTCGTCGGCCACGATCTGCGCCACCTTGGTGTGCAGGCCCTGGCCCATCTCTGCGCCGCCGTGGTTGATCTGCACGCTGCCGTCGGTATAGACGTTGACCAGCGCGCCGGCCTGGTTGAACAGCGTGGCCGTGAAGCTGATGCCGAACTTGACGGGGGTGATGGCCAGGCCGCGCTTGAGCACCGGGCTTTGCGCGTTCCAGGCCTCGATGGCCTTTTGCCGCTGCCTGTAGCGCGCGGACTGCTCCAGCTGCGGCAGCAGCTCGTGCAGGACGTTGTCTTCCACCCGCATCTGGTAGTGCGTCACGTCGCGCTCGCCCACGCCGTACAGGTTGCGCAGGCGCACGTCCAGCGCGTCCAGGCCCAGGTGCCGGGCGATATCGCCCAGGATGGCCTCGATGGCCAGCACGCCCTGCGGCCCGCCGAAGCCGCGAAACGCCGTGTGGCTCTGCGTGTTCGTCTTGCAGCGGTACGAGGTGATGTCCACGTGCTCCAGGAAGTAGGCGTTGTCGCAGTGGAACACTGCCCGGTCGGCCACCGGGCCGGACAGGTCGGCACTGAAGCCGCAGTTGGCGGCCATCATCAGCTGCAGGCCCGTGATGCGGCCGCTGCCTTCAAATCCCACGTCCCACTCATAGGCGAACGGGTGGCGCTTGCCGGTGACGACGAAGTCGTCGTCGCGGTCCAGCCGCAGCTTGACGGGGTGGCCGAACTTGTGCGCCGCCAGCGCCGCCCACACGGCCAAGTGGCCGGCCTGGGTCTCCTTGCCGCCAAAGCCTCCGCCCATGCGCCGGCACTCCACGCGCACGGCGTGGCTGTCCAGCCCCAAGGCGTGCGCCACCCAGTGCTGCACCTCGCCCGGGTGCTGGGTGCTGGAGTGGATCCACCACTGCCCCTGCTCCAGCGGCAGGGCGTAGGCGATCTGGCCCTCCAGATAGAAGTGCTCCTGCCCGCCCACCTCGAAACTGCCCTGCAGGCGGTGCGGCGCGGCGGCCAGCGCGCCGGCCGCGTCGCCCCGGCGCACGTGCACGGGCGGCAGCACCCAGCTGTGCGCGGCCAGGGCGCCTTGCACCGTCAGCACGGCGGGCAGGGGGGTGATGTCCAGCCGCACCTTGCGCGCGGCGCGGCGCGCGGCCATGACGGAGTCGGCCACCACCAGGCCGATCACCTGGCCCACGTGCTGCACCGTACCCTGCGCGAAGATGGGCTCGTCATGGGCAAAGGCGGCCAGCACCGGGTCGCCCGGGATGTCGGCGGCCAGCACCACGCCGCGCACGCCGGGCAGGGCCAGGGCCTCGGCCGGGTCCACGCCGTGCAAGGTGCCGTGGGCCACGGTGCTCAGGATGGGCGCCGCATACAGGGTGCCCTTCACCTCGGGCAGGTCGTCGATGTAGTGCGCGCTGCCGGCCACCTGGGCGCGGGCGCTTTCATGCGGGTGCGGGTGGCCCATGGCGCTGTGCGCCACGGGCGAGCGCGGCGGGGCCGGCGCCTTGGGCATGGCGCCGGCAGCGCCTGCGGCATCGGCGGCGATGGCGACGGGATCGTCCTCGGCGTCGCGGCTCAAGAGGGCGTCGTCACGCGGTTTCATGCCAGCACCTCCGCGGTGAGTTGGTCGAGACAGACGGGCTGCGGCCCGCCTTGCGTTTCGCGCCAGAAGCGCTGCACCAGCGCGCCCAGCACCGCGCGGCGGTAGGCGCCGCTGGCGCGCATGTCGCTGATGGGGCTGAACTCGGCCTGCAGCGCGGCGGCGGCGCGCTCGGCCGCGGCCTGGCTCCAGGGCTGGCCGACCAGGGCGGCCTCGGCAGCGCGGGCGCGCGCCGGGGTGGCCGCCACGCCGCCGGCGCCGATGCGCGCGGCGGCCACGGTGCCGTCCTCCTGCAGCTGCAGGTTCAGCACCAGGCAGACGGCGGAGATGTCGTCGTCGAAGCGCTTGGAGACCTTGTAGGCCGCCAGCTGCTGGCCGGCCACGGGCGGGGGCACGTGGATGAAGGCCAGCAGCTCGTGCGGCTGCATGACGCTCGTGCGGTAGCCGGTGTACAGGTCTTCCAGGGGCAGGCGGCGGCTGCCGCGGGTGCTGGCCAGCTCCACCTGCGCGCCCAGCGCGATGAGCAGCGGCATGGAGTCGCCGATCGGCGAGCCGTTGGCCACGTTGCCGCCCAGCGTGCCGGAGTTGCGCACCGGCAGGCCGGCGAAGCGCTCGGCAAAGCGCGCCAGCTGCGGCCAGCGCGCCACCAGCGCGGCAAAGGCGTCGGTCAGGGTGACGGCGGCGCCGATGGTCAGCACGCCGTCCGGCCGCGCGTGCAGCTGGCGCAGCTCTTGCGCGCGGGTCACGTCCAGTACCTGGGCAAAGCGCTTGTGCCCCTTGGTAATCCACAGGCCGACGTCGGTGCAGCCAGCGACGAGCTGGGCCTGCGGCTGGGCGGCGCGGGCGGCCAGCAGGTCGGCCAGCGTGGCGGGGGCGTTATAGGCCGAATCGGCCTCCAGCGCCCGTCCATCATGCGCCAGCAGCTCCAGTTTTTGTAGCAATGCGGGCTCGTCCACGCGCAGGGGCGGCAGCTCGGGCAGGCGGGTCGCCGCGTCCAGGATGGGGCGGTAGCCGGTGCAGCGGCACAGGTTGCCCGACAGCTCGCGCACCGCCATCTCGCGCGTGATGGGGCGGCCCTGGCAGACGTGGTTCTGGTACATGCCGAACAGGCTCATGGCAAAGCCGGGCGTGCAAAACCCGCATTGCGTGGCGTGGCTGTCCACCAGGGCCTGCTGCACCGGGTGCAGGTCGCCGGCACGGGTGCCGGCGCCGGCCTCGGGCTGGATCAGCGGGTCCGCCATCAGGTCCTCCACCGTCCACAGCGCCATGCCGTCGATGGAGTGGGCCAGGCGGATGCAGGCGTTCACGGCTTCGTAGCGCACCTGCCCTTCCTGCGCGCTGCCCAGCACCACGGTGCAGGCGCCGCAGTCGCCTTCGCCGCAGCCCTCCTTGGTGCCGGTGGCGGCCAGGTCTTCGCGCAGCACCTCCAGCAGGGTGCGGTCAGGGGCGACGTGGTCCAGCTGCACGCGCTGGCCGCGGCGGATGAAGCGAAGGGGGCGGATCGTGGTCATCCCCCGAGGGTAGGCCTGCCGCGCAGCCAAGGCATACGGGCCTGCATATAACCCGGATGCCCGGCGCGCTATGGCGCGTGTAGAGTAGCCCGCACCCCATTTTTTTGTTTCGCCGCCGGCCGCCCCATAGCCCGGCACGCGCGGCAGCGCATACGCCGCCGCCCATGGCCTGCATGCCCGAGCGCATATGAGAGAGACAGCCCTTTTCGACAAGATCGACCTTCATCTCATCCGCGTCTTGCACACCGTGCTCACTGAACGCAGCGTCTCGCGTGCCGCCCTGCGCCTGGGCATGCACCAGCCGGCCGTCTCCAGCGCGCTGCGCCGCCTGCGCGAGTTGGCGGGCGACCCGCTGCTGGTGCGCTCGGGCGCCAGCATGCAGCCCACGGATGCGGCGCTGGCCATGGTGGAGCCGGCGGCCAGCATCCTGCGGGCGGCCGAGGTGCTGTTTTCCGACGCCCGCGGGTTCGAGCCGCGCAGCGCCACCCGGGCCTTTCGCATCGCTGCCAGCGACTATCTGGACCCGCTGTTCTTGCCCCGGCTGGTGGCGCGCATCAAGGCCGAGGCGCCGCTGTGCCCGGTGGAGATATGGCCGCTGTCGGCCGACGCCCACTATCACGCCCACCTGGCGCAGGGCGAGGCCGACGTGGTCATCGGCAACTGGCCCGAACCGCCGGGCGACCTGCACCTGGGGCGGCTGTTTTCCGACGAGGTGGTGTGCCTGGTCAGCCGCGAGCACCCGGCCGTGCGCCGCGGCTGGGGCCAGCAGGACTGGCTGGCCGCCGAGCACATCGCGCCCACGCCCACCCACCCTGGCGCGCGCGGGGTGATCGACGCGCACCTGGACTCGCTGGGACTGGCGCGGCACGTGACGGTGCGCTGCGCCCACTTCAGCCTGATCCCGGCCATGGTGGCGGGCAGCCTGCTGGTGCTGACCACCGGCCGGCAGTTTTGCGAGCGCTACGCCGAGCGGCTGCCGCTGGCCGTGCTGGAGTGCCCGGTGGCCTTTCCGCGGCTGATGTACTACCAGCTGTGGCATGCCCGCACGCACCACTCGGCGGCGGGCGCCTGGCTGCGCGAAGCCATTCGCGACGTGGCTGCTTCGCTACGAAAACCATAGCTGCTGGCGCATGCCTGGCAAGCGCTGGGTGCCGATTTAACGAAAAAATACAATGCCCGAACTTCGGAGACAATTGCACCGATGAATCCCACCCCCCCTCAGGCCGCGGCCGCCCCTGCGGCGCCGCGGCTGCAATTGACGGGCATCACCAAGCGCTACCCGGCCGTGGTGGCCAACGACGGCGTCTCGCTCACGGTGCAGCCGGGCGAGGTCCACGCCGTGCTGGGCGAGAACGGCGCCGGCAAGTCCACGCTGATGAAGATCATCTACGGCGCCACGCGGCCCGACGAGGGCAGCGTGCTGTTCGACGGGCGTCCCGTGCAGGTCAAGAACCCGCAGGAGGCGCGCGAGCTGGGCATCGCCATGGTGTTCCAGCATTTCAGCCTGTTTGACACGCTCACCGTGGCCGAGAACGTCTGGCTGGGCCTGGACAAGCGCCTGGCGCTGGCCGAAGTGGCCCGGCGCATCACCGACAAAGCCGCCGAGTACGGCCTGGACGTGGACCCGCTGCGGCCCGTGCACACCTTGTCGGTGGGCGAGATGCAGCGCGTGGAGATCATCCGGGCGCTGCTGACCAACCCGCGGCTGCTGATCCTGGACGAGCCGACCTCGGTGCTCACGCCGCAGGCGGTGGACAAGCTGTTCGTGGTGCTGCGCAAGCTCAGCCGCGAGGGCTGCTCCATCCTGTACATCAGCCACAAGCTGCACGAGATCCGCGAGCTGTGCAACGCCTGCACCGTGATGCGCGGCGGCAAGGTAACGGGCGTGTGCGACCCCTCGCAGGAATCCAACGCCTCGCTGTCGCGCCTGATGATCGGCGCCGAGCCGCCGGCGCTGCAGCATCGCGCGTCCCGCCTGGGCGCCGTGGTGCTGTGCACGCGCGGCCTGTCGCTGGCCGCGGGCGACCCCTTCGGCGTGCCGCTGGTCAGCATCGACCTGGAAGTGCGCGCCGGGGAGGTGGTGGGCATCGCCGGCATCTCGGGCAATGGGCAGCGGGAGCTGCTGTATGCCCTGTCGGGCGAAGACACGCGGGCGCCGGCCGCCATGGTCGAGGTGGCAGGCCGGCCGGCCGCGCGCCTCACCCCGCGCCAGCGCCGCGCCCTGGGGCTGCACTTCGTGCCCGAGGAACGCCTGGGCCGCGGCGCCGTGCCCACCATGGGCCTGGCGCACAACCTGCTGCTCACGCGCGGCAACGCCGTGGGTGCGGGTGGCTGGCTGCGCATGCGCACGCTGCAGACCCAGGCCGCGGACATCATCGCGCGCTTCAACGTCAAGGCGGGCGGGCCGGATGCGCCGGCCAAATCCCTGTCGGGCGGCAATCTGCAGAAGTTCATCGTCGGGCGCGAGATCGACGCCGGACCGAAGCTGCTCATCGTCTCGCAGCCCACCTGGGGCGTGGACGTGGGCGCGGCCGCGCAGATCCGCGGCGAGATCTTGAAGCTGCGCGACGCCGGCTGCGCCGTGCTGGTGGTAAGCGAGGAGCTGGACGAGCTGTTCGAGATCTGTGACCGCCTGCACGTGCTGGCCAAGGGGCGGCTGTCGCCCTCGGTGCCGCGCGAGCAGGCCACGGTGGAGCGCATCGGCGAATGGATGAGCGGGCTGTGGCACGCCGAGGTGCAGGAGCACCTGGGCCGCCAGCGCGAGGAGGGTGGCCATGCTCAAGCTTGAGGCGCGGCCGCAGGCCTCGCGGGTGTGGACCTGGGCGTCGCCCCTGCTGGCGCTGGCCATCACGGTGCTGATCGGCGTGGCCCTGTTCGCCCTGCTGGGCAAGGACCCGGTGCGCGGCCTGCAGGTGTTCTTCTGGGAGCCGGTCAAATCGGCCTATGGGCTGGGCGAGCTGGCGGTGAAGGCCACGCCGCTCTTGCTGGTGGCGCTGGGCCTGGCGGTGTGCTTTCGCTCCAACATCTGGAACATCGGCGCCGAGGGGCAGTTCGTCATTGGCGCAGTGGCAGCGGGAGGCATGGCGCTGCTGGCGGACAAGGGCACGGGCCCGTGGATCATCCCGGCCATCCTGGGGGCCGGCATGCTGGGCGGCATGGCCTGGGCGGGCATCGTGGCCTTCCTGCGCGACCGCTTCAACGCCAACGAGATCCTGGTCAGCCTGATGCTGGTCTATGTGGCCACGCTGCTGCTGGGCTACCTGGTCTATGGCCCGTGGAAGGACCCGCTGGGCTACAACTTTCCGCAGACGCGCATGTTTGAACGCGCCACGCAGATCCCGAAGCTGTTCGCCGGCTCGCGCGTGACCATCGGGCTGCCGCTGGCGCTCGTCAGCGCGGCGCTCCTGTGGGTGTTCTTGTTCCGCACCCGCGCGGGCTTTGCGCTGCAGGTGGGCGGCCTGGCCCCGGCGGCGGCGCGCTACGCGGGCTTTTCCTCGCGCCGCACGCTGTGGACGGCGCTGCTCCTCTCCGGCGCCACGGCCGGCCTGGCCGGCGCGCTGGAGGTTGCCGGGCCCATCGGGCAGCTGACGCCCTACGTGCCGGCCGGCTACGGTTTCGCGGCCATCATCGTGGCCTTCGTGGGGCGGCTGCACCCGGTGGGCATGGTGCTGTCGGCCATTTTGATGAGCATGTTCTACATCGGCGGCGAGCTGGCGCAGTCGCGCCTGGGGCTGCCCAAATCACTCACCGGCGTGTTCCAGGGCCTGCTGCTGTTCACGCTGCTGGCGTGCGACACGCTCATTGCCTACCGCGTGCGCTGGGTCGGCATGAACCGCGGGGGGCGGGCCTGATGGAATCGTACGCATTGCTGCTGGGCTCCACGCTCAGCGCCGGCACCGTGCTGGCACTGGCCTCGCTGGGCCTGCTCATCAACGAGAAGTCCGGCATCGTCAACCTGGGGGCGGAAGGGATGATGCTGTGCGCCGCCGTGGCGGCGTTCGCCACCGTGGTGCATACGGGCAGCTTCACGCTGGGCTTCGTGGCCGGCATGGCCACCGGGGCGCTGCTGGCGGCGCTGTTCGGCGTGCTGGTCATCTGGTTCAACACCAACCAGTACGCCACGGGGCTGGCGCTGTCGCTGTTCGGCGTGGGTTTTTCGGCCTTTCTGGGCATCGGCTACGTGCAGGCCAAGCTGCCCGACACACCCAAGTTCGCCTGGCCGGGCCTGAGCGATCTGCCCATGCTCGGCCCCGCGCTCGGCACGTTGCACCCGCTGGTGTACGGGACCATGGCGCTGGCGGCGGCCATGGTGTGGTTTCTGTACCGCACGCGCGCGGGGCTGGTGCTGCGCTCGGTGGGCGAGTCGCCCGAGTCGGCGCATGCGCTGGGCTACTCGGTGCGGCGCATTCGCCTGGGGGCGGTGGCGGCCGGCGGCGCGCTGTGCGGGCTGGCTGGGGCCTACATCTCCACCGTCTATACGCCCCTGTGGGTGGAGGGCATGGTGGCCGGGCGCGGCTGGATCGCGCTGGCGCTGACCACGTTTGCCACCTGGCGGCCGGCGCGGGTGCTGCTGGGCGCCTACCTGTTCGGCGGGGTGACCATGCTGCAGTTCCATTTGCAGGCCTCGGGCGTGCAGGTGGCCAGCCAGCTGCTGTCCATGCTGCCCTATGTGGCGACGATCGTGGTGCTGGTGTTGATCTCCCGCAACCCGGCGTGGATTCGTGCGAACATGCCGGCCTCGCTCGGGCGGCCCTTCCATCCAGGCGGCTGACGCGCTGCTTTTCCCGTCGTTTTTCCATCCTCATCATCGCAATGAACCCCATGAACAAACGGTCCCTGCTCAAGGCTTCCCTGCTCTCGGCCGCCGCCTTTGCGGTGCTGGCCGGCTGCGGCAAGAAGGAAGAGGCCGCAGCGCCCGTGGCCCCCGCCCCGGCAGCCGCGCCGGTGGCCGACAAGCTCAAGATCGGCTTCATGTACGTCAGCCCCATCGGCGACGGCGGCTGGACCTACCAGCACGACCTGGGCCGCAAGGCGATCCAGGAGAAGTTCGGTGACAAGATCGAGACCTCGTTCGTCGAGAGCGTGCCCGAGAGCGCGGACAGCGAGCGCGTCATGCGTGACATGGCGGGGCAGGGCACCAAGCTGATCTTCGCCACCAGCTTCGGCTACCAGGAGTTCGTGCAGAAGGTCGCGGCCGACCTGAAGGACGTGAAGTTCGAGCACGCCACCGGCTACAAGCAAAGCGACAACGTCGCCACCTACGACACCAAGACCTTCGAGGGCGCCTACCTGGCGGGCATCGTCGCCGGCGGCATGACCAAAACCAAGACCATCGGCGTGGTGGCCTCGGTGCCCATCCCCGAGGTGGTGCGCAACGTCAACAGCTTCGTGCTGGGCGCGCAGAGCGTGGACCCGTCCATCAAGGCCAAGGTGGTCTGGGTGAACGAGTGGTTCAGCCCGCCCAAGGAAGCAGAAGCGGCCACCTCGCTCATCAACGGCGGCGTGGACGTGCTGTACCAGAACACCAACTCGCCCTCGGTGCTGAAGACGGCCGAGGAGCGCGGCGCCCGCGCCTTCGGCAAGGACGGCGACATGAGCAGCTACGCCCCCAAGGCGCACCTGGGCTCGGCCGTGATTGACTGGACGCCCTACTACACCAAGGTGGTCGAGGACACGCTGGCCGGCCACTGGCCGCAGGGCAACTACTGGTGGGGTGTCAAGGAAGGCGCCATCGACCTGCTGAAGATCGCCGACGACGTGCCGCAGGAGATCAAGGACCGCGTGGCCAAGGCGCGCGACGGCCTGAAGGACGGCAGCTTCGCCGTCTGGACCGGCCCGATCAGGGACAACGCGGACAAGGAACTGCTGGCCGAGGGCCAGAAGGCCGACGACAAGTTCCTCACCGGCATCAATTTCTTCGTGGCTGGCGTGGAAGGCAAGGTGCCGGGCACCGAAGGCAAGTGAGCGCGCGCGAAGACCCACAACCCACCCTTGACAAGGACTGCTCCATGACCGATCTGAACAAGCGTTCCCTGATGCGCCTGGCCGCGCTGGGCGCCGCTGCCGCTGCCCTGGTGGCCTGCGGCAAGAAGGACGAGCCGGCGCCCGCGCCCGCCGCCGCCCCGGCCGAGCCGGCTGCTGCCGCCCCGGCCCCCAGCAACGAGCCGCTCAAGATCGGCTTTGCCTACATCGGCCCGGTGGGCGACGGCGGCTGGACGTTCGCCCACGACCAGGCGCGCAAGAAGCTCGAAGCCGAGTTCGGCGACAAGATCAAGACCACCTACGTGGAAAGCGTGCCCGAGGGCGCCGACGCCGAGCGCGTGCTGCGCGACCTGGTCACGCAGGGCAACAAGCTGATCTTCGGCACCACCTTCGGCTACATGGACACCATGCAGAAGCTGGGCGCCGAGTTCCCCGACGTGAAGTTCGAGCACGCCACCGGCTACAAGACCAGCGCCAACGTGCGCACCTACGACAGCCGCACCTACGAGGGCGCCTACCTGGCCGGCATCATCGCCGGCGGCATGACCAAGACCGGCACGCTGGGCGTGGTGGGCTCGGTGCCGATCCCCGAAGTGCTGCGCAACCTGAACAGCTTCACCCTGGGCGCGCAGAGCGTGAACCCGGCCATCAAGACCAAGGTGGTCTGGGTCAACGACTGGTTCAACCCGCCCAAGGAAACCGAGGCCGCCACGTCGCTGATCAACGGCGGCGCCGACGTGCTGTTCCAGAACACCGACTCGCCCGCCGTGCTCAAGACCGCCCAGGAAAAGGGCAAGCGCGCCTTCGGCTGGGATTCGGACATGACCGCCTACGGCCCGCAGGCCCATCTGGGCTCGGCCGTCATCAACTGGGTGCCCTACTACACCAAGACCGTGAACGACGTGCTGAACGGCAGCTGGCAGACCGGCCAGGCCTGGTGGGGCGTCAAGGAAGGCGCGGTGGACCTGGTGTCCATCGCCGAGGACGTGCCGGCGGAACTCAAGGCAAAGGTCGAGGAAGCCAAGAAGGGCCTGAAGGACGGCACGCTGGTCATCTGGCAGGGCCCCGTCATGGACAACGCCGGCAAGGCCGTGCTGGAAGACGGCAAGGCGGCTGACGACAAGTTCCTCACCGGCATCAACTTCTTCGTCAAGGGCGTGGAAGGCCAGGTGCCGGGCGCCAAGTAAGCCGTCCGGCCATGACGGGCGCGGCGCTGTGGCGCGGTGCCCGCCCATCGGGGCCGCCTGTGTGCGGCCCCTTGTGTTTTCTGGCGTGCGCGCGGCCGGCCTGTTCGCCACCTGCGCCGCCCACCCGACGCCGACCACGCCCATGCCCGCGCCGCACCTGCCCCACCAGCACCCCGACCGCGCCGTGCTGCACAACGAAGTGCATGCCCGCCCGCCCGAAGCCCTGAGCGCGCCGCTGGCGCTGACGCACATCGTCATGCAGGCCGACGCCGCCGGGCGCGAGGCCAGCCGCGCGCACCTGGCCGCACTGCTGCGCGACCACCACCAGCCGCCGCCGGACGCCGAGTGCATCCACCTGCGCGTGGATCTGGGGGCCTGGCGCCTGCGCTGGGAGCTGCACACCGAGTTCGTCACCTGGACCTTCACCGTGCCGCTGGAGGCCGGCCAGTGGGGCGGCCCGGGCGAGCCCGAGACGGCAGTGCAATCGGTGCGGCAGACGTGGGTTTCGCAGCTGCCCGGCCAGGCTCTGAGCGCCATGCACCTGTGGGTGCTGCCGGCGCAGGGTGTGCCGGGCGGCGCGCTGATCCGCCAGGTGCTGCACGAGGAAAACCTGGTCGCCTCCACCGTGGCCGACGGCTATGGCGAGGTCTATACCGACTTCTGCATCCACGCCGATGGCTACTCGCGCATGGTGCTGCTGGCCGGCAGCCTGACGCCGCGCCGACTGGGCCGCCTGGTGCTGCGCCTGCTGGAGATCGAGACCTACCGCATGGCGGCCATGCTGGGCCTGCCGGCCGCGCGCGCCGCCGGGCGCGAGCTGGCGATGGCCGAGGCCGAGCTGGCCGCGCTGGCGGGCGCCATCCGCAGCGCCAGCCGCAATGACGAGCCCGAACTGCTGGACCGCCTGACCCGCCTGGCGGGCAAGGTCGAGAGCCAGTACGCCGCCACGCACTCGCGCTTTTCCGCCAGCCGGGCGTACTTCGAGCTGCTGGACACGCGCATCCAGGACATCGCCGAATCGCGCCTGGCCGGGCTGCAAACCATCCGCGAATTCATGGACCGGCGCCTGTCGCCCGCACGCGCCACCTGCGAATGGGCCGCGCGGCGCCAGGACGCGCTGTCGCAGCGCGTCTCGCGCATCAGCAACCTGCTGCGCACGCGGGTGGAGATCGAGCAGCAGCAAAGCAGCCAGCAGCTGCTGGCGGCCATGAACCAGCGCCAGGGCCTGCAGCTGAAACTGCAGTCCACCGTGGAGGGCCTGTCGGTGGCGGCCATCACCTACTACATCGTCGGGCTGGTCAGCTACCTGGCCCGTGGCGCGCAGGCCCTGGGCTGGCCGCTGGCGCCGGAGACCACGGCGGCGCTGGCCATTCCCGTGGTGGCGCTGTCGGTATGGTGGTCGCTGCGCCGGCTGCACCACCGGATGTTTTCTGCCACCCCCCACTGACAAAGACGACGACGGAGACAAGCGCCATGTTCACACCGCCCCCCATCGCCCGCGAGCGCCTGCCCGCGCTGCTGGCCGCCATGCCGAAAGCCGAGCTGCACATCCACATCGAGGGCTCGCTGGAGCCTGAGGTGATCTTCGCCCTGGCACAAAGGAACGGCGTGGCGCTGCCCTATGCCGACGTCGAGGCGCTGCGCCGGGCGTATGCCTTCAGCGACCTGCAGAGCTTTCTGGACATCTACTACGCCGGCGCCAGCGTGCTGCTGCATGAGCAGGATTTCTACGATATGGCCCGCGCCTACCTTGCGCAGGCAGCTATGGATAACGTAGCGCACGCGGAGGTCTTCTTCGATCCGCAGACGCACACGGCGCGCGGCGTCAGCATGGAGACGGTCGTGCGCGGCCTGCACCGCGCCTGCGTGGACGCGCGCGCCGAGCTGGGCATCTCGTCCTCGCTGATCCTGTGCTTTTTGCGCCACCTGAGCGAGGAGGACGCCTTCGCCACGCTGGAGCAGGCCATGCCGCTGCTCGAGCACATCGTCGGCGTGGGCCTGGACAGCAGCGAGCTGGGCCACCCGCCGGAGAAATTCGCCCGCGTGTTCGCCCGCTGCCGCCAGCTGGGCCTGCGCCTGGTGGCCCACGCGGGCGAGGAGGGCCCGCCGGCCTTCATCTGGAGCGCGCTGGACGTGCTGCGCGTCGAGCGCATCGACCACGGCGTGCAGGCCGTGCACGACGCGGCCCTGATGCGCCGCCTGGCGCAGGACCGCATTGCGCTCACGGTGTGCCCGCTGTCCAACCTGAAGCTGCGCGTGTTCCCCGAGCTTTCGCAGCACAACCTCAAACGCCTGCTGGACGCAGGCCTGGCCGCCACGGTGAACTCTGACGACCCGGCCTATTTCGGTGGCTACATCAACGAGAACTTCACACAGGTCTTCGCCGCCGTGCCGCAGCTGACTGCGCACGATGCCTGGCAGCTGGCGCACAACAGCTTTGCCGCCAGCTTTGCGCCCGAGGGCCAGCGCCGCGCCTGGCAAGACCGGCTGGTCGAGTGCTTCGAGGCGCACGCACGCGCCTGACCGCCGCCGCCCGGGGCGGTGCCAGTCCCTTCCTGCCGATGCCTGCACGGCCCCATGCACAGCGGGCCTGTTTCCTCCTATGCTGGCGTGGCCCGCCGCTGCCCGCCAGCGAATGAGGGCAACCAACCACAACAACAGGAGACATTCACATGCAACACACGATGCTGCGCGGCGCACGGCCGCGCGTCGCTCTGACGCTGGCGGCCCTGGCGGCCCTGGCCGCCTGCGGCGGCGGTGGCGGTGGCAGCAGCGACGGCGGCGCGAAGTACAGCGCCGAGATCCGCCGCACCACCATGGGCGTGCCCCACGTCAAGGCGCAGGACTGGGGCGGCCTGGGCTACGGCGTGGGTTACGCCCAGGCGCAGGACAACCTGTGCACCCTGGCCGATTCCTTCCTGACCTACCGCGGCGAGCGCTCGCGCCACTTCGGCGGCGATGCCATCGCCGTGTATGACAGCACCATCGACCGCCCGCGCAACATCGACTCCGACTTCTTCTTCCGCCATGTGGTCTCGCCCGATGTCGTGGCCGCCATGTCGGGCGCGCAGGACGCGAAGATGCATGCCCTGGTCAGCGGCTTCGTCGCCGGCTACAACCGCTATGTGGGCGAGGCCCAGAAGGCCGGCACGGCACATGCCGCCTGCCGCGGCGAGGGCTGGGTGCAGCCCATTGCCGAAGACGACCTGTGGCGGCGCATGTACGCGGCCAACCTGGCGGGGGGCTACAGCAATTTCGTGGCCGCCATCGCTAACGCCACGCCGCCGGGCGCCAGCGCTGCCGCCAAGCAGCAGCTGGCAGCCCTGGCGCCCGAAGACATCGCCCCGCCGCGCCTGCAGGTGGCCGGCACGCGCGGCATCGGCAGCAACATGTACGGCTTCGGCAGCGCCGTCACGGGCGGCGACGGGCCGGTCATGTTCGGCAACCCGCACTGGTTCTGGAAGGGGGCAGACCGTTTCTACCAGGCCCAGCTGACCATCCCCGGCGAGCTGAATGTGAGCGGCGCGTCCTTCCTGGGCGTGCCCATGGTGCTGATCGGCTTCAACGAGAACGTGGCCTGGAGCCACACCGTCTCCACGGCGCGGCGTTTCGGCTTCTTCCAGCTGACCCTGGCGCAGGGCGACGCCACCAGCTACCTGGTGGACGGCAAGGCCGTGAAGATGAAGGCCGTGCCCATCAGCGTGCCGGTGCGCCAGGCCGACGGCAGCACCAGCGCCGTGACCCGCACGCTCTACAAGAGCGAGTACGGCCCCATGGTCAACCTGGGCAGCATGAACCCGGCGCTGGGCTGGAACCCGCAATCGGCCTTTGCCATCCGCGACATCAACGCCGACAACTACCGCACCTTCCGCAACTGGATGCGCTGGAACCAGGCCAAGTCGCTCGATGAGTTCATCGCCATCCAGAAGCAGGAGTCCGCCATTCCCTGGGTCAACACCGTGGCCGTGGGCCGCGGCAGCGCCCAGGCCTGGTATGCCGACATCGGCGCCGTGCCCAATGTCTCGCCCGCGCAGGTGGCCCAGTGCACCACGCCGGTGGGCCAGGCCATGGCGCCGCTGCTGCCCGGCGTGCCCATCTTCAACGGGGCCAACTCGGCCTGCCAGTGGCAAAGCGATGCCGACTCGGTGCAGCCCGGCGCCATCGGTCCGTCGCGCATGCCCAGCCTGTTGCGCAGCGACTACGTGGGCAACATGAACGACAGCTACTGGCTGGCCAACGCCACGGCGCCGCTGACGGGCTACCCCGGCATCTTCGGGCCGGCCGGCACGTCTGCGCAGACGCTGCGCACCCGTCTGGGCCACACCATGGCGCTGGAGCGCCTGGCCGGCACCGACGGCTACCCCGGCAATCAGGCCACCAGCGCCATCGTGCGCCAGATGGTGCTGAACAGCCGTGTGTTCAGCGCAGAGCGCTTCAAGGACGAAATCCTGGCGCTGGTGTGCGACGCCAGCAATGCCGCCGCCTGCGGCGCGCTGCGCCAATGGGACAACCACGGCAACAAGGACTCGCGCGGCTCGCACCTGTGGGACGAGTTCTGGACGCGCGCGACGGCCAAGCTGCCGGACGCCCAGCTGTACACCGTAGCGTTCAACCCGGCGCAGCCGCTGGACACGCCCCGCGGCATCAACCCTGGCGCGGCCGATGCGCTGAAGAAGGCCTTGGCCGACGCCGTGCAAGCGGTGCAGGCCTCGGGCTTCGCGCCGGATGCGCCGCGCGGCGAAGTGCTGTTCGCCACGCGAGGCGGCGGCAAGATCCCGTTGTTTGGCGGCTGCGGCGGCGTCGGCTACTTCACCATCACCTGCTCGGAAAACCCCATCACCGCCGGCGGCTACAGCATGGATGGCCAGCCGCACGGCAACAGCTACATGCAGGTGGTGAACTTCCCCGCCAGCGGCGTGCAGGCATACACCTTCCTGACCTTCTCGCTGTCGGATGACCCGGCTTCGCCGCACTACGGCGACTACACCCGGGCCTACGGCGCCAAGGAGTGGGTGCGCATGCCGTTCACCGAAGGCGAGATCACCGGCAACGCCGACTACCGCACGCAGACCGTGAGCCAATGACGCCGCTCGCCGGCTAAAAAGCACCAAGGCCCCGCTGCAGCAGCGGGGCCTTTTTCTATGGTTTTGATAGCTGCCAGCGCTTGATGGGCAAGGGCTGGAGGCTGATTTGACTGATGCTTTTCAGTGCAGCGTCAGCGCGCCGGCGCTCTTGCTCTTGCCGGCGCGGGCCGGCGGGTTGCACAGGCCGCAGGTGTAGTGCCGGTTCTCATACAGCTCGCTGACGAACTGCCCGCCGCACTTGGAGCATGGGGTGCGCGTGAGCATGCCGGCGTCCACGAACTTCACCAGGCGCCAGGCGCGGGTGAAGGACAGCAGCGGCTCGATCTCGGCGGCAGCCACCTGTTCGTTGTACAGGCGATAGGCCTTGGTGAGCACCTCCACCGCATCCAGTGCCACGCCCTTGGACAGGTACTCGTAGATGTTCAGGAACAGCGAGCTGTGGATGTTCTCCTGCCAGGTCAGGAACCAGTCGGTGGAGAACGGCAGCTGGCCCTTGGACGGCGACTTGCCCGCCACTTCCTTGTACAGGCGGATCAGGCGCTCGTACGACAGCGTGGTCTCCGACTCCAGCACCTGCATGCGGGCACCCATCTCGATCAGCATGACGGCGCGCTCGATCTGCTTGGACTCGTTCAAAACGCTCTTGGCGGGTGCGGACATGGCGGGCTTTCAGTAGGCGGGTTGCAGGCAGGCGGGGCAGGCGTCAAAGCACTTCGGACACGCGGCTGGCCATCAGGATGTTGGCGTGCAGTGCGTTGGTGGCCTCGCTGCTGCTCTTGCGCGGGGCGTTGTGGCTGGTCAGCAGGCTCCACACCAGCTCGTCGTCCACCCGGAAGCTGCAAAGAAGCGTGTTGCGCGATGCCAGTTTCAGGATTTGCGCAGCCGACAGGGCTGCCAGAATGTCGGCGGCTTCCTCGCTCAGGCCCAGGCGAAAAACGGCTTCGGCCTTGTCCTGGCGCACCAGGGTCTGGGCCAGCATCAGGTAGGTGAGGTTGGCTTCGCGGATTTCGGCGAGCAGTTGTTCGGAGGTCATGGCGCGGTTCCTTTTCAGCGGCGTCTCGTGGCGTTGCATGCGGTTGCATGTATTGCTCGATTCGTTGAAATGGATTGTGAAACCAGGCCAAAAAGAAATTAAGTCGGGGTTCGGCGCTGCGCGGCGTCTGGTCACCTGTCCTGCCTTGTAGGAATTTGCCTTACAAACGCGTCAGGCGCCGATGCCGGGGCCAGGGCATGAAAAAACGGGCCAGCGGCCCGTTTCCCTCGGCTTGCGGCGCCGCCGCGCGTCAGCTGCCGTCGCCCATCTGCGACTGCAGGTAGTTGGGCAGGCCGACCTTCTCCACCAGGGCGATCTGCGTCTCCAGATAGTCGATGTGCTCCTCGGTGTCTTCCAGGATGCCCTCCAGCAGGTCGCGCGAGACGTAGTCGCGCACCGATTCGCAGTAGGCGATGCCGTCCTTGATGGTGGCCTGGGCGCCGCGCTCGGCGCGCAGGTCGCATTCCAGGATTTCGGGCACGTCCTCGCCCACCTGCAGCTTGGCCAGGTCCTGCAGATTGGGCAGGCCGTCCAGCATGAAGATGCGGTCCATCAGCCGATCGGCGTGCTTCATCTCGCCAATCGATTCGTCGTATTCGCGCTTGGCCAGCTTGTCCAGGCCCCAGTGCTTGAGCATGCGGTAATGCAGGAAATACTGGTTGATGGCCGTGAGTTCGTTCTTCAGCTGCGCCTGCAGATGGGCAATGACCTGGGGGTCGCCTTTCATGGTGCTTTTCCTTTCGTGCGTGACAGGGCATTGTCATGACAGCCGGGCCCTGCGGCAAGACAATGTCCGGCGGGCCGGCCTGGCTTGCCATAGTCTAGGGCAATCAACTTGATTCCATCAATTAATTGGCTTTATTGGCGGCCAGCGCCTAGACTTCAGTCTCGTTCCATCCATCAACCCACCCACCCGAGAGGAAACCCAATGTCCGTGCTCAACACCACCATCAAGCCCTTTAAGACGCAAGCCTTCAAGAACGGCAAGTTCATCGAAGTGTCCGAAAAGGACGTCCTGGGCAAGTGGGCCGTGTTCTTCTTCTACCCCGCCGACTTCACCTTCGTGTGCCCCACCGAGCTGGGCGACGTGGCCGACCACTACGAAGAGCTGCAAAAGCTGGGCGTCGAGGTGTACTCCGTCTCCACCGACACGCACTTCGTGCACAAGGCCTGGCACGACACGTCCGACACCATCCGCAAGATCCAGTACACCATGCTGGGCGACCCCAGCTGGCAGATTAGCCAGAACTTCGACTGCCTGCGCGAAGGCCAGGGCCTGGCCGACCGCGCCACGTTCATCGTGGACCCGGACGGCGTGATCCAGGCCATGGAGATCACTGCTGAAGGCATTGGCCGCAACGCCGCCGACCTGCTGCGCAAGGTGAAGGCCGCCCAGTACGTGCGCAACCACCCCGGCGAAGTGTGCCCGGCCAAGTGGGAAGAGGGCGAGAAGACCCTGGCCCCTTCGCTGGACCTGGTCGGCAAGATCTGAGTTGAGCCACCTGACCCAGGCAGCCGTGTGAACGGCTGATACCAGACGCCCGGGTGCTGAGGCGCCCGGGCATTTTTTTGCCCAAACAACTACATCTACGGGAGTTCCCTATGCTCGATGCCAACCTCCAAGCCCAACTGAAAGCCTACCTGGAGCGCCTGCAGCGCCCCGTGGAACTGGTGGCCACGCTGGACGACAGCGCCACCGCGCACGAGCTGCGCGAGCTCCTGAAACAGATCGCGTCCCTGTCGGACAAGGTCACCGTGGTGGAGGCGGGCGACATGCCCGTGCGCAAGCCCTCGTTCCTCATCACCAACCCGGGCGTGGACACCGGCGTGCGCTTTGCCGGCGTGCCGCTGGGCCATGAGTTCACCTCGCTGGTGCTGGCGCTGCTGCAGGTCGGCGGCCACCCGAGCAAGGAAGCCGCCGACCTGCTGGAACAGGTCAGAAACCTGCCTGGCGAGCACCACTTCGAGACGTACTACTCGCTGTCGTGCCACAACTGCCCGGACGTGGTGCAGGCGCTCAACCTGATGAGCGTGCTCAACCCCGGCATCACGCACACCGCCATCGACGGCGGCGTGTTCCAGCAGGAGGTCAAGGACCGCCAGGTCATGGGCGTGCCCACCGTGTTCCTGAATGGCGAGCACTTTGGCCAGGGCCGCATGGAGCTGGCCGAGATCATCGGCAAGCTCGACTCTGGAGCGGCGGGGCGCGACGCGGAAAAGCTCGCCGCCAAGGAGGCGTTTGACGTGCTGATCGTCGGCGGCGGCCCGGCCGGCGCGGCGGCCGCCATCTACGCTGCACGCAAGGGCATCCGCACCGGGGTGGCGTCCGAGCGCTTCGGCGGCCAGGTGCTCGATACCGTGGACATCGAGAACTACATCTCCATCCAAAAGACCGAGGGGCCGCAGTTCGCCGCCGCGCTGGAGCGCCACGTGCGCGACTACGAGGTGGACATCATGAACCTGCAGGCCGCGAAGGCCCTGAAGCCCGCTGCCGAAGAAGGCGGCCTGATCGAGGTCGAACTGGAGAACGGCGCCACGTTGCGCAGCCGCACCGTCATCCTGGCCACGGGCGCGCGCTGGCGCAGCATGGGCGTGCCCGGCGAAGAGCAGTACCGCACCAAGGGCGTGACGTATTGCCCGCACTGCGACGGCCCGCTGTTCAAGGGCAAGCGCGTGGCGGTGATCGGTGGCGGCAACTCCGGCATCGAGGCGGCCATCGACCTGGCCGGCGTGGTGGCGCACGTGACGGTGCTGGAGTTCGCCCCCGAGCTCAAGGCCGACGCCGTGCTGCAGCGCAAGCTGCGCAGCATGCCCAACGTGGACATCATCCTGAACGCCCAGACCACCGAGGTGACCGGCGACGGCAGCCGGGTGAACGGCCTGAGCTACAAGGACCGCACCAGCGATGAAGTCAAACACGTGGCGCTGGAGGGCATCTTCGTGCAGATCGGCCTGCTGCCCAACACCGACTGGCTCAAGGGCACGGTGGAGCTGAGCAAGTTTGGCGAGATCGTGGTGGATGCGCGCAACCACACCAACGTCTCCGGAGTGTTCGCCGCGGGCGACTGCACCACGGTGCCGTACAAGCAGATCGTGATCGCCGCCGGCGAAGGCTCCAAGGCCGCGTTGTCCGCCTTTGACCACCTGATCCGCACCACGGCGCCGGCTTGAGGGAGCCCGGCTGGCCTTTAGGGGGCCCGCAACCGAGAAAGCGCCCGGCAGGCAACTGCCGGGCGCTTTTTTCTCGTCTGCTCAGTGTCCGGCCCAGGCCGCCTGCTGCAGCGGCGCCGGCAACTCGTGGGCCAGGGCCGTGTGCTCGCGCTCGTGGTGGTGCTCGATCACATGGCGCAGCGCGTGCGCGCCGTCCAGCAGGGCCAGGATGGCCTCGCGCCGTGGCGTGCCATCGGGCAGCGGTGCCTGCCTGGCGGCGGCGCGCACGCGCTGCAGGTGCTCATCGGCC
The DNA here is from genome assembly GCF_003013695.1 of Pulveribacter suum. Classification (GTDB taxonomy): domain Bacteria; phylum Pseudomonadota; class Gammaproteobacteria; order Burkholderiales; family Burkholderiaceae_C; genus Melaminivora; species Melaminivora suum. The sequence continues at coordinate 2,728,819 of NZ_CP027792.1, read as the reverse complement.
AGCAGCGCGATGCGCTCGTGCTCCAGCAGGTACACGCGCGCAGCCCAGCGCGCGTTGGCCGGCACATGCGGCAGCAGGCGCGTGTTCTCGATCTCGATGTGTTCGGCCAGACCGGCGCGCCACTGCTCCAGCTGCGCCAGGGCGCGGGCGAAATCGCCGCCGATGAGGTGCAGCAGATGCGCGTGCAGCTGCGCATCCAGGCGCTGGTGTTGCTGCTCGAAGTGGGCGATCGGAGTGGAGGGGGCGGAATCAGCGGCTGGCATGGCGCATGGGTAGATGAAAAGACACGTGACGGAGTGCCCGGCGTGGCGCCGCGCGCTTCAGCGTGCGTCCAGGTCCAGAGCGTGCTCGCCCATCTGGCCCCAGCTCTGGATGCGGGTGGCGCTGACCTTGATCAGCAGCACGCCCTCGTCCTCGGGACCTTCCGGGAACCACTCCTGCAGTTCCTTGCGCCAGAGCTTTTTCTTCAGGTCGGCATCCTGGATCACCTCGCCCTGGCCCCAGACCGAGATGAAGTTCACGGCCTTGGTGTCGGCAAAGACCAGTTGCACACGCGCGTCCTGCTGGATGTCTCGCACCTTGGCGGTGCCGGCACTGGTGAAGAACCAGTTGTCGCCGTCGTATTCGACCTCGCCATTGTTGGACATCGGCCGCGTGCTCACGCCATGCGGGCCGACGGTCTGCATCATGCAAAAGTCGATCGTGCCCATGGCCTTGGCGACGTCCCTGAATTCCTGGCTGCGCTTCATGTGTGCTCCTGAGTGGTGGAAAGCCGAAGAGGCATTCTGGCAGCGTGACATGCTGGTACGGAAGGGCCGGGCATCGGGCGAGGCACAGTGCGCTGGAGGAAAGATTCGGGGCCGCAGGGGCACAGGCGGGGTGAAGAAATCGTCCGGCAGCCGCCGAACGCCGCGCGAAAAAAGCCGGGTCGGATCGGTTTTGCTATGCTATTCATAGCTGCCTGCGCTTGATGGTCAAGGGCTGGAGCCATAAAACACATGGAATTGGGGGCAGGCCGCGTCCACCCGCCTGCCCGTCCGCCCGTCCCCGGCATCTTCAAGGCGCCTGGCACTCCGCCAGCACTTCGTCCCCGTAGCCGTCGGCGCCCAGGCGCGACAGCGTTCCGGTGTCGCCCTTGGTCCACCACTGCCAGCCGTCGCCGGTATAGCGTGCGCCGCTGCCCGAGCGGACGATCTGCAGCGTGCGCGACGCGCCCTGGTAGTGCACGGTGGCGGTCTCGGTCGTCGGGTAGGTGGCGCGCAGCGTGCTGCCGTCCACGCAGCGGTAGGTGTGCGTGGCAGCCGTCTGTGGCGTGCCGTGCGAGCAGGCGGCCAGCAGGGCGGTGGCGGCCAGGGCCGCGGTCAGGAGCGTTTTCATCGGCAGATCCTTGGTCGAAGCAGTGCCACGCTGCAGGGTTTCGCGTGACTGTGCGGCGGTAACTGTACGCCCAGGCAGCCCACGCGCAGCGCCGGAGGGGCCCTGTGCACAGGCCTGTGGCCTACAGCGCATGCGCCTTGCGCTGGCCTGCCTTGCCAGGCGTGCTGGCTATGCTGGGCGCTGCCATTGCGCGGCCGCGCCCTTTCGGTCGGCTGCCTCCCGCCGCAGCCTTTTCTGCCCCGTGCCCGTGCCTGACATGACCCTCCCAGCCCCTTCTGACCCTGCCTGCACCCCTGTCTTTTTGCATGTTGCGGACGCTGTCGTCCACCTCAACGCGTTGCCGCGCGACGCGGCCGTCGCCCAGGCGCGCCAGCTCGACCGCGCCATGCTGATCAAGGTGCTGCAAAGCGCCGAGCTGCGCCGCAGCGTGCCGCTGGTGAGCGCCATCGTCCAGGACGGCGCGGCCGATGTGCTGGAAGGCATGGACGATGACCGCCTGGCAGATCGCCTGGCGCGGCTGCCAGCGCACGAGCGCACGGCCGCGCTGCGCCTGCTGCAGCCGGCCACGCGCGCCTCGGTGCAGCGGCTGATGGACTACCCCGAAGGCACCGCCGGCCGCATCATGACCACGCGCTTCGTGCAGGTGCCGCCGGACTGGAGCGTGGCCCAGGCACTGTCCTATCTGCGCCAGCCAGGGCACCGCCATGGCACGGTGTATTCCATCTATGTGGCCGACGCGGACGGCCGCCTGCGCTTCGTGCTGTCGCTGCGCGAGCTGGTCAGCGCCGATCCGGCCCAGCCGCTGGCTGCGCTGTGGAGCGGCGCCGCACCCATCACCACGCACGCCCTGGCCGACCGTGAGGACGTCACGCGCCTGATCCGGCTGTACGACTTTCTGGCGCTGCCGGTGGTGGACGAGGAGCAGCGCGTGATCGGCATCGTCACGGTGGACGACGTGATCGACACGCTGATGGAGGAAGCGCAGGAGGACATGAACCGCTTTGGCGGCGCCGAGCACATGGGCGCGCCCTACCTGGAGGTGGGCTTTTTCGCCATGCTGCGCAAGCGCGGCGGCTGGCTGGCCATTTTGTTTCTCGGCGAGATGCTCACGGCCAGTGCCATGCAGCACTACGAGATGGCGCTGGAAAAGGCGGTGGTGCTGGCCATGTTCATCCCCTTGATCATGAGCTCGGGCGGCAATTCGGGCTCGCAGGCAACGTCGCTCCTGATCCGCGGCCTGGCCCTGGGCGAGGTGCGCCTGCGCGACTGGTGGCGCGTGCTGGTGCGCGAGCTGCCCACCAGCGTGGTGCTGGGCGCCGGCCTGGGCGCCATCGGTTTTGCGCGCATTCTGCTGTGGCAGCACCTGGGCCTGTACGACTACGGCGAGCACCACCTGCTGATCGCCTTCACCATCTGGGCGTCGCTGGTGGGCATCGTGTGCTTTGGCTCCACCATCGGCTCGATGCTGCCCTTCGTGCTGCAGCGCATCGGGCTGGACCCGGCCAGCGCCTCGGCGCCGCTGGTGGCGACGCTGGTGGACGTGCTGGGGCTGGTGATCTACTTTTCGGTGGCGGCGCTGCTGCTGAGCGGCACGCTGCTGTAGGCCCGGCGCCGCGCGCCGCGGCCGTCACAGATGCGTTTCGGCGTACCGAAACATGGCCTGCGCCAGAAAGGGCACCATGTCCGGGTGGTAGGCGCTGTGAAAGGCCTTCATGTCCGGGTTCTCCTCGTACAGCAAACCCATCCCCATATAGGCCTGCCGCGAGGGCGCATAAAACCGCGAGACGATCGCGTAGTGCTCGGCCATGAGGGCCTGCACTGCCGGCGCCGACGCGGGCTGGCTGTGCACCAGCGGCGCCAGTCTTTGGTACAGGGCGTCCCAGTCGGCGTGCACCTGCGCCTTGTCCACATGAGACCAATTGGCGGTTTCTTCGAGGGACCTGGCCTGTTCGGCGGCGAGCGCGGCCCGGCACGCGTCGAGGACTTGGGCGGTTGGCCTATTCATGTCCGCATTTTCAAGGGGTTTCGAGGCGGGCGAGCGCTGGAGAGCCGCTGTCCGGTCCGTCAGCGCGGCGCGTCACCAGGGGAGGCCTGCCGGGGCGCAGCCGGCTTTTGCAGCACCACGAGCGCAATCCCGCCCAGGATGGCGGCGGCCGACAACACGACGTGCAGCGACAGCGCTTCGTCCAGCAGCAGCGCGCCTCCGAGGGCCGCGATGACCGGCACGCTCAACTGCATGATGGCGGCGCTGGTCGCCGTCAGGGCGGGCAGGGCGGCGTACCAGATGATGTAGCCCAGGCCCGAGGCGACCGCGCCCGAGGCCACGCCGTACGCCAGGCCGGCCGGGTCCCATCGCGCCTGCCCGGCAAGGGCCGCGCTCAGCACCACCGTCAGCGCGGCGGCGCGCAGGAAGTTGCCCGCCGTGACCCCCAGCGGGTCTTTCGCGCCCCGGCCGCGCAGCGAATAAATGCCCCAGCCCACACCGGCACAGACCATCAGCAAGGCGCCCCCCGCAGGAGGCGCAGCCACGCCCGGGGCCATCAGCGCCGCCAGGCCGCCAATGGCCAGCGCCAGGCCTGCCAGTTGCCCGGGGCGCAGGCGCTCGCCCGCCCACAGGCCATAGCCCAGCATGGTGGCCTGCACGGCCCCGAACAGTAGCAACGCCCCGGTGGCGGCCGTCAGGCTGGCATAGGCGTAGGAAAACGTGGCTGCATAGCCGAACAGCGCCGCAGCCGATTGCCAGTCCCCGCCCGGGCGCGCTTCTCCCCGCCGCCGCCACTGCGCGATCAGCCACAGCACCGCAGCGCCCGAGATCAGCCGCGTGCTGGTGAAGGTGGCGGCGTCCATCCCCGTTTCCTTGAGCGCCATGCGGCACAGCAGGGAGTTGCAGGCGAATGCGAGCATGGCCAGCGCGGACAGGCCCGCGACACGCATCGGGCTCATGGGCGCGCGGGCAGGGCGGCGTGCATGGGCGGAGGGGCGGTGGCAGGCTTACGCCGTCGCCAGCTCGATCCCCTTGAACTCGCCGCTGGCGATGCGCTGCTTCCACTCGGCCGGGCCGGTGATGTGCGCGCTGGTGCCGCCCGCGTCCACGGCCACGGTGACGGGCATGTCCACCACGTCGAACTCGTAGATGGCCTCCATGCCCAGGTCTTCGAAGCCCACCACGCGGGCGTGCTTGATGGCCTTGCTGACCAAATAGGCGGCGCCGCCCACGGCCATCAGGTAGGCACTCTGGTTGTCCTTGATGGCTTCGATGGCCACCGGGCCGCGCTCGGACTTGCCGATCATGGCGATCAGGCCGGTCTGCTCCAGCATCATGCGGGTGAACTTGTCCATGCGCGTGGCGGTGGTGGGGCCGGCCGGGCCGACGACCTCGTCGCGCACCGGATCGACCGGGCCGACGTAGTAGATGACGCGGTTGGTGAAATCCACCGGCAGCGGCTCACCTTTGGCCAGCATGTCCTGGATGCGCTTGTGCGCGGCGTCGCGGCCGGTGAGCATCTTGCCGCCCAGCAGCAGCGTCTGGCCGGGCTTCCAGCTGGCGACTTCTTCCTTCGTCAGCGTGTTGAGGTCCACGCGCTTGCTGGTCTCGGTGTTGGGCGTCCACTCTACCCGCGGCCACAGGTCGATGCTGGGCGCCTCCAGGTACACCGGGCCGCTGCCGTTCATGACGAAATGCGCGTGTCGCGTGGCGGCGCAGTTGGGGATCATGGCCACGGGCTTGCTGGCGGCGTGCGTGGGGTACATCTTGATCTTCACGTCCAGCACGGTGGCCAGGCCGCCCAGGCCCTGCGCGCCGATGCCCAGAGCGTTCACCTTCTCGAACAGCTCCAGGCGCAGCTCTTCCACCTGGTCCAGCTTCTCGCCGCGCGCCGCCTTGGCCTGCAGCTCGTACATGTCCAGGTCGTCCATCAGGCTTTCCTTGGCCAACAGCACGGCCTTTTCTGCCGTGCCGCCGATGCCGATGCCCAGCATGCCGGGCGGGCACCAGCCGGCGCCCATCTCGGGCACGGTCTTGAGCACCCAGTCCACCAGGTTGTCGCTGGGGTTCATCATGACCATCTTGGACTTGTTCTCGCTGCCGCCGCCCTTGGCGGCCACGGTCACGTCAAGCAGGCTGCCGGGCACCAGCTGCACGCTGATGACGGCGGGGGTGTTGTCCCTGGTGTTCTTGCGCGCGAACAGCGGGTCGGCCACCACGCTGGCGCGCAGCGTGTTGTCGGGGTGCTGGTAGCCGCGGCGCACGCCTTCGTTGATGGCGTCCTCCAGCCCGGTGCCGGCGGGGAAGCCTTCCCAGCGCACGTCCATGCCCACCTTCAGGAAGACGTTGACGATGCCCGTGTCCTGGCAGATGGGGCGGTGGCCGAAGGCGGCCATCTTGCTGTTGGTGAGGATCTGCGCCATCGCGTCCTTGGCGGCCGGCGACTGCTCGCGCTCGTAGGCGCGCGCCAGGTGCTGGATGTAGTCGGCGGGGTGGTAGTAGCTGATGTACTGCAGGGCGCCAGCGATGGATTCCACCAGGTCGTGGTAGCGGATGGTCGTGGTCATGGGGCTGTGGGGCGTGGGTCGCACGCGTTACAAAAAGACGCGCCGGATTATCCCCGCCGCACCTTGCATGGGGCTGGCAGCAGGGTTTTGGGCACAGGCTGACGCGCGGCGGGGCCGCTTCTGGGGTGAAATGCCTGCATCGCCGCCGGCGCCCACCACACGGGCGGCCGCGTTCTTGCCATCCCTTCTTCTTTCACCTGCAGGAGCCATCCCGAGATGAACCCCACCCCCGCCAGCACCCCCGCCCACCGCACCGAGCGCGACACCTTCGGCCCCATCGAGGTGCCCGCCCACCGGCTGTGGGGCGCGCAGACGCAGCGTTCGCTGCAGAATTTCGACATCTCCGGCGAGCGCCAGCCGCACGAGATCATCCGCGCGCTGGCGCAGGTCAAGCGGGCCTCGGCCAAGGTCAACCATGCCCTCGGACTGCTGCCAGCGGACAAGACCCGCGCCATCGTCGCCGCCGCCGACGAGGTGCTCGACGGCCGGCACGACGACGAATTCCCCCTGGTGGTCTGGCAGACCGGCTCGGGCACGCAGACCAACATGAACGTCAACGAGGTGCTGGCCAACCGCGCCAGCGAGCTGATGGGGGGCGAGCGCGGCGAGGGCCGGCTGGTGCATCCCAACGATGAGGTGAACAAGAGCCAGTCGAGCAACGACGTCTTTCCCACCGCCATGCACGTGGCGGCGGTGCAGGCCATGGTGCACCGGCTGTTGCCGGCCCTTGAAGAGCTGCGCGGCACGCTGCAGGGCAAGGCCGAGGCCTTCGACGACATCGTGAAGATCGGCCGCACGCACCTGCAGGATGCAACGCCTTTGACGCTGGGCCAGGAGATCTCCGGCTGGGTGGCGCAGCTCGCGCATGGCGAGCGGCACGTGCGCAACGCGCTGCCCCACCTGTGCGAGCTGGCCCTGGGCGGCACGGCCGTGGGCACGGGGCTGAACGCGCCGGCCGGCTACGCCGTGCAGGTGGCCGAGGAACTGGCCGAGTTCACCGGGCAGCCCTTCGTCACCGCGCCCAACAAGTTTGAGGCGCTGGCCAGCTGCGACGCGCTGGTGGCCGCGCACGGCGCCTTGAAGACCCTGGCCGCCAGCCTGATGAAGATTGCCAACGATGTGCGCTGGCTGGCCAGCGGCCCGCGCAGCGGCATCGGCGAGATCACCATCCCCGAGAACGAGCCCGGCTCGTCCATCATGCCGGGCAAGGTCAACCCGACGCAGTGCGAAGCCGTGACCATGCTGTGCGCCCAGGTGATGGGCAACGACGTGGCCATCAACTTCGGCGGCGCCAGCGGCAACTTCGAGCTGAACGTGTTTCGCCCCATGGTGGCGCACAACTTTCTGCAGAGCGTGCGCCTGCTGGCCGACGGCATGGTCAGCTTCAACGAGCACTGCGCCTTGGGCATCGAGCCGCAGCGCCAGCGCATTGAAGAACTGGTCGAGCGCTCGCTGATGCTGGTGACGGCGCTCAACACCCACATCGGCTACGACAAGGCCGCCGAGATCGCCAAGCGGGCGCACAAGGACGGCAGCAGCCTGCGCGAGGCGGCGCTGGCCTCGGGCCACGTGACGGGCGAGCAGTTCGACGCCTGGGTGGTGCCGGGCAAGATGGTGGGGCGTTGAGGGCTTTAACAGCCAAATCGGCCTCAAGCGCCCGCCAGTCAAGCGCTGGCAGCTATCAACTGTGAAGCAACGCCGCAGCTGCCCGCTGCGGTTGCGTCAGGCAGGCGCAGCAGCAGCGGCCGTGCGGGCGCGGGCCGGCGGCGGGGCAGCCGCCGTGCGGGCGACCGGGGCGGCCGGCTTGCCACGCCGGCTCGCCCTGGCGGCCAGCTGCTTGCCCGCGCCGGCGGGGCGCTTGGCAAGTGCAGCGGCGCCCGGGCGCTTGCGCGGCGCGTCCTTTGTCTGGGCGCGCGGCGCACGCGGCGGGTGGCGCAAAAAGGCCAGCAGCCGCCGCTCGGCCGCGCTCAAGCCCCGGGGGCTGGCGCCTGTGCGGCCCAGGCGCTGCCACACACGCTGCAGGCCGGGGCCAGCGTCGGACGCCAGGCTTTCGCCCAGCGCCAGCACGGCCGGGTGCACATAGGACTTGCGGCACACGGCAGGCGTGTTGCCCAGCTGGCGCGCCACCTCCACCAGGATCTGCCGCGCCACGCCGCGCGCGGGCGGCGCGTCCTCGCCCTGCGCACGTGAGCAGGCCACACGCGTGAGCTCCAGCGCCTGCACCGTGCCGTGCCAGGTGCGAAAGTCCTTGGCCGTGAAGTGCCCGGCCTCGCCGGTCATCTGCGCCAGGTAGGCGTTCACGTCGCTGGAGCCCACGCTGCGCAGCTCGCCATCGTCCTCCTGCCACTGGAACAGCTCCTGGCCCGGCAGCTGCTGGCAGCGACGCACCACGCGGGCCACGCGCGGGTCTTCAAGCTCGGCTTGTTGCTGCACGCCGCTCTTGCCGCGAAAGCGCAGTGTGGTGCTGGCCCCGCGCACGGCGGCGTGGCGCGTGCGCAGCGTGGTCAGGCCATACGAGCCGTTGGCCACGGCATATTCCTCGTTGCCCACGCGCACGAAGGTCGTGTCCAGCAGCCGCACGATGGCCGCCAGCACGCACTGGCGCGACAGGGTCTTCTTGCCGCACGACTGCAGGTCGCGCGCCACCTGGCGGCGGATGCGCGGCAGCGCCTGGCCGAAGGCGCGCATGCGCTCGAACTTGGAGCCGTCGCGCACGCGGCGCCAGTCGGGGTGGTAGCGGTATTGCAGCCGCCCGCGCGCGTCGCGCCCGGTGGCCTGCAGGTGGCCCTCGGGCCGGGGGCAGATCCACACGTCGGTGTAGGCCGGCGGAATGGCCAGGCGGCGGATGTGCGCCAAGTGTTCTTCGTCTTGCAGCCAGTCGCCGGCGGGCGTGCGGTAGCGGAAGGTGTCGCCCTGGCGCACCCGGGTAATGCCGGGCACGCTGCGGTCCACGTACACCAGCCCGGCGGGCAGGCGAGGGGGCTTGGCAGGGGCGGTTGCGGTGGAGGAGGCCATGGGCGCCATCACACCGCCGGGGCAGGGCGCGCGCTGTCGGCGCCTGCCGCTGTGCGCCGTGGGAGCGGCGCGACAGGCGCGGCCGCGCGTCGTACCATGGGCAGCTTCTTCCCTGCGTTGTTCACCCTGCTGCCCGTGTTCCTTGCCAACACCGCCATCATCCTCGCCACCGTCGCTGCCATGGAGGGCATTGCCTGGCTGGCGCACAAGCACGTCATGCACGGCTTCGGCTGGGGCTGGCACGCATCGCACCACGCACCGCGCAGCGGCTGGTTCGAGGCCAACGACCTGTACGCGCTGGTGTTCGCGGCGCTCGCCATCGTGATGATCGCGCTGGGCACCTCCGGGCGCTGGCCGCTGCAGTGGATCGGCGCGGGGATGACGCTGTACGGCGCGCTGTACTTCGTGGCGCACGACGGGCTGGTGCACCAGCGCTGGCCGTGGCGCCACGTGCCGCGCAGCGGCTATCTCAAGCGCCTGTACCAGGCCCACCGCCTGCACCACGCGGTGCAGGGGCGCGAGGGTTGCGTGTCCTTCGGCTTTCTGTGGGCACCATCGCCCACGCGGCTGCGTGCCCAGCTGCAGGCCGCCCAGGCGCGCCGCCGCAATAGGCCGCCCACCGGCGGCAACGCACCACCGGCTTAAGCCGCGGGCCTGCGCCAGGATGACAGCGGCGCGCTCGTGCGGGGCAGCCAGGTGCGCGACAGCAGCGCCAGCGCCCCGCCGCGGGCGATCAGCAGCAGCTTGTCGGCGCGCGTGGTGGCCACGCGCGTGTCCCACGCCGCGGGGCCGAGCGCATCGACGCGGCGGCCGATCTCGCGGTACACGCCCCGCGCCGTGGCGATCGACCAGGCCGAGCGCAGCGGCAGCGCCCCGATGCCGGTCAGCGACGAGCGGTAGTACGGCTCAGCCAGCGCCACCAGGCGCGCCGCCACGGTGGCCAGCGCGGCGCGGTGCGCGGGCGCCAGCAAGGCCTGTGGGGCCCCTGCGGGCAGGCCGGCGTCGCGCAGCCACTGTGCGGGCAGGTACACGCGGCCAGCGCGCGCGTCGTCGACGATGTCGCGGGCGATGTTGGTGAGCTGGAAGGCCACGCCCAGGTCGCAGGCGCGGTCCAGCACTTGGGGCGGCACCTGCGCCTGCGCGCCCCGCGTGCCCATCACCAGCGCCATCATCACCCCCACCACGCCGGCCACGCGCCAGGCATAGTGCAGCGTGTCCTCGATGCGCTCGTAGCGGGTGCCGGGCTCCACGTCCATGGCGAACCCGGCCAGGTGTTCCTCCAGCAGGTACAGCGGAATGCCGTGGTGGCGCACCACCTGCTGCAGGCCGGCGAAGGCCGGATGCTCCATCGGCTCACCGGCGCAGGCGCGGCGCGTGAGGTCGCGCAGCGCGGCGATGCGGTCCATGCCCGCGCAGCCGTCTTCCTGCAGCGCACGCCGCCCATGGCCCAGCTCCTGGCCGTCGATCACGTCGTCGCAGTGCCGGCACCAGGCGTACAGCAGCACCGTGCCGGCGCGGGTCTCAGGGTCGAGCAGGCGCGCCGCGGCAGCAAAGCTCTGCGAGCCCTGGCGGATGGCCTCGGTGGCGTGCCGGTGCAGCGCGTCGGTCATGCTGCTGTCTCCGGGGGCTGCAGCATCAGCCGCGCCGTGGCCTTGGCCGAGCCGACCACCCCGGGCACTCCCGCGCCGGGGTGGGTGCCGGCGCCGGCAAAGTACAGGTTGGCGATCTGGCGGTCGCGGTTGTGCGTGCGAAACCAGGCGCTTTGCGTGAGCAGCGGCTCCAGCGAGAAGGCCGAGCCCAGGTGCGCGCCCAGCTCGTCGCGAAAATCCTCGGGCGTGAAGATGCGGCTGGTGACCAGGTCGGCGCGCAGGCCGGGGATGTAGCGCTCCTCCAGATACTGCAGGATGCGGTCGCGAAAGCGCGGCCCCTCCACCGTCCAGTCGATGGGCGCCTGGCCCAGGTGCGGCACCGGCGCCAGCACGTAGTGACTGGAGCAGCCGGGCGGGGCCATCGACGGGTCGGTGGCGCAGGGGGCGTGCAGGTACAGCGAAAAGTCCTCGGCCAGCGCGTTGCCGTGGAAGATGTCCTGGATCAGCTCGCGGTAGCGCGGCCCGAAGCACACGGTGTGGTGGCGCAGCTGCGGCTGCGGGCGCTTCAGGCCGAAGTGCACCACGAACAGCGACATGGAAAAGCGCCGGCGCCTGAGCTGCGCCGCCGCCTGCCGGCCGCGCTGCGCGTGGCCCAGCAGCCGCTCGTAGGTATGCACCACGTCGGCGTTGGAGGCCACCTGCTCGGCGGCGATGCGCTCGCCATCCTGCAGCACTACGCCGGTGGCGCGGCTGCCTGCCAGCTCGATGCGCGCCACCGGCGCGTTCAGGCGCAGCGTGCCGCCCAGGTCCTGGAACAGCCGCACCAGTGCCTGCACCAGCGCGCCCGTGCCGCCGCGCGGGAACCACACCCCCCATTCACGCTCCAGCGCGTGGATCAAAGCGTAGATGGACGAGGTGGCAAACGGGTTGCCACCCACCAGCAGCGAGTGGAAGGAAAACACCTGGCGCAGATGCTCGTCCCGGATGAACCTGGACACCATCGAATACACGCTGCGCCAGGCCTGCAGCCGCGCCAGTTGCGGCGCGACCTGCACCATGCTGCGAAACGACAGGAACGGCACCGTGCCCAGCTTCAGGTAACCCTCCTCGAACACCGCGCGCGAATACGCGAGGAAGCGCCGGTAGCCCTCGACATCCGCGGGCGAGCGCGCGGCGATCTGCGCGTCCAGCGCGGCCTGGTCGTTGGCATAGTCGAAGTGGCTGCCGTCCTCCCAGCACAGGCGGTAGAACGGCGCCACCGGCAGCAGCTCGACATAGTCGGCCATGCGGCGGCCCGACAGGGCGAAGAGCTCCTCCAGCGCCGAGGGGTCGGTGATGACGGTGGGGCCGGCGTCGAAGGTGAAGCCCTGGTCGTGGTAGACGTAGGCGCGGCCGCCCGGCTTGTCGCGCGCCTCGAGCAGCGTGGTGGCAACGCCGGCCGACTGCAGCCGGATGGCCAGCGCCAGGCCGCCGAATCCCGCGCCGATGACGACGGCGCGCCGGGCAGGGGTGGGCATTGCGGTCATGGCTGCCTCCCGCCTGGCGCCACCGCGCCGATGCGCGCATGGCCGGCCCACACCGCGCGGGCCGCGGCCAGCAGCGGCACGGGCGGGCGGCCACTGACCAGCCGCAGCCGGTCGGGCCACGACAGCCGGGCAGCGTAGAAGCGGGCGATGAGCGGCGCAGGCAGGCCGTAGAAGCGCTGCATCACGCGCCAGCGCTCGGCCGGCTCGGCGGCCAGGAACAGCATGCGGTTGAGCATTCGGAAAAATCCCCTTTCCTGCCACGCGCCCAGCACGTGCGCACGCACGGCCGCCTGTACGCGGGCGTGCGAAAAGTCATGGAGCGCGGCGATGCGGCCGGCCAGTCGCACGGCATCGGGCAGCGAGTAGCCAGTAGTGGGATGGAACAGTCCCGCGGCCAGGCCGACCGGCACGGCGCCGCCTGCGCATTCGCGCCACAGCGCCTGGGCGTCGCCCGCCAGCACGATGGGCAGCACGCCACGCTCCTCGCGCAACACCTGCCCGATGCGCCAGCCCTGGCGCGCCGCGTAGTCGTGGATGCGCTGGCGCAACGCGCCATCGTCCAGCGCGGCGCCGTCGGCGTAGTAGGTGTCTTCGATCAGCAGGCGGTCGGCGGCCAGGGGCAGCACGTAGACGAAACGGTAGGCTCCGTGCTGGGCCACGGTCGCGTCCATGAGCACCGGCTCGGACAGGCCGTGCGGCGCGGTGGTGCGCACCTCCAGCCCCAGGAACTTCTGAAAACCCAGCGACAGGTGCGGGCTGCTGCGCACGCCACGCCCGTCCAGCACGCAGCGCGCATGCAGGACGCGGCCGTCGGCCAGCGTCACCTGGCGTGCCTGCACCTCGGCGACCGGAGCACGGCAGTGCAGGCGCTCGCCCAGCCGTTCGCGCAGCACGGCGGCGAAGCGCTCGGATGTGAGCGACGCATACCCACCCCCCAGGCGGCGCGTGCGCGCCGGAAAGCGCACGGTGTAGCCCGGCCAGTGGTGGGCAATGCAAGGGGCCAGCGTGGTGCGTTCCTGCGGTGTCAGGTCGCTGTCGTGGAACGACCAGGTGTGGTTGCCGCCCGGCGCTTCGCCAGCCTCCAGCACGGCCAGCCGCAGATGCGGCTGCCGGGCGGCCAGCTGCAGGGCGATCAGGCCGTTGGCCAGGCCCGCGCCCACCAGCACCACATCGAAGGGCGCATCGGCGGTGTGCGAGCTCTTGGTCATGGAACGGGCAGCGCCATGCGGGCGCGCGCCGGGCCGGCAGGCGTGCGAGGCTGCTGCACAGTAGGGTGTTGCAGGCACGGCGCGGCAGCCACCGCTGCCTCGACCAGGTCCGCCGCCCGCGGCGCGCCCCCTGCAGAGCGCACCTGGGGCGAGAGCGCTTGAGCGGCAGCGCGAAAACCGGGTTCGTGCAGCAGCCGCGCCAGCGCCCGGCGCAGCAGCGCGGTGGTGGCGAGCGCGGGCAGCACCCGCAGCCCGGCACCCGCGTGCACCACGCGCGCGGCGCAGCCCGGCTGGTCAAAGGCGATCGGCAGCACCAGCATCGGCGTGCCTGCGGCCAGCGCATCCATCACGGTGTTCAGGCCGCCATGGGTGACGACCACGTCGGCCAGGGCCACCGCCGCCTCCTGCGGCGCAAAGCCGGTGACCCAGGTGGCGCCGGCCTGGCGCAGGGTGGCGGCCTGGGGCGCCGTCAGCGCATCGCAGTGCGCTACCAGCAGCTGCACGCCGAGCGCGCGGCAGGCGCGGGCGATGCGCTGGAACAGCGCCAGGCGCCCCCCCTGCAGCGTGCCGAGCGAGGCGAAGACGAAGGGCCTGTCGTGCGACAGACCCGGTGCATGGGCCGCGAGCGCCGCGGCGTGCGGGTTTTCCCCTGCGCGCGCTGGCGCGGGAGGCGGGCGCAGTGGGCCGACATGGTGCAGCGGCGGGGGCGTCGCGCGGCGCGGGAAGTCGAAAGCCTGCACGGTCTGCGACAGCTGCAGCAGGGGCGACAGGCACTGGTCGATGCGCTCGCGCGGGGCCAGGCCGAAAGCCTGTGCCCAGCGCGCGATGACACGGGCGTGCGCGTGCATCAGCCGGTCATACACGCGCGCGCTGCCCTGGTTCATGTGCAGCGCCCACTCGCTGCAGGCGTGGGGCCAGTGCATGACCGGCAGCGGCAGCTCGGCTTCGCGGTTCACGGGGAGGGCGCACGCCACCGACACGCACGGCAGGCCCAGGTGCTCGGCAATGAGACCCCCTGCGGCCTCCATCTGGTCGGCCAGCACGGCCTGCACGCCCAGGCGCGCCAGCAGGACCGGGGCCTCGCGGCACAGCATGTCGGTGGTGGCCGCCATGTCCCCGATCACACGCTGGAGACCCCGCAGGCCGCCCGGCCGCGCAGCACGGGCCACCATGCCGGCCAGGCTGCCTGGCGGATGGGTGGATGAGCCGACGGCATGGAATTCGATCCCGGGGTTGCGCAGCAGGCGGGCCACGTCGCCCTGGTGCACCCAGCTCACGCGGTGGCCGCGCGCGATCAGCTCGCCCGCCAGCGCTTCGAGCGCGCGCACGTGGCTGGTGAAGGCGGGGGCGAGGACGGCGAAATGGACCATGGAACGAACGTGTGCCAGCCATTCTGACCCATCCGCCTGGCGCAGGTGTGCGCTCTTGCATGCCCTTTCGGCGCCTGTGGCGCAGCCACCAGCTCGCCCGTGGCGCTGCCGAGGTCGGCTATAAATCGCGGGATGCGGTCTTCCCCCCTCTCGCCACCGGTGCCTGGCACTGCCTCGGTCCCGGTGCCCCCCGCGTCCGCGCTGCACGGCCTTCCTGCGCAGGAGGTGGGCACAGAGGGTTTGCAGGCGCACCTGGCGCAGCTGCGCGTGCAGCTGGATGCGCGCCTCGCGTCGCTCCTGCCCGGAGCCGGCGCTGCTGCGGAGGACCCGGTTGGTGCGGCCATGCGCTACGGCGCGCTGGCACCGGGCAAGCGGGTGCGTCCGCTGCTGCTGCTGCTGGCCTGCGAGGACCTGGGCGGTGCCAGCGCCGATGCTCTCGACCTGGCATGCGCCCTGGAACTGGTGCACGCCGCCTCGCTGCTGGTCGACGACCTGCCGTGCATGGACAATGCCACGCTGCGCCGCGGCCAGCCCACGGTCCATGTCCGGTTCGGGCAGGACGTGGCCATCCTGGCGGCCATCGGCCTGCTCGGCCTGGCGTTCCGGACGGCGGCGGCCGCGGTGCCCCTGCCGCCCGACGTGCGCGCGTCGTGCGTGGCGCTGCTGGCCGATGCGGTCGGCACCTCCGGCCTGGTGCAGGGCCAGTACCGTGACCTGCATGGGGCGCGCCACCCGGACTGCACCGCCGCGATCGCGCAGACCAACCACCTCAAGACGGGAGCGCTGTTCGCCGCAGCGCTGGCACTGGCGGCGCTGGTGTGCCGCGTGGAGCCGCGGGTGGGCCAGGGGCTGCAGGCCTTTGCCGTTGAGCTAGGACAGGCGTTCCAGCTCAGCGACGACCTGGGCGACATGACCGCGAGCGCGGCCGAACTGGGCAAGGACGTGGGCCGCGACGCGGCACGGCCCACCTTGCCGGCGCTGCTGGGCGTGTCCGCGGCCCAGGACTGCATCCGGATGCACTGGGATCGCGGCCGCAGCCAGCTCGACGATGCCCTGGGCCCGGCATCGCGGCTGGTGCAGTTCGCCCGCCTGCTGTTGCCGGGCGCGGCAGCCGCGGCCGGGCGCTGAGCGCGCCGCCGGGCGTCAGCGCGGGGCCGCGGCCCGCGCCTGTTCGAGCCAGCTGTCGAAGGTCTTCTGGTGGGCGCGGATCCACGCGTCGGCGTGGCGTTCGATGTCCGCGGCGCTCTTCTCGCCCTGGTGGATCAGGCGGTTTTGCGCGCTGATGTCTGTCAGCGGGACCTGCATGACCTCGAACAGCTTGCCCGCGGCCGGGTTCTTCGCCACCCATGCCTTGTTGGCCACGATGTACTCGTTGTTCAGCGGGAAGCCGTAGTTCTTGCCATTGGCCAGCTTGGTATCGGTGCCGGCCTGCACGCCGGGCATGGCGGAGTAGGGCACCTGCAGCCAGACCACGTCCTGGCCGGTCTTGAGCACGTTGCCCAGCCAGTGGGGCGTCCAGGCGTAAAACAGCACCGGCTTGCCGGCCTCGAAGCGCGCCAGGGTCTCCGAGATCAGCGCGGTGTAGTTGCCCTGCACGTAGTTGACGGTGGAACGCAGGCCATAGGTGTCCAGGTGGTGCTCCACCACCGCCTCGCCGCCCCAGCCGGCGTTGGGGCCCACCAGGTCCGCCTTGCCGTCGCCGCTCATGTCGAAGAGCTGGGCGAGCTTGGGGTCCTTGAGCTGGTCGATGTGCGTGATGCCGTATTGCTCGGCCGTCTTCTTGTCGATCATGTAGCCCTGCGCAGCGCCGGCGGAGTACACGCCCTTGCGCGAGAGCTTGGCATCGCCGCCGGCGGCCTTGTAGAACTCGGAGTGGTGCGGGTTCCAGTGGTTGGCGATCAGCGTCGCGTCGCCGCTGGCCACGGCCATGTGGGCCAGGGGGTAGTCCACCTCCTTGTAGGGCGGTACGTCATAGCCCAGCTGCTGCAGGGCCTTCATGACCAGCACGGTCTGGAAGGATTCTTCGGCCAGCGAGCTTTTCAGCACAGTGACGCGCACGCCCTTGCCGGGCTGGGCGGTGCCGGCGCTGGCCGGGCCGGCGACTGCGGCCAGGCAGAAGGCCGCCAGGGCTGCGGCCTGGCGCAGCAGGGTGGCGGGGCGGGAGGGAAGGGAGGGGAAGAATTTTTGCTGGAGAGTCTGCATGGATCTTTCTGGTGAGGGCGCGTGCATATCAAATTTGATAACACGCGCCGCTTGTCTGATGCGGGGTTGGGGCTTCCTTCCCCGGCAAGGGAAAGGGCCGGGGGCTGCCGGTCTTACTTGGCGGCGGCGCGCGCCTGCTCCAGCCAGCCGTCGAAGGTCTTCTGGTGGGCCTTGATCCAGCCGTCCACGTGGCGCTCGATGTCGGCCGGCTTGTTCTGGCCCTGGCTCATCATGTGGTTCTGCGCGTTGATGTCGGCCACGGGCAGCTGCATGACTTCAAACAGCCTGGCGGCAGCCGGGTTGGCGTCCGCCCAGGCCTTGCCCGCCAGGATGTGCTGGTTGTTCACCACGAAGCCGTAGTTCTTGCCGTTGGGCAGCTTGGTGTCCAGGCCCTTTTGCTCGCCGGGCAGCGAGGAAAACGGCACCTCCAGCCACACGACATCCTTGCCGGGCTTGAGCTCGTTGCTCACCCAGTAGGGCGTCCAGGTGTAGTACAGCACCGGCTTGCCGGCCTTGAAGCGGGTGATGGTGTCGGCGATCAGGGCCGAGTACGAGCCCTGGTTGTGCGTCACCGTGCCGCGCAGGCCGTAGGCGTCCAGCTGGTGCTCGATCACCGCCTCGCAGCCCCAGCCGGGGTTGCAGCCCGTGAGATCCGCCTTGCCGTCGCTGTTGGTGTCGAACAGCTTGGCGATCTCGGGTTGCTTCAGCTGCGCGATGTTGGTGATCTGGTGCTGGTCGGCCGTCTTCTTGTCGATCAGGTAGCCCTGCGCGGCGTTGCCCGAATACACGCCCTTGCGCGTGAGCTTGGCGTCGCCACCGGCGTTCTTGTAGTAGTCCGAGTGCAGCGGGTTCCAGTGGTCGGCCAGGAAGGTGGCGTCGCCATTGGCAACGGCAATGTGGGCCGTGGGGTACTCCACTTCCTTGATGGGCTTGACGTCGTAGCCGAGCTGCTCCAGCGCGCGCATGACCAGCAGCGTCTGGAAGGTTTCCTCGGCGATCGAGCTCTTGAGCGGCTGCACGGCAACGCCCTTGCCGGGCTGGTCGGCCGCCAGGGCGTTGCTGGCGGCACAGGCCAGGGCGAGGCTGGCCGCTACGCCGGCCAAGCCGGTGCGCAGGCGGTGGGAAGGGGGTCGGGTGGAAATCGTCATCCTTGGGTTTCCTTTCGTCGTTGGGACAGGGAGCGAGAAAGGGGCCGGGGCGCAGCCCCGGCCCAGGTCATACGGCGGGCTGGCGCCCCAGGGGCGGGCGCTGCGTGGTGGCAGTGCCGGCGGCGGGCACGTTGGCGGGGGCAGGGGCGGGCGCGGCGGCAACGGCGGCAGGCTCGTCCACTGCGGCGGCGGGGCGGCGGCGCACCAGGCGCAGGGCCAGGCCGGCCGGGCCGGTATGCCACCAGCGCTGGCCGCCGCGGGCGGGCTCGCCCATGGCCTGGGTCAGGCGGTCCAGCACGATGGCCAGCAGCACGATGCCCAGGCCGCCCACGGTGGCCAGGCCCATGTCCAGCCGGCCGATGCCGCGCAGCACCATCTGGCCCAGGCCGCCCACGGCGATCATGGAGGCGATGACCACCATCGACAGGCTCAGCATCAGCGCCTGGTTCACGCCGGCCATGATGGACGGCATGGCCAGCGGCAGCTGCACCTTCCACAAAAGCTGCCAGGGCGAGGCGCCGTAGGCACGGCTGGCCTCGATCAGGTCGGGCCGCACCTGGCGGATGCCCAGGTTGGTGAGGCGAATCAAGGGCGGCAGCGCGAAGACGATGGTCACGATCACGCCCGGCACGTTGCCGATGCCGAACAGCATCACCACCGGCACCAGGTACACGAAGGCCGGCGTGGTCTGCATGGCGTCCAGCAGCGGGCGCGTCCAGCGCTGGGCACGGTCGCTGGCGGCCAGCAGCACGCCCGCGGGCAGGCCCAGCAGCACGCAGAACAAGAGCGAGGTGAGCACCAGCGCCAGGGTCACCATGGCGTCCGGCCAGATGCCCAGGAGCGCCACCAGCACCAGCGACACGGCCGTGCCGATGGCCAGCGCCCGGCCGGCGAACTGCCAGGCCAGCAGCGCGGCCAGCACGATCGCCAAAGGCACGGGCACGGCCAGCAGCGCGTCGGTCACGCCGGTCAGCGTGGCGTCAATCGGCGCGCGCACGGCCTGGAAGAACGGGCGGAAGTTCTCCACCACCCAGTGCAGGCCGTCGTTGATCCAGCCCTGGAGGGGCAGGCCGTCCGTCTGCAGCTGGTGCCACAGCGCCATCAGGCCCGTGTCGCCCGTGGCGTCGGGGGCCGGGGCGGATGCAGCGCCCAGCCAGTCGGCATCGGCAGCGGGGTCGGCCGCGGCATCGGCACCGCCCCAGGGGTCGCCGGCCGGGGCGGCCGCGCTGCTGGGGGCGCTGTCGCTCCAGGGGTCGGCCGCGGCGCTGGTGGCAGGGGCGCTCCAAGGGTCGGCGGCCTCGGTGGGGGCGGCGGGCGCCGCATCGCTCCAGGGGTTGCTGGTCTCGTCGAGGGCGGACGGGGCGGTCATCGGGTTGTCCTGCATGGTGTCGTTGCCTCCTTGTCGTGTCATTGCAGCGGCGCCACAGGGTTGGCGGCCTGCGGGTAGTGGGGGTTGAGCTGCAGGGGAGCGCTTTCTTCTTGCGGCGGCGGCACGGGCGGGGTGTCGCGGTCCAGAAAGCGCATCACGCCGGTGCGGCTGACCACGCCCAGGTAGGTGCCGGACTCGGAGACCACCGGCAGCGGGCAGGGCGCCGTGGACATGGGACCGAACAGCTCGGCCACCGGCGTATCGGCGCTCACCGGCTGGGCGTTTGTCAGGAAGGCGTGGCGCAGCCCCAGCGGGCCGTGGTGGCCGTGCAGCGCGTCCCGCAGCGACTGCGACGACACCACGCCCAGCAGGCGCTGGTCGCTGGCGAGCACGTAGGCGTACTCGCGGTCCGAATCCTCCAGGATGCGCAGCGCCGCGCGGCAGCCCCGGTCGCCCTGCGCCGAGACCACGGTGAGCGCCTGGCGGGCGATGTCGCCGGCCTTGAAGACGGCGGCGGCGTCCACCCCGCGCACGAAGCTGCGCACGTAGTCATCGGCCGGGCAGCGCAGGATCTCGTCAGGCGTGCCCACCTGTACCACCTGGCCGTCTTTCATGATGGCGATGCGGTCACCGATGCGCATGGCCTCGTCCAGGTCGTGCGAGATGAAGACAATGGTGCGGCGTTTCGATTCCTGCAGGCGCAGCAGCTCGGACTGCATCTCCGTGCGGATGATCGGGTCCAGTGCCGAGAAGGCCTCGTCCATCAGCAGGATGGACGGGTCGGAGGCCAGCGCCCGCGCCAGGCCTACGCGCTGTTGCATGCCGCCCGACAGCTCGTCGGGGTAGCTGGCGCCCCAGCCGGCCAGCCCTACCTGGGCCAGTGCCTGCTCGGCTGCCTGCTCGCGCTCCTGGCGGCCTACGCCGGCCAGCTCCAGCCCGAAGGCGGTGTTTTGCAGCACCGTGTGGTGCGGCATGAGGGCAAACGATTGGAACACCATGGAGATGTCCTTGCGGCGCAGGGCGCGCAGCTCGCGCTCGCTCAAAAGCCCGATGTCCTGGCCCTCGACCAGGATGCGGCCGCTGGTGGGCGTGATCAGACGGTTGAGCATGCGCACCAACGTGGACTTGCCCGAGCCGGACAGGCCCATGACGACGAAGATCTCGCCGGGCTCGATGGTGAAGCTGGCGTCGAACACGCCGATGGAGTTGCCTGTGCGCGCCAGGATGTCCTGCTTGGACAGGCCCTGCTGCACGAGCTCGAGCGCGCGCTGCGGCGCCTCGCCGAAGACCTTGAAGACGTGGTCGATGATGATCTGTTTGGCCATTTTTGCGGCTTCCTCCCTCGCTTGGACACTGCTGTGAAGGGCCCGGCGCGCACGGCGGCGCGCAGGGCATGAAGGCCGAAGCAAGGGCAGGGCAAACCTGCAAAACCCCGATGCGCTGGCGCCGCCCGGGCGGCACGCGCCCGCAACAAGGCAGCGTGCGGCAGGCATTGCCGGCAGGGCGGACACGGGAAAGACCACCTGTGACCTGGGCGGCCCGAATGGCACGGCAAGGGTGCGCAAGGGCCGGGATCGGCGCGGGCAGGCAGCAAAGGGCGCAAAAAAGCACCTGCCTGACGCCACGGGTGCCACGCCGCCCGCTGGGAAGCGGCCAGGCACCGAAAAAAATGCATCAGGGCCGAAACTTCGGCCGGACGCCGCGCGCCGTAGCCGTCAGGAAGACGGTGCAACAGGCGCTGCGACGCAAAGATCCGCCGCGCTCATACCGTCCGGCACGAGCCGGTGGTGGGGCGGATTACCTGCGTGGCAGGTTGTAAAACATCGGCCAAGTATAAAAATTGAGCCACTTTCCGTCAAAAGAAAGGTTTTTGCTTTTGTGCTATCAAGGCTGTGTTGCTATGTTTTCAATAGCTGCCGGCGCTGGTCCATCAAGCGTTGAAGCCGCTTTTCGCTTAAAAAACCTTGCACCGGTCCCCCGGGGCGTTTGAGGCGCGTCAGTGCTTTGTAAGTCCCGGGGCCGACAGTCACGCGGAAAATTTCGTGCCTGTTTCGTGCCAATCGTGCCTAAAGGAGACAAAACCATGAGCGCTTCCCCCTCCGCGATCGAGTCCGTGCTGATCGAAAACCGTGTCTTTCCGCCGTCAGACCGCATGGTGCAGGCGGCCCGCATCTCCGGCATGCAGGGCTACGAGGCGCTGCGCGCCGAGGCTGACCGCGACTTCGACGGCTTCTGGGCGCGCATGGCGCGCGAGAACCTGCAGTGGAGCAAGCCTTTCACGCGCGTACTGGACGAGTCGGGCGCTCCCTTCTACAAGTGGTTCGAGGACGGCGAGCTCAACGCCAGCGCCAACTGCCTGGACCGCCACATGGGCACGCCGGTCGAGAACAAGACGGCCGTGATCTTCGAGGCCGATGACGGCAAGGTCACCCACTACACCTACCGCGACCTGCTCACGCGGGTGAGCCAGTTCGCCAACGCCCTGAAGGCCCACGGCGTGAACAAGGGCGACCGCGTGCTGATCTACATGCCCATGGGCGTGGAAGGCCTGGTGGCCATGCAGGCCTGTGCCCGCATCGGCGCCACGCACAGCGTGGTGTTCGGCGGCTTTTCGGCCAAGGCCGTGCAGGAGCGCATCGTGGACGCGCAGGCCGTGGCTGTGGTCACCGCCAACTACCAGGTGCGCGGCGGCAAGGAACTGCCGCTCAAGGCCATCGTGGATGACGGCCTGGCCATGGGCGGCTGTGAATGCGTGAAGAACGTCTTCGTCTTTGAGCGCACCGCCACCGCCTGCAACATGGTGCAAGGCCGCGACAAGACCTTCGCCCAGGCCCTGCAGGGCCAAAGCAGCGAGTGCGCGCCCACGCCCGTTGGGGCCGAGCACCCGCTGTTCATCCTCTACACCAGCGGCTCCACCGGCAAGCCCAAGGGCGTGCAGCACAGCACCGGCGGCTACCTGCTGTGGGCCAGGCTGACCATGCAGTGGAGCTTCGACCTCAAGCCCGAAGATGTCTTCTGGTGCACGGCCGACATCGGCTGGGTCACCGGCCACACCTACGTGGTCTATGGCCCGCTGGCCGCTGGCGGCACGCAGATCATCTTCGAAGGCATCCCCACCTATCCGCACGCCGGGCGCTTCTGGCAGATGATCGAGCGCCACAAGTGCTCGGTGTTCTACACCGCACCCACGGCCATCCGCTCGCTGATCAAGGCGGCGGATTCCGATGAGAAGGTGCACCCGAAGAACTGGGACCTGTCCCGCCTGCGCGTGCTGGGCAGCGTGGGCGAGCCCATCAACCCGGAAGCCTGGATGTGGTACTACAGGAACGTCGGCGGCGAGCGCTGCCCGGTGGTGGACACCTGGTGGCAGACAGAGACGGGCGGGCACATCATCAACCCGCTGCCGGGCGCCACGCCCATGGTGCCGGGCTCGTGCACGCTGCCGCTGCCGGGCATCTACACCGCCGTGGTCGATGAGACCGGGCAGGAAATGCCCAACGGCTCGGGCGGCATGCTGGTCATCACGCGGCCCTGGCCGAGCATGATCCGCACCATCTGGAACGACCCCGAGCGGTTCAAGAAGACCTATTTCCCCGAGGAAATGCGCGGCGCTTACCTGGCCGGCGACGGCGCCGTGCGCGACAAGGTGACGGGCTACTTCCGGGTCACCGGGCGCATCGACGACGTGCTGAACGTCTCGGGCCACCGCATGGGAACCATGGAGATCGAGTCTGCCCTGGTGGCCAAGTCCGACATCGTGGCCGAGGCCGCCGTCGTGGGCCGTCCCGACGACCTGACGGGCGAGGCCATCTGCGCCTTCGTGGTGCTCAAGCGCCCGCGCCCCATGGGCGACGAGGCCAGGCAGATCGCCAAGGAGCTGCGCGACTGGGTGGCCAAGGAGATCGGCCCCATCGCGAAGCCGAAGGACATCCGTTTCGGCGACAACCTGCCCAAGACGCGCTCGGGAAAGATCATGCGCCGCCTGCTGCGCTCGCTGGCCAAGGGCGAGACCATCACCCAGGACACGAGCACGCTGGAGAACCCGGCAATTTTGGATCAGTTGTCGGAGAACAACTGATCCGGGAGGCCACCGGCAGGTGGCCGGCGCGCAGCGCTCGCCGGATTCGACGGCACTCATATCGGTGCAGCCGATGTGACGTGCCGGCAGAACCCCGCCATCCTGGAGCAGTTGGCGCAGAACCACTGATCCAGGCGCGGCGCCAGCCGCGCAGGCCGCCCGCGGCAAGGCCGGGCGGCTTTTTTTCGTCCTGTTGTAGGAGCCTTGCGCGAATGCCTTTGCGCGCGGCGTGCACAGGCAGGTCATGGGGTACAACAGCGGTCTGCCCAAACAGCCGAGGAGCTTTTCCCATGAACCTGCGATCCCTTGTCCTGGTGCTCATCATGCTGGCCATCGCCGCGCTGGCCGTGCTGAACTGGCCCACGTTGTCGATGCCTGCCACGGTATCGCTGGGTCTGACGACGGTCCAGGCACCGCTGGGGCTCATCATGCTGGCGCTGACCGGCGTGATGGCCATCATCTTCTTGGCCTATGTGCTGACGCTGCACGGCTCGGTGCTGATGGAAACGCGCCGCCACTCCAAGGAAATGACCGCCCAGCGCGAGTTGGCCGACCGGGCCGAGGCTTCGCGCTTTACCGAGCTGCGCGGCTTTCTGGAGACCCAGCAAAGCGTGATGCTGGCGCGCATGGACACCCTGGAGGCGCGGCTGAACGCCCGCGTGCAGGAGTCGGACAATGTCACGGCCGCCTACGTGGGCCAGCTGGAGGACCAGCTGCACCGCCATGGCGATGCAGCCGCGCCGCGCATCGAGCCCGGGCTGCGCCTGTAGTCGGGCACCGGCGCTCACCAGCAAAAAAGCCGCAGCGCCTGTCAAGGCGCTGCGGCTTTGTCACGTCGGGCCGGCGCTGCGGCCCGGCCGTGCTGCTTCTTACTTGGTCGCCAGGATCCAGGTGGCCAGCTTCTTGGCCTCGTCGGCGTTGACCTGGGCGTTGGCGGGCATGGGCACGGGGCCCCACACGCCGGAGCTGCCCTTCATGATCTTCTCGGCCAGCTTGTCGGCCGCGCCGGCCTGGCCGGCGTACTTGGCGGCCACTTCCTTGTAGGCAGGCCCCACCAGCTTCTTGTCCACGGCGTGGCAGGCCATGCAGTTCTTGGACGTGGCCAGGGCCTGATCGGCCATCGCGGGCACGGCAACCGACAGCGTCATGGCGAGGGTGATGAGAGTGCGCTTCATGCTGATTTTCCTGTGGGGGTTGAAGTACATTTTGACCTTCAACGGATTGTAGTGTTCGCGGTTGACGGGAGGCCTGCAAAGCCCGCTCCGCATGGGAGGATGTGGCTGTGTATACCCTGCTTTTGGGCGTGCTGTTGATACTGCTCAAATACCTGGAGGTCGGACCCGTGGCGCAGTGGTCATGGTGGTGGGTGCTGTCGCCCTTTGCCCTGACGGCAGCCTGGTGGATCTGGGCCGATACTTCGGGCTACACCAAGCGCCGTGCCATGGAGCGCATGGACCAGCGCAAGCGCGACCGCATCGCCAAGCAAAAGGAAGGCCTGGGCATGGGCCCGCGCAAGCGCCGCTGAAAGCCGCTGCCGGCAGGCACTAGCGGCCGACCTGGGCGGCCTGCTTCCAGGCCTGCAGCGCCTCGTCGGTGTCGCCGCGCTGCTCGGCCAGCTGCGCCAGGGCGCGCCAGGCGCTGGCGCGCAGGGCCGGGTCAGCCAGCTGGGGCGCGGCCTGACCCAGCAGCTGGCGCGCCTTGCCCCACAGCTCGCGCTGCAGGCAGGCCATGGCCGACAGGTATTGCAGCCGTGCATCGCGCGGGCGCGACTGGCTGGCGGCCTCGATGCGGGCCAGCCAGGGTCCGTCCAGCCCATCCAGGTTGTCCTGCAGCACGGCGATGAGCCTGAGTGCCTGGTGCTCGGGCAGCGCGGATGCGCCCGGCTCGGCCAGGCGTTCCCACACCGGCAGCAGCCAGGCGCGCACCTGCGCCGGCTCCCCGCCCAGTACCGCCAGGCGCTGCGCGGCCTGCATTGCCACGTCGGGCATGGCGCGCTCAGCGGGCTCCAGGCCCTGCCAGATGCTTTGGAGCTGCGCCGTGTCGTGGGCGCCTTCGATCAGTTCCAGCAGCAGGCTGCGCACGATGCTGGCCGCCGCTGCCGGCGAGAAGGCATGGTGCTTGGCCAGCAGCCGGGCGGTGTCCAGTGCTTCGGCGGTGCGGCGGTCCAGGCGCGCTGCCTTCAGGCGGGCGCGCAAGGCCAGGGTGCGGCGCGCGGCGCCCACGGGCAGGGCCGACAGCCGCTCCAATGCGCTGGCCGCGTCGCCTTCGTCCAGGGCCCAGCGGGCCGAGCGCAGCTGGGCGCCCTCGCGCAGCTCGGCATCGGCGCCGCGCTCGGGCACGCCGTCCAGGGCCGTTTGCAGGTGCGCGTCGCGGGTGGCGCCGTCCTGCAGCGCATGCGAGGCCTCGGCCGCCAGCATGTGCGACAGGGTGCGCAGGCGGCGCCGGTGCGGCACGGCGCTGCGCGCGTCAACCAGGGCGCTCTCCTGGGCGATGGCCGCTTCGGCGGCGCGCCGGGCGCGCAGGAAGCGCCCGGCCAGCAGCTGGGCCATGGCGTCCAGCAGCGCGGCGTGCATGGCGCGCTCCTTTTGCATCAGCCGCCAGCGGCGAGCGCGCACGGGCAGCTCCAGCAGCGTGGCGGTGCCGCGCAGCGCGGCATACAGCAGCGCAAAGCCGCCCACCAGCAGCATCAGCACCAGGTTCAGCGACAGATCCACCCGGTAGGGCGGCCAAAACAGGGTGACCGTGCCCTGGTTGTTGCCGGCAAACAGGGCCACGGCGACGGCGACGCCGAACAGGGCCAGCAGCCACAGGGCGGCGCGCATCGCGTCAGCGCCCCGCGGCCGCGGTGGCCAGCGCGGCGAAGGTGTCGTCCAGCGGGGGCATTTCGGCGCTCCTGAGGTGGGACTGCAGCTGCGCCAGGGCCTGCAGGGCGCCTTGCGTGCGGCGCGAAGCCGGGTCGAAGTAGCGCGCCACGCCGGCATGCACGGCCTGCAGGTCGGTGCGGGCGGAGTCCAGCCGGCGCGTCAGCAGGGCCAGGCGGGCATTGAGCAGCTTGAGCTTGAGGTTCTCGCGCAGGAAGAAGGCCTGCTCGGGCGCAAGCAGCATGGCCTCGGGCCGGTCGATGCGGCTCACGCGCACCAGCCCGCGCACCTCGTCGCGCACCGCGTCCCAGCCGGTGCGCAGCGCAGCCTGCCAGCGTGGCAGCTCGGCGGCTTCGCCCGATGCGCCGGGCGCCGGCGCGGCGGCCGGCGGGCGCCCCCCATGGGCCGGGCCGACGTCGTTGGACAGCGGCAGTTCATCGACCTGGCGCGCCAGGTCGTCGATGCGCACCAGCAGGCCGGCGGTGTCGGTGACGCTGGCGCGCTGCAGCCGCTCCAGGTCCTGGGCCAGGGCGCGCTGCAGCGGCGCCAGGCGCGGCTGGGCGGCGCGCTCGATGCGCTGGCTGGCGCCCTTGAGCGCGGCCACCAGCGGCTGCAGGCTGCCGGTGAGCTGCGACTGCTGCTGCGCCAGGCGCAGGGCGGCCTCGACGTCCACCACCAGGTTCTCGTCGCGGGTGCGCGACAGGCTGTGCATCAGCTCTTCGAGCTGGCTGCGCTGCAGCGCCACTTCGGCCACGCGCGCCTCGGTCAGCGCCAGGCGCGCGGTGGCATCGCGTGCCAGCTCCTGGGCCTCGCGCGCCATGGCGCGGGCCTCGATGGCCTGGGTGCCAGAGTCGGCGCTTTGGCGAGCCAGCTGCTCCTGGATGGACGACAGGCGCTGCCACAGCAGCACCGAGCTGGCCAACGCCGCGGCAGCCACCACGCCCAGCACCAGCAGCGCCAGGCGCGGGCCGGCGCCGGGCGCCGGAGGCGGCGCGGCAGGGGGGGCGATCAGCTCGGTCGAAGGCTCAGCGGGCATGCAGGGATTTTATCGACGCGGCCACGTCCGCCAGCGCCGGGCGGCACTCGTGGACCTGGCCGAAACCGGTGGCCCGCGCCGCCTGGGCGATGCGCGGGTGCGTGGCCAGCGCGCGGGCGCGCTGCCAGTCCTGGCCGGGCAGGGCCTGCGCCAGGTGCGCCAGCGCCTCGGAGCTGCTCAGCAGCCACAGCGACCCGTCCTGTGCGCCCTGGCGCGCCAGCGCCAGGGCGCTCGCGTCCAGCGCCGGGGCGCAGCGCTCGTAGGCGGCGACGAAGTCCACCTGCACGCCAGCCTCGGCCAGGCGGGCGGCCAGCCATTCCCGGCCACTGCCTCCGGGTGCCGCCGGGGCGCTGGCGCCACGCACGATCAGCACGCAGTCGCCAGCTTTCAGTTGCGGCGCCACCACGGGCCACAGCGCCTCGGAGTCGAACTGCGCGCTGCTGGCCGGCGGCGCGTCGATGCGCGCGGCGGGCATGCCGGCGGCCAGCAGCGCCTGCACGGTGCCAGGGCCGGGTGCCCATGCTCTGGTATTGATAGCTGCTGGCGCTTGCCCAGTAAGGGCTAGAGCCACATTTGGCTCAAAAAAATGCGTGACGGCATTGCCGCTGACGAACATCAGCGCGCGATAGCCGGGAGCGGCGGCGCGGGCCTGCTGCAGTGCCTGGGCCAGCACCGGGGCGGCCACGCTGCGGATGCCGATCAGCGGCAGGGCCTGGGCGACGACGCCCTGGGCCGCCAGGTCGCGCACCCACTGCGCCGCGTCGTGCGCGGGGCGGGTGACGAGGGCGCGGGGGGCGCAATTCAAGGGGTGCCGGCTCCGGTGGCTCCGCCCTCGCGCAGCTGCGCCGCCACGGCCAGGCCGAGCGCGTCGGCCTGCTCCAGCGTGCGCACCTGCGCCTGGCCCTGGGCGCGCACCAGCGGCACGCGGGCCTGCACGTCGCCCCAGGCGGCGCGCAGCTGCAGCGTGTCGCCTGCCCATTGGCCGTGCGCGGCCAGCGGCATGGAGCAGCTGCCGCCCATGGCGCGGCTGACGGCGCGCTCGGCCGTCACGGTGAGCCAGGTATGCTGGTGCGCCAGCGGGGCCAGGGCATCGAACAGATCGGCGCGGGCGGCGCGCACCTCGATGCCCAGGGCGCCCTGGCCGGCGGCGGGCAGCATCTGCTCGGGCGTGAAGGTGGCGCGGATGCGCTCGGCCAGGCCCAGGCGCTTGAGGCCGGCGGCGGCCAGCACGATGGCGTCGTACTGGCCCTCGTCGAGCTTGCGCAGGCGGGTGTTGACGTTGCCGCGCAGCGGCTCGATCTTCAAGTCCGGGCGCAGCGCCTGCAGCAGCACCTGGCGGCGCAGGCTGGAGGTGCCGACCACGCCGCCCTGCGGCACGTCGGCGAGCGCGGCGTAGCGGTTGGACACGAAGGCGTCGCGCGGGTCCTCGCGCTCCATCACGCAGGCCAGGGCGAAGCCGCCCGGCAGCTCCATGGGCACGTCCTTGAGGGAGTGCACGGCGATGTCGGCGCGGCCTTCTTCCAGCGCCACCTCCAGCTCCTTCACGAACAGGCCCTTGCCGCCCACCTTGGACAGGCTGCGGTCCAGGATCTGGTCGCCGCGGGTGGTCATGCCCAGCAGTTGCACGGTGTGGCCGCGCGCCGTCAGCAGCTGCTGCACGTGCTCGGCCTGCCACAGGGCCAGCTGGCTTTCGCGCGTGGCGATCACGATGGAAGAAGGGGGGGCTGGGCGGGAGGAATTCATCGAAAAAAACGGTGTCTCGCAGCCCCGGCGGCCGGCGGCCAGGGCAGCGCGGGATGCTAGCATGCTGCGCTGCAACAGCCGCGCCGCCGCGCCCCTTCGCACCTCCTCCCACCTGCGTGCGGCGCATCAGGAGACTCCCGCGCATGAACGCTCCCGCAGACCAGGCCGCCGACGCCGGCGCGCCCGCCCCGACCGCCCCCGCCCGCCGCGCCGCCAGCAAGGACCAGCCACTGATGCAGGACATCCGCCTGCTCGGGCGCATCCTGGGCGACGTGATCCGCGAGCAGGAGGGCGTGGCCGCCTATGACCTGGTCGAGCAGGTGCGCAAGCTGTCGGTAGCCTTCCGGCGCGACGCTGACCAGGAGGCCGACCGGGCGCTCAAAAAACTGCTCAAGTCCCTCACCGGCGACCAGACGGTGAGCGTGATCCGGGCCTTCACCTATTTCAGCCACCTGGCCAACCTGGCCGAGGACCGCCACCACATCCGCCGCCGCACCGTGCACGAGCGCGCCGGCAGCACCCAGGAAGGCAGCATCGAAGTGGCGCTGGCGCGCCTGCGCTGGGCCGGCATTGCCCCCCGCGCCGTGGCCGAGACGCTGGCCGCCGCCTACGTGGCGCCGGTGCTTACCGCCCACCCGACCGAGGTGCAGCGCAAGAGCATCCTGGACGCCGAACGCGGCATCGCCCAGCTGCTGGCCGGCAGGGACGAGATCGCCACCCGCGCCCAGCTGTACAAGGCCGCGCGCGACACGTTGACCCCGCGCGAGCTGGCCGCCAACGAGGCGCAGCTGCGCGCCCGCGTGGCGCAGCTGTGGCAAACGCGCCTCTTGCGCTACAGCAAGCTCACGGTGGCCGACGAGATCGAGAACGCGCTGTCGTACTACGAATCCACCTTCCTCACCGAGATCCCGCGCATTTACGCCGAGCTGGAGCGCGAGCTGGGCGCGCAGCACCCGGTCGCCAGCTTCTTGCGCATGGGCCAGTGGATCGGCGGCGACCGCGACGGCAACCCCAACGTGAGCGCCGCCACGCTGTCGCTGGCCCTGTCGCGCCAGGGCGAGGTGGCCCTGCGCCACTACCTGACCGAGGTGCACCAGCTGGGGCGCGAGCTGTCGCTGTCGAGCAACCTGGTTCAGGTCTCGCCCGAGATGCAGCAGCTGGCCGAGCGCTCGCCTGACACCAGCGCCCACCGCCAGGACGAGCCCTACCGCCGCGCGCTGACCGGCATCTACGCCCGCCTGGCGGCCACCTTGCGAAACCTGACTGGCACCGAGGCCGCGCGCCACGCCGTCGCGCCGCACAGCCCCTATGACAGCGCGCAGGAGTTCCTGGCTGACCTGCGCGTGATCGAGGCCTCGCTGCGCTCGCACCAGGGGGCGGCGCTCACCTCCGAGCGGCTCGCGCCGCTGATGCGTTCGGTGGAAGTGTTCGGCTTTCACCTGGCCACGGTGGACCTGCGCCAAAGCTCGGACCAGCACGAGCGCGTGGTGGCCGAGCTGCTGGCACTGGCCCGCGTCGAACCGGACTACCCCCGCCTGGGCGAGCCCGAGCGCCGCGCGCTGCTGCTGCAGCTGCTGGGCGATGCCCGCCCGCTGCGCGTGGTGGGGGCGCGCTACAGCGAGCACACGCAGGGCGAGCTGGCGATCTTCGAGACTGCCCGCGCGCTGCTGCAGCGCTACGGGCGCGAAGCCATCCGCCACTACATCATCAGCCACACCGAGACGGTGAGCGACCTGCTGGAGGTGCTGCTGCTGCAAAAGGAAGCGGGCCTGATGCAGGGCACCCTGGGCGACAGCGACGCGTGCGTGCAGCTCATCGTGGTGCCGCTGTTCGAGACGATCGAAGACCTGCGCAATGCCGCGCCCATCATGCGCGAGTTCTATGCGCTGCCCGGCGTGGCGCAGCTGGTGCGCGCCAGCGGCGCGCTGCAGGACATCATGCTGGGCTACAGCGACAGCAACAAGGACGGCGGCATCTTCACCAGCAACTGGGAGCTGTACCGCGCCGAGATCGCGCTGGTGGCTCTGTTCGACGAGATGAACGAGGCCGCCCGGCCCGCGCCCCCTGTGCGCCTGCGCATGTTCCACGGCCGCGGCGGCACCGTGGGCCGCGGCGGCGGGCCCAGCTACCAGGCCATCCTGGCGCAGCCGCCGGGCACCGTGCGCGGGCAGATCCGCCTGACGGAGCAGGGCGAGGTGATCGCGTCGAAATACGCCAACCCCGAGATCGGCCGGCGCAACCTGGAAACACTCGTCGCCGCCACGCTGGAGGCCACGCTGCTGCAGCCCACCAAGCCGGCCAGCGATGCCTTCCTGGCCGCGGCCGAGGAGCTGTCGCGCGCCAGCATGGCCGCCTACCGCGCGCTGGTCTATGAGACGCCGGGCTTCACGCAGTATTTCTTCAGCGCCACGCCGATCCGCGAGATCGCCGAGCTCAACATCGGCTCGCGCCCGGCCTCGCGCAAGGCCAGCCAGAAGATCGAGGACCTGCGCGCCATCCCCTGGGGCTTCAGCTGGGGCCAGTGCCGCCTCACCCTGCCGGGCTGGTACGGCTTTGGTGCGGCGGTGGAGGCCTTCGTCAAGGCCCCCGGCCAGGACGCCAAGGCCCGCCTGCAGCTGCTGCAGAAGATGTACCGCCAGTGGCCGTTCTTTCACACCCTGCTGTCCAACATGGACATGGTGCTGGCCAAGAGCGACCTGGCGCTGGCCTCGCGCTACAGCGAACTGGTGCCCGACGCCCGCCTGCGCCGGCGCGTGTTCGGCGCCATCGAGTCCGAGTGGCACCGCACGGCCGAGGCGCTCGCGCGCATCACTGGCGAGCGCCAGCGCCTGGCCGGCAATGCGGCCCTGGCGCGCTCCATCCGCCACCGCTTTCCCTACATCGACCCGCTGCACCACCTGCAGGTGGAGCTGATCCGCCGCTGGCGCGCCGGCCAGGGCGACGAGCGGGTGCAGACCGGCATCCACATCTGCATCAACGGCATCGCCGCCGGGCTGCGCAACACGGGCTGAGGCCGCCGTGGAGGCCTTCACCGCGCAGTGGCTGCAGCGCCTGGGCGCCGAGATCGCCTGGGCCTACGCCGCCCGGCTGACGCTGGCGCTGGCCGGCGTCATGGCGCTGGGCATGGCCAGCGGGCGCGGCGACCTGATGGTGCCGCTGCTGCTGGGCGCGCTGGCCAGCGCCCTGTCCGAGGTGGACGACAGCTGGCGCGGGCGCCTGAAGGCCCTGGCCGTCATGCTGGCGTGCTTTGGCGCCGTGGGCTTTGGCATCACCGGGCTGGTCGCGCATCCGCTGGCCACGCTGGCGGCGCTGCTGGCCTGCGGCTTCGTCTTCACGCTGCTGGGCGCCGTGGGCGGGCGCTACCGGGCCATTGCCGCGGCCACCATCATCATGGCGCTGTACGCCGCCATCAGCGAGACCGGCAGCCCGCAGGGCGGCCTGCCCGCCACCACCGTGGCGGCGCTACTGCTGGCCGGCGCGGCCTGGTACGGCCTGCTGTCGGTGCTGTGGAGCGCGGCCGCGCCGCTGCTGCCCGTGCGCCACGCGCTGGCCGGGCTGTACGCGCAGCTGGGTGCCTACCTGCGCCTGAAGGCCAGCGTGTTCGAGCCCGTGCGGGGCGTGGACATGCATGCCCGCCGCCTGGCGCTGGCCCAGGTCAACGCGCGCGTGGTGGCCGCGCTCAACAGCGCCAAGGAAAGCATCCTGGCGCGCACCCGCCCTGGCCAGGCGCCGCAGGGCGCTCTGGCCGAGCTGCTGCGGCTGTACTTCATCGCCCAGGACATTCACGAGCGCGCCAGCGCCTCGCACTACGCCTACGGCGAATGGACGGAGGTGCTGTTTCACAGCGACGTGCTGTACCGCTGCCAGCGCGTGCTGCTGCTGCAGGGCGCGGCCTGCATCCAGCTGGGGCAGGCGCTGCGCGCGAACCGCCCGCCGGCGGTACAGGCCGGGCATGGCCAGGCGCTGGCCGACCTGCACGATTCGCTGGCCTGGCTGCGCCGCCAGCAGCAAAGCGACTGGCAGCGGCCGCTGCGCTCGCTGCGCGCCGTGGCGCGCAACCTGGACCGCCTGGGCGCGCAGCTGGCGGCTGCCACCGAGCCGCTGGTCAGCCCGCTGCGCGGCGACCTGGCGCTGGCCGACCAGGCGCCGCATTCGCTGGCCGAGGCCTTTGGCCGCGTGCGCTCGCAGCTGCACGTGCGCTCGGCGCTGTTTCGCCACGCCGTGCGGCTGTCGCTGGCGCTGGGCGCGGCCTGGCTCGCCATGCAGCTGGCCGACCCGGCGCACGGCTACTGGATCATGATGACCACGCTCATCGTCTGCCAGCCCACCTACGGCGCCACGGTCTCGCGGCTGGCGCAGCGCGTCGGCGGCACGGTGCTGGGGCTGGTGCTGGGCTGGGCGCTGATGCGGCTGTTTCCGCAGCTGACCGTGCAGGCGCTGCTGGCGGTGGGCGGGGGCGTGGTGTTCTTTCTCACGCGCACGCAGCGCTACGTCACGGCCACGGCCGCCGTCACGCTGATGGTGCTGATGCTGTTCAACCACGGCACGGGCGCGGGCTACGCGCTGATCGTGCCGCGCCTGCTGGACACCGTGGTGGGCGCCGCCATCGCCGCCGCGGCGCTGCTGCTGGTGCTGCCCGACTGGCAGGGCCGGCGCCTGGGCGCGGCCGCCGCCGACGCGCTGGCCGCCTGCGCCGAATACCTGCGCCAGATCACCCAGCAATACGCCAGCGGCCGTGCCGACGACCTGGCCTATCGCGTGGCGCGCCGGCGCGCGCACAACGCCGATGCGGCGCTGTCGGCCACGCTGTCGCACATGCTGCGCGAGCCGCCCTGGGTGCGCCGCCATGCGCGCGCCGGGCTGGACCTGCTGGTGAGCACGCACACGCTGCTGGGCCACCTGTCGGCGCTGGGCGCACACCGCGACCTGCAGCTGGTGCCTGCAGGCGGCGCGCCGCCAGGCGGCGAGGCCGCCCGCATCGCCGGCGGCCTGGCCGGGCAGATCGACGCGCTGGCCCAGGCGCTGCGCGCGCATTTGCCGCCCGCGGCGGTCCAGGGCGACACCGACGCCTGGGCGCAGACGCTGGAGCGCCCGCCCGCCGCGGATGACGAGCCTGCACTGCTGCACCTGCAGCTGGCCCAGGTCTGCCGCCAGATGCAGCCGCTGCGCGCCGCCGCCGCCCGCCTGGTGGAAGTGGCACCCGCGCCCGCCGGCCGCGCCGGCTGATCCATGGATGCTATTAAAAGAGGAGCTGCTGGCGCTTGATCCGCCTGGGTTTGACAGCTTATTTGCTTGCAAAGC